>CAZIHW010000149.1:0-4761 GCA_964539045.1 uncultured Eubacteriales bacterium | reverse complement strand
ATTAAAGCAGGGTCTGAACGACTGCGACGATTATCTCTAACATAGGATTCAATCTCGTCTACATACTTCGTTTCTTTTTCGCAACCGCTGGACAGAATTAAAAAGGCGGGCGAAAACATTATTGACAAAGCCCGATCCGTGGCAGCCGCCGCTATGGTTTTACCCATACACGGCGGCGTACATATAGAGATTAGGTTTCCTGTTTCTTTATAACGGTTATTTTCAAGTTTTCCGCTTCTATCAGCGTTTCCTGCTTGCATTTCGGACAGTATAGCGGATAATTCTTCAAGACCGTATCCTCTCTTATTCTGTCACGGGTTTTGTTGCCGCAAACGGGGAATAGTATCCATTCGGTTTTCATAGCTCATTACACCTTAAAGCTGTTTCTTGTTAATAACTGGAATACTAACCGCAACGCATGCGATACACGAGGCAGCGGTAACAACGATAGCTTTTATATAGGCACCTATTTCCTCGGTACCCATCAAAAGTGAATTGGAATCCATCAACATAGTAGGTGAATACGCCTGTACTTTTGGCAGGATACCCAATAAATACGCCAGCAGTACCGTCCCGCCGATACACAGGGCAACACCTGTGTTATTTTGCAGCAGTGACGAAAACAGGACGGTCAGGCAGATGACCCATATGCCAAACAGCCACCACATCGCTACAGATGCGAATAGGTTATTCGCGATACCATTGTCCCAAAAGTAGGCGTTGTAGCCATAGGTAATGGCGAAGCAGGTCCCATAGCCAAATGTCCAAAGTGACAGTAACAGCACAGTTTTCGCAAGCACGACCTTGTATCGGGATAAGCCTTTTGTCAGCACAAGCAGTAATGTTCCAGATCTGTATTCTTTGGTAAACTGATCGCTGAAGATCAGCACAAAAGCGATCAGTGCAATGGGAATATTTTTGAAAAACTGTGTCCATGAGGTCATTGCGTCCACCGGAACATCTTTGACGATCAATCCGCTTTCCGCCATGGTTTCGGCCAGCATTTCCATCATCCAGGGCGTTAGCTTCGCGATGGCGGGGTTCATGATGCCGAACAGCACAAACAGCAGCGCAAGGATCCCAATTTTGCCGGTCCGTGCGGCTTCCAAGTTTTCTTTTTTCAGAAAGGCAAGGAGAGGTTTCATTTCGTCACCTCCAAAAACAGGGATTCCAGCGTTGGCTCTATTCGCTCAATTCTCTGCACGGGGATTCTATGTTCAGCGATATATTGCATGACAGCAGAGAAACGATCCTCGCTGCCATGAAAAACAAGGGCGTTCTGTTCCCCCCGCTTCAGATCGCCAAAGGCTTTGGAAAGTGCTTCGGCATCCTCTTTTTCCTCTGTTTCCACAAGGAATCCGTCGGATGCCCGTTTGCTTCGCAGCTGGGGAATGGTTCCCTCCATGACGATCCTCCCGCCCTGCAAAAAGGCGGCTTCGGTGCATATCCGTTCCACATCCGAAAGAATGTGCGTAGAAAAAAGCACCGTGGTCTGCTGCCTTGCCGCGAGAAGGATATCCAGAATTTCCTTGCGTCCCGCCGGATCCAGGGCTGATGTGGGCTCGTCACAGATCAGAAGCTTTGGGCGGTTCAGCAGCGCCTGGGCAATTCCCAGGCGTTGCTTCATGCCCCTGGAAAAGCCTTTGATCCGATGACGCTCCTGCCCAAGACCTACCAGCTCCAACAGTTCTTGACTTCTCGTTACAATGTCAGCCTTGTCCATGCCACAGACCTCTCCGCAGAGCTTTAGGTATTCTTTCGGCGTCATATAGGAATAAAATTCCGGCACATCGGGCAGATAGCCGATGTAACGGTTGGTAGTGGTCTGCCCAAAGCGCACCTTTTCCCCCATGACATAGATCTCGCCGGAATCCTGCTTCAAAAGCCCGAGAATGGCTTTCATCGTGGTAGTTTTTCCCGCGCCGTTTTTTCCTATGAAACCGAAAATGCTGTGCTCCGGTACGGACAGATCAAGCCCTCGAAGCACTTCTTTCCCGCCAAAGCTCTTTTTTAGGTTTTGTATCTTCAGTACATCCATGTCACTCCTCCTCTTTCCCAAGCAGGAAGTACAGGATCGGGCCGACAAAATTCATGCCAATGATCGCGACAACGAGCCACAGAGTTCGACTGCCTCTTTTATAATGCTTATGGGTCAGAATGTGATAAAGGGTGTAACCCAACAGAACAAACTGAACGATTGCCAGTGGGATCAAAAACGGTAGAAATTCCATAATCTTATCCATTTTCATTTTCCTTCTTTCTGTAAGTATCTACACAAAAACCTTTATGCCCGCAACAGGGACAAGTCAGTTTTCTAAGTGTCGGGGTATGCCTTGCCAAAAGTGCTTCTTTGAAATTAGGCTTAAATACTTCATGGCACTGTGGACAGATATACGCAACTCGTTTGAAATAGAATTTTGTGACCCAAATTGCATATGGAATGGCCACCAGAACACAAAGAGCAAAAGGCCACCATATTCCTGCGGCAATCCAGAGAATGATAGATGTCCATTGAATTATGCCAATAGGAATCGCTGTAATCAGCAGAATAGCGTGTAGCTGTCTCATTTTCTTTTTGTTTTCCATCACATAAGCTATATCAGCAATAGATTCGATGGAGAAATTTTCTACGCCCTTCAGCTCTCGCTTAATGCCATCAAGCATATCAAGTTTTGCTTGTCGTTCGCGTACTTCTTCAAGAAGAAGCTGCTCCTGTTGTTCAAGCAAAACAGAAATAACACTGCTGGGATTATCCTCGGACAACAATTCTCCGATGTTGTTGATTGAAATACCAGCGTCACGAAGGAAGCAGATAATCTTCATCCGCTTTAAGTCATCCTCAGAATAAAGCCGTCTGCCGCCCTCCGTGAGTTCACTGGGGGTAAGAATACCACGGGTATCATAATACTGCACTGTCCTAACAGATACGCCGCAGAGCTTCGCAATTTCTCCAGTCGGATATTTTGACATAGCCTTCACCTCCTTTCGCCCTTATTATTTTACTTCATTACGCTGCGTCATAAGCAATACATTACGCAAGGGGATTTTTGAAAATCTCAAAATATTATTCAATTTCATCTGCTCCTATCTGCTTTCTATTTGCTTTTAATCGTCCGTCGATGGGTTTTTTCGTGTCCTTTGGTATAAGCCATACACGGCTAATATTCATAGCACCGTCAATACGATTTCCTTTACAAAGCCGTTGCACCCACCGAATCGATACATTCCATTTTTCTGCGGCTTCCTGTGCGGTCATATATTCAAACATATTTCGACCTCCCTTAATGTACTGCGTATAGTATAGCCGTTTAAACGAACTGTATCAATGGTATATATAAAAATCAAAACTCCCCGAAAAAAACAGCGACAGAGCTTTTACCCTCTGCCGCCTGTCTGCTATGCGTAAATCATTTCTTTATTCACAATCTCCATCGCACACGCCCTTATGTTATTCATTCTTCCTGTCCATTCTAAGGCGTTTTCCGCCTTTAGCCGCTCCGTGATACCCTGTGCCTGTTTCATTTGCTCTATGAGCTTTTCAAAGCGTTCCTGCGCCTGCTCGTTGATGTCGGCAAGATAAGTGTTGAGCTTGCCGCCGGTCAGAAGCGTGGTGTAGGTCGCTTTTCTATGCTCTTTCAGGTAGCGTTTATGCCGCTGCCCCCATATTCCGATAGGCTTTTCTTCTTCGGGTGGTAAGGTAAGACACGGCAGATAGTAATCGCCTTGCAGTTCATACCAAAGGCCGTTGTTTTCGTCATAAATGTACTTGTCCATCTTGAAATCCTCCAGTATAATATATTCGCACATATATCACAGTTTCCCGATTGCCACTTGTTGTTATATCTTGTTATCAGATTTTTCTTCCCTTGTTTTTGCCCTTATGAGGTGGCAAGGGACGCATAAACACAAGTGAAATCGTATAAAGGGATAAGGCGGACACATTGCGATAAATCCTTTATTTTCAAGCGTTTTGGAGGATTTTATTAAAGCCCTATGAGGGGCAGTAACCACTTATGAAATCATGGTTTTCAAATTCCAGTTCATGCGTGTATTTTCGGGGCTTACCAGTATTTTCGGGTCACACACTCCATAAACTAATAATCTTTGACTTGACACTTTTCAATCGGCTCTGTGTTTTTGCTTTAATCCCTTTTGTTGTTGAATCTCAACATCTGTATGCAAACAATCATTATTCCTACACCGTATCCCATTGGTGCAATATACCAGATGTTTTCATTAACAAATACGGCGCCGAAAAAGCCGATAAGACAAAGAGAACCGCAAATTAACAAGAGGATTTTGATTCTGCATTTTATTTTGTCTTTATCCTTAATCGCAATACCGAGGCACAAAAGTGCAAGCCCTGCAAAGAAGCCCCATGCCAGATAGTCTATAGCCATCTCGACAGAAGGCCAATGACCAATCTGAAAGAATGTCGGAACATCTATCCCTTCGCTTATAAGCACTCTTGTTACCGTTATATTTACAATATGTGCTATACCCGTCAGTGAACAGGTACAAGTCATAAACGCAAGTGCGGCTTTTTTATAAACAGGAGTGATTGCCGCAAAGGTACTGATCTCTAATAATATAAAAAGCACAACAGGTGCACTAAAAACGGTCATAAGCTCCCATAGCGTCAACGCAATTTCCGTTTTGGTAAAAAGGAATAACCCTACCGATACAAAGTATAAAATACAGGTTATAATCCCTATCACAAAAATTCTCTTTTTCATAACCAACCTTGTTAAATTCAAATTT
>CAZIHW010000148.1:0-2390 GCA_964539045.1 uncultured Eubacteriales bacterium | reverse complement strand
GATATTTCGCAAAAGCTTGGCAACATATGCCGAGGGCTTCTGATGGTTCTCAAAGCTCCTAAAGATGAGCGCGTCGACATTATGCCTGAGGTGGGAGCTGTCATTCCCGGCGGCTTTGACAACTATGCGCATACCAAATAGGGGTGTGCCCTTATAGAAAAGAGTAACAGGGGGACAGGTATTTGATACTTATTATCAACACATTAGAGGATAAACAGGGCATCGTGCCGCTTGAGGAAAAATTAAAATCGAGCAATGCAACATATGAAATTGTAAATACGGCAGATATGGAGATCAAAAATTGTATCGGCTGTAATTACTGTTGGCTGAAAACTCCGGGAATCTGTACGATAAAAGACGATTATGAAACGATTCTTAAGAAGATGATCAAAGCAGAACAGGTGTGGATAGTGGCTGATACTCATTTCGGATTCATTTCCTATAAGGGAAAAAATATTATAGACAGGATTATGCCTCTTATAACCATGAATTTGCATATAAAAAACGGTCAGATGCGCCATATAATGCGATACGAAAAGACTGCAGATTTCGGTGTGCTGTATCGTGGGGATGGGGATACAGAATATCTCAACCGTTGGGCAGAAAGAGTGGCATTGAATTGCGAAAGCAAATCGCTTGGAGCTTATTCGTTAGAAGAAACGGAGGTTGCGGCAAATGCATTTAGTAGTCATTAACGGAAGTCCGCGTGTGAAGGAATACAGCAATACGGACAAGATTATTACCTCTTTTGCAAAAGGCTTCTGTGAAAACGGAAATACCTACGAATTATATAACGTTTCTGACCGAACTGAATGGGAGAAAGCGCAGAACGCTTTTTCGGCGAATAAGGATATTTTGATTGCTCTGCCGCTGTACGTTGAGAATATACCGGGTATTCTGCTTGAATTTTTAGAAACACTTTCAGTGAAGAAAGATTCGGGAACGAAGATGTATTTTATTTTACAGAGTGGATTTGCAGAAGGTTGTCAGTTACGATGTGGCGAAGCATTCCTTGAGAAGCTTCCCGGGTATTTAGGTTGTGAATACGGCGGTACATTGGTGAAAGGCGATAATTTCAGCATCCGAATTCTGGACGGAGATGATCGTGCAAAAATCCTGACCCCTTACGAAGAAATGGGGCGATTGTTTGCTGCAAAAGGCGGATTTGATAACGAAGAAGCAAAAGCATTTACCGGGCCCGAGGTTTTTCCAAAACCGGTACAGATATTATTACAGATTATGTTTAAAACCTTTGCAAAAGGCTCCTTTAAAAAGGCGGCTAAAAGCTGGGGTTGTACAAAACCTCTTACGGACAGACCATATGAGCAGTAATGACATGTTAATTTATGAAAATGTGTGAAGAGACGCAGGAGGTGACCGCTATGAAGATTGTTATGATACACGGGCAAAATCATAAGGGTTCTACTTATCATATAGGAAAAATGCTCGCCGAAAAATTAGCATCAGAGAGGGATATCACGGAGTTCTTCTTGCCGAGGGATTTGAATCATTATTGCCTTGGCTGCTACACTTGTATGGAAGACGAAGCGAAGTGTCCGTTTTTTGAAGAAAAGAAAGTTATAGCTAAGGCAATGGAGGAGGCAGAGCTGTTTATTTTTACCACGCCAACCTACTGCTTCGCGCCCTCTGCTCCGATGAAAGCCTTTATGGATTTGTTCTTTCAGAATTGGATTCCCCATAGGCCGAAAAAAACTATGTTTTTCAAGAAAGCGGTCGTCATTTCTACGGCTGCGGGCAATGGCATTGGTGAGGCTATGAAGCCTATAAAACGAATGCTCACCTATTGGGGTGTGCCTTATGTTAAAACCTACGGCGTGGCAGTTCAGGCATCAAACTGGTCTGAGGTTGCGGACAAGAAAAAGGATAAAATCAGCAAAGATATCGCATCTCTTGCGAAAAAAATCAAAAATGCAAGGGTGGGCAAGCCTTCACCATATATTCGCTTTTTATTTTATATAATGGCAACTACCAGAAAGAAGAATCCCGACTATATGAAGGATGAGTCCGTTCATTGGCGGGAAAACGGTTGGCTTGACGGGGCAAGACCGTGGAAATGAGCCTTACATTGCATTTGACCGTCAAAAATCGAAACTCATCGGAAAAGGAAGGAAAACATAATGGAAAACATTATTGAAATAGAACATCTTAACAAAACCTTTGGAGATGTAAAAGCGGTACAGGACTTGAGTTTTCGGGTTAAGGAGGGAGAGTTGTTTGCCTTCCTCGGTGTGAACGGCGCGGGTAAGTCCACCACCATAAATATTATGTGCGGACAGCTTCAAAAGGACAGCGGAAGCATACATATCTGTGACAAGGATTTAGATAGTGATGCGGATTCAGTGAAACGAAATCTGGGAGTCGTATTCCAG
>CAZIHW010000147.1:0-25950 GCA_964539045.1 uncultured Eubacteriales bacterium | reverse complement strand
GTTTGGGCTTATCCGGCAAACTCATATTTTACGTTGGTTTCGGCATTGGCTGTTGTTGCAAATCTTATATTCATAGAATGGATTATGTCAACATCCAGACTTGTAAAGAATAAAATGTTTTTGAAAAATACTTTGATATATAAGCTGTTAATCAAAAACATCAGCAAGATTAAGCAATGGTATGCAAACGATAACAATAAAATTATGGGCAAGAGCATAAGGAAGAGAATTCTTTATCCATTAATCGCTTTTTGGTTTTTGACGTTTGTGATTGGTATCTGCATTTCTCTTATGGGTCCAAGCTTTGAGTCAATATGCCTCTGGTGTATAGTGTGGGCCATATTGATTGTGATTGCCGTTGCTTACACATATAGACTCACTTCCGCGTTGGATAGCATAAATTCAGCCCTTTATGATGCCGAGCAAGGTGAGTTCGGTTTCAATATAAATACCGAAAATGTACCGGTTGCTTTGCGCACAATGGCTGATAGAACCAACAACTTAACTAACGGCTTAAGTGTGGTTATAGATGAGGCTGTAAAGAACGAACGTACAAAAACGGAACTTATAACAAATGTTTCGCACGACTTGAAGACGCCGCTTACAAGCATAATCACATATACAGACTTGTTAAAACAATGTGATATAAAAGACGAAAATGCAGTCGAGTATATAGGTGTGCTGGAAGAGAAGTCCAACAGACTTAAGACTCTTGTAGACGATTTGGTTGAAGCTTCCAAGGCTTCTGCCGGCGCTGTCAAGCTTGTTCTTGTTCAGATAAACCTGAATCAGTTGATAGATCAATTGTTCGGAGAGTACGAGGAAGCTCTCAAGGAAAACAACCTTGACTTGAGATGCACGGTTCCGGATGAGGATGTCATGGTGGTGGCCGACGGGCAGAAGACATACAGGATAATAGAAAATCTTTTCTCTAATGTTAAGAAGTATGCTATGCCGGGAACCCGCGTATATCTGAACCTTGAAACGGAAGATCGATTCGCTGTTATATCAATGAAAAATGTCTCAAGAGATGAACTCGATTTCGATGTTGAACACTTGTATGAAAGATTTGTCAGAGGCGACGATTCGAGAACTACTGAGGGATCCGGACTCGGTCTTTCCATAGCAAAGAGCTTGACAGAGCTTCAGGGCGGAAATGTTAAAATTTCATCTGACGGAGATTTGTTTAAAGTAGTTATAAGACTTCCTTTGGAGGAAAAGAAATGATACATGTATTCTTGACCGGCTGTATACAGGTGGGGAAAAGCACGGTTATAAATCGAGTTGTGGATGAACTGAAATCGGAAAATCCACACTTGAAAATCCGTGGATTTAAGACCATCTCCGGACCTCTGGATGAAAACGGTTGGGATAGTATACATATTGTCAGGGCAGACGGGACAGAAAAAGTAAGCGAATCAAATTGTACTTTCAGACGTGGCTGGATAGACGGACAGAGAGTTTACGAGTCAAAGAAGAATGTTTTTGATGAGTACGGGGCAAGGTTACTCGATGATGAATCCTTGTCCGGGGCGGATCTCATTTTGATGGATGAGATAGGACTGAGGGAGGCCAACAGTACTTTATTTTATGCATCTATCATGAAAGCTTTATACGGAGATACGCCGATACTCGGGGTTGTCCAAAAAAGGGAGGGAGGTTTTCTTGATAACATAAGAAACCACCCGAAGGTAAAACTTATCGAGGTCGATGAGGAAAACCGGGATGAGATGCCCGAAAAGGTCCTTGAGCTTTTAAGGTAAGTATACTTAATGAAAACAGGTTACTTTGGGAAACCAAAGCAACCTGTTTTTTCTTATAATTTTCTTCATGTCACTAATTGACAAGTCATACATCATAGGAGTAACTCCATAAATCTCTTCGCTTTCTGTAACAGCAAATTGCGTAGGTGCTGTCATTCCCCTCAACTCTCTGCTCGGCTTGGTGTGAATAATAATAACTCAGTCTTTAATCCAATATCCTTTTGGAACCCTTCCGGGATACGTAGATTTTACCAAGTCAATTACTTTTATTCTTCGACAACCTTGAAGTTTTCAGGAGGATATAAGTAATCCTCGCCGCTATCGTCGATTAATCTATACCATCCTTTTTCTATTCCAAGAACCGTATAAATCTTATCGTGCGTAAGCACAAGAAAATCGGTTTTGCCTTCCCAACGTACTTTCATATTTCAATCCTCTTAGATCACTTATTATTTTACTACGGACATTAGTACTCCAGCCCGGTAATGTCGTTCCAAATCTCTTTCAGGGGTTTACCATCAAAGAAATTCATGTTCATGACTTCATCAATAGAATTGGCGGTTATATCATCAGAACCGTACCACATTTCAAACTTATTCCGGGACAACGGGTCAATTCCGCAAGAAACACCGCCTAGTTCAAATGTAACATGACTGGTTAGATTTGATAGATAATTCTCAACCTCTGTAATTGTCATAGAGTATCACCGTCCTCCTTTCATCCTTCATATGGACTTGTTACGGCTCCTTTACCTTTTTAGAGAGCTGATTTACTAAATCAGGATTATATAGCGTTGTTACAAATACTATTCGATGATCTTATCAATATCCTCTTGACGAATTTCAATTGTTTCCCAATCCGGTCCAGGAAGGTCAATGTCAACTATATATGCGACGCCTTCTTTAAGAACATCGACTACCGTTCCGGTTTGACCATCATTCAATCGGACTCTGTCATATCGTTTGACAGCCATTTTGTATACTCCTTTATGCTATAATTTTCTCATTGTATCCAAAAGCCGACTCAAAAAGCCGAGACACTACCTTTATAGTATCCCGGCCATTTATTCTAATTTTCTTTATTCTGATACTTCATTGTTCGCAACATCTTTCTTCTTTAAAACGGAGACTTTTTCTATTCCTTTTTTAGCATTGTTTCTTGCACCCGTCATTATTCGTTGTGCCTTTTCCTTGCGCTGACCTTGCTTAGCAGCTTTAGCAATTTTATCTTCCGCTTTTTGTTTTTCAGCAAGTTCATACATACGTTGTGATTCATCAATGACCTCTTGAGTTATATATTTTACATAAACAGTCGATCCTGGTTTAACTTTATGTTTAGCTTTTGGAGTAGACCCTATGACTTGCATATCAAGACAATTTCTATATTTAGCATTTGCTTCAGACAGGTTTGCCTTTACAAATATAGCTTTAAAACCACAACTATTAAGAACATCTACAGCTTGCTCCTTAGTTAATGGATACCCTTTAAGATATAATTCCGGAACAGCTACTAGCTTTTTTCTTTCTTCTATAGTTTTACTAACATAGTGAACAACGGTATCAAAAGCCGGTTTAGCTTTAGGCGCTACAACTTTGGCCAAATCAATAACCGGTACAACTATAGGCGCTACACCTTTGGCCGCATTAATAATCGGTTTAGCTTTAGGCACTACAACTGCGGCCGCATCCATAACAGCGACTATACCAGTAGTATTTTTATTTGAATTTTTAGTATTTCCCATACTTACTTCCCTCATAACTTAAAAATATAAGATTACGTATCCCTTAGATTATAACATAATGTCAAAAAAAGGAAAAGCAATTTACTAAATCAGAGTCTTATATTTTTCATTTAGTCTCTCAAACACTTCTTCATCTGCTGCAATGCTAATATGAAATTCAATCTTGCCTTTCTCATTTAATACGGTTTCGACATTAGGTTGAATTCCTTCAGCAAATAGCATTTTCAAACAAGTGCCGAGTTGACTGTCGTTAACTGCCAAAAAGTACTTCATTGCGCTACCTCCTTTCATAACAGAAAATGTAATTTTCGCGCAATCAAACGTACATCATAAAACCTTGATATCTTTTCCAAGGGAAAGGGAATATAAATAGGCCCCGTCTATCGGTAAATCAAATATCATAGAAAGAGCTTCTTTATATACTTTAAGCTGAGGTGTATGCCTGAGTTTCAATACTTCCTCGTCCGTTTCACGATCTGTTTTATAATCCAATATGTACAGCTTATTGTTTTCCTCAAATATACAGTCCGCTATACCCTGTATAAGAACAGGCTCTTTTGCCATATCTCCGCTTAAGGTATCTTCAAAATTACCGGCAGGGACAAGTACTGCAAATTTCTTCTCACGCATAACATTCGGACTTTTTTCCAATCTTTTGAACATATCCGAGGAGAAGAAGTTACGTGCTTTTTCCAAATCCACCGCCTGAGCTTCCTTTTCTGTAAGATACTTCAAGTCAACAAGACGCTCCAGTTCACTTTTGATATCAAGCTTTGCTTTGTCGAAGTCCGCATATTGCATAAACCTATGGAGTAAAGTTCCTCGCTCTGCGGGTGTGAATCCGCTTTTTGAAGCAAACTCGGGTCTGGATGTTGCAAAAAATTCCGCAGAGAAGTCATTGTTATCTACATGTGATGCAGAACGCTTTGTAGGAATAGCTGTGAGAGGGAGATAGGGATACTTATAGTCAATACGTTTTCTTATTCTATCGACTAATGCCTCATCTACATCGGTACAATTCTGCTTAATATCCGCATCTGTCTCTTCGTCTGACTCAGGGGAGTGCAGCACGCATTTGATCGGAAAATCCGCCGGCAAAAGCTTACACATGCCATCGGTTAAATCACGCAGAACCTTGGCTGATGGGTGGCTTATTGTGGTTATCATAATCCAATCCAAAAAACTATTTGCACTTCGGACTGAATACGGGGGTATTGAAACTGTATCCCTTGCTGATTCTTTTACAGCTTTCTTTACAACGGAATCTGCGCCTGCTTTCGCGGAACCGAAGATAACAAGTTTTTCTCTGGCTCTTGTCAGGGCTACGTACAAAACCCGCAGTGATTCTGATTTTCGACGCCTGTTGACTTCAAGGCAGAAAACTTTATGAATCAAAGTCGGATATGTGTTTCCGCTCTCTAAATCACGGCCTTTGAGACCTATTCCGTAAGCAGGATGCAGAATCAGGTTCTCTCTTTGTTCCTGGGTATTGAAGGGCTTATTGGTATCCGCTAAAATGCAGTATTTGAACTCAAGTCCCTTACTCTTATGAACACTCATTATCCGTACGACATTGGCGCTCTCTGACAGGATGTTCGCGGGGGCTGTATCTATATTGTTTTCTATCAGCTTATCTATGTACCTCACAAATCCGGAAAGCCCCAGGTTGCTGCTTGCAGAGTAGCTGTCTGCCATCTTCGCAAGTAAAAGGAGGTTTGCGCTCCTTTGTTTTCCTCCCGGCATAGCGCTGACTATGGCCGGAAATGAGGTGTCCTCGTATATAAGCCTTATAAGTTCACCTACAGGCATTGATATACATAGCCTTCTGTATTTGCGAAGTACAGAAAGGAAGTCTGCAACTTTCTTATCTCCGCATTCACCCGCCTTGAAAACTGCGGCATATAGTCTTGAGTACTTGTCGTTTATTCTGATTTTTGCCATCTCATCAGGTGTAAAACCGAATATGGGGGACATCATGACGGACAGCAGGGGGATATCCGATAAAGGGTTGTCAATTATTCTCAGAAAAGAAACTATTACGGATATATCGGCGGTGGAGAAGAAATTGTTCCCTGCATCCATGTGTACAGGTATTCCTTTTTCTCTTAAAACCCTTTCAACCGTGGCCGCACGCCCTTTCAGGGTCTGCATGAGAATGGCAAAGTCTCTGTATTCTGCCTTTCCTTCTTCAAGCTTTGATATGATATATTGTGCGATGCAATTTGCTTCATGCTCCAGCGCATCGGCGCCTTCTTCATTCTCCACTATATGGAGTTCGACCTCAGGCTCGCCGAGGTCTTCCTCGTAATTTGCGCCGAATACAAGCTGTTCCTTTTCATCATAGATGACATCTCCGCAATCCTCACTCATAATTTGGGAGAATACAAAGTTGATATAGTCTGTTACACCTTTTCTGCTGCGGAAGTTTTTTCCCAGAATCACAGTATTTTCAAGGGTGTTTTTCTTTTGTATAAATATGTCCGGCATTGCCTGTCGGAAGCTGTAGATGCTCTGCTTTACATCGCCTACCATGAACAAATTTTTACCTTCGTTTGATATGGCGGTGAATATCATATCCTGAGCCTTGTTGGTGTCCTGATATTCGTCTATAAGGATCTCTTCAAATCTATTTCCGAGTTCTTTTGCGAGCTCAGTCCGCTTTATATCTTCAGCTGCAGGATCTTCAACTAACAGTTTAAGTGCCAGCAATTCTACGTCTGAGAAGTCCAATGCATTTTTTTCTTTTTTCATTCTTGAAAACTCTGCTTCAAAGAGTTTTACTGCTTCAACCAATTTTCCGGCCAAAGGACGCAAAAAATCCAAATCTTCACGATAGTCATTTTCGTCTCCGCAAAAATATGACGGTATCTTGCTCAAGTCATCCTTTTGCTTTGTTCTTATTTCTTTGGAAAATTGTATGGTTGGATTGGCAGTCATACCTTTTCCGCCGTCCCAACGCGTATAAACCCTTGTGTTTATGATATTGGACGCTTCTTCAAATTTGAAATTCTTAACCAAATCCTGTAACTCCCGATTCAAGGAGAGATCTTCATCCAGAATATCAATACAAGGCGATTGGTTAATACTGTCATCTTCACGTATCTTATTCAGGGCAAATTCCATCTTACTCTCATGATATCTGAGCAAGTCCAATACATTCTTTGCCGCGAGTTTTCCGAGCGGCGATTCACTGAGAGGTACAGATGAGTCGTATATGTTTACCGCATCATCGAGCCACTTGTCGGGCGATGGGTAAGCCCTTGAATATGAGTAAAGTTTTATTATATTTTCCTCAAGTGAGGAATCATCTTTTTTTGCAAAGGTGAGTTCTACCAAAGACTTAAAATCCGCATCATCACTCTCATAGAGCTGTTCTACCACAGTTTCGGCGGCCTGATGCTGCATTATCTGCGATTCTCCCTCGTCAATCATGGTAAAGTCCGGGGAGATGTTCAGTTTATCGAAATTTTCTCTGACAAGGTTACAGCAAAAAGCATCTATTGTATAGATATTGGCGGAGGGTATAAGCATTTGTTGCCGTTGCAGATGTTCGTCAAAAGGTGAGGCCTCAAGTGCATCTCTTACGGCACTTTCCAACCTTGAACGCATCTCGGCGGTTGCAGCGCGTGTGAAGGTCACTATCAATAGCCTATCCGCATCGCAAGGTGATTCTGTTGATGTTATCCGCCTTATAATCCGTTCTACAAGAACAGCTGTCTTGCCGGAGCCCGCGGCGGCGCTGACTATAACCGTTCCCTTTCGGTTGGTTATAGCCTCACTTTGTTCAGGAGTCCAATTCCTGGCTGACATCATTAATCACCTCCGTATCCAGCAGCTCAAATACCTCATCATTGCTGATTTTTTTGACCTCTCTTCTTTTGCCGTCTTCAAATCCGCAAACGGTTTTATAGTCACAATAATCACAGGTGTATTTATAATCCTCTCCGAAAGCGGGAATGGCGCTTATATAACCGGAATGAAGGTTTTCGGCCATCTCACGGAGTATAAGATCTATCCGGTTGCGGAGTCTTCCCAGGCGCTGTGCAGTGATCAGATTGCCCGTAATTGTTGAAACCCCTTTTTTATCCTTGACTTCCACCGGAATAAAGTGTCCGCCGATTCCGATCTCCATGGCGTTCAATACATCTTCGTCGAGAAGGAACAGTCCGTTTCCTCTGTCGTGCTTCCTTTTATCCTTTAGAATCTCTTCCTCTTTAGCTTTCTTTGACGACAGGCTCACCTGATTCCTCTTTGCGGGATAATACAAAATACCCGACGGCTGTACATGGCCGTAGCGTTCCTGTCCTCCTGCCTGTATAGCAAAAAGATATATGAGCATTTGCATATTCAGACCGTAAATAACATCGGAAAGTACAAAATCTTTTCCTCCGGATTTGTAATCTACAACCCTGATGTATGTCGTACCGTCTTTTTCATATTTGTCTACCCGGTCAACACTTCCGTGTAACTCCAGTTTACCTCCGTCCTGCAGTTCCAACGTGTAAGAGGGAACACCTGTTCCGTCTTTTGCCGCGTTGTCGTCTATAGGCAACTCAAAGTCACAAGGTATGAATTCAGAATTTTTAAACTCCTCACAAAGGCGTTTTAAGACGTCGCACAGGGAAATGGATAAACGGTTGTATAGATACTTGAATCTCAATGTTTTATTGTCGAATCCGCCTATGTTCTCATTGAGATATATGGTAAGCCATTTGTTGACAATTTCCGCAATTTGCTCATTTGTCAATGCGATGAGTTTGTCCTTGCCAAGCTCTTTTATAACTTTTTCGAGAACAAAGTGTATAACGGTACCGCTTACTGCCGGGCTTAACTGCGCTTTTTTACCCGGCAAGGCTTTTATCCCGTGCTTACAGAAGTATTCAAAGGCGCACTTGTGATAAACATCTACCCTTGAGGCTGAAAGATACATATCTTTTCCGAAGAGATCCGTAGCAATGTACGGGTCTTCGATTCTGAAGTCCTTTTTATTTGCCGCCCTGTCAAGAGCTTGAAACTTTCTCGAAAATTCATCTATATCAGATATAGATGAGCGAATAGAATTTAGTTTTACTGCTTCTTCTTCGACAGCCAGCAGGGAATAATTCTGCGCATAAATACTGAATGCCGACTGCGGCGTTTCAGCATAGTATTCACAGTCTATATCATCAGTGTCCAGAACCTTTATGCTGTCTTTGAAAAGTTTGAGGGTGTTTTCATATATGATTGACGGCGCATATCCTGACGTTCCGTCTGTCTTGTGATAGGATATGAAAAGCTTTTCCCGTGCCTGTGTAAGCGCAGAATAAGCAATGAATCTTTCCTCACATGCTTTAATGCTTATGTTTGAAGAGAGATGCAAGTCGAGATCCTCTAATTCTCTCCTGTCTGAGGAGGACAATATACCGTTGTCCGAAATCACGGCGGGAAATACGCCTTCCTCACATCCGACAACAAATACAGCCCTGGGATTGGTCAGACGTATTCTGTCTGCAGAGCCCACGGTTATCTCATCGAGTGTGTGTGGGATACTGCCGAGATCTGTCATGTCTATAACTGCTCTGAAGAGCTCGGTATAGGTTTTTATATCGGTTTTTGTATCAGCATGTATACTGCCGAGCTTGCTCAGGATATTCATAAGCAGGTCCCAGACCCTATCCTGCTCAGCGGCAAGATCGGAGTTGCCGTCATCATTGAGTTCTATGGCAAATCTCTTTAATTCGCTGTCGACCCCTGTTGACAGAATAAACTTATAAAGAGCCCGACTGATGTCAGAGGCCGTAGCCTCTTTGAGAGAATTCTTCAAAGCCATGAGGGGCAATACAGTTTTTTTCCTCATTTCATTTAAATCGGCGAGCTCTTTTTCGTTTCTCTCAATAGCAGACTTGCTTTTTAACTCATCCAGTCCTGCCGGACTGTTTGTAAAATCTTCGCGCCAGGCCTTTGCACCGAAATCCCACATGAGAGCATAGTTTTCAAGCCTTGCTACCTCTATGTCACTCAGAGGGGAGAGACCGCACTTCAGATATCTGAGTATGTTTTCAGTGGTGAATCCGGATGTCATAATCTGTAATACAGAGAAACACAGAGTTATCAGCGGCTGCGCTGATACGGGCTGCCTTTTGTCTTCGAACACCGGCAGATCAAACTTTTTAAAGGTTGATATAAGTTCGGTTTTATACTCGTCCTCGCTTCTTGTTATGACTGCTATGTCATTCAATCGATATCCGTCTTCTGTTAAAAGCTTTCTCGCCGTAGCCGCCACGAACATACACTCGTCGTGGATGTCATTTGCGCTAACCAATACGATATCATTTGTCTCATGATCGAACGTCTCGCTGCAAGGGGAAAAGATGTTTTTCTCCAAAAATGCGAGAGCCTCCGATTTGAAGCGGATTCCGGATTTTATGAATCCTTCGTCTTCACCTGTTTCGTCTTCACCTGTATATCTTACGGTTATACTGTTTTCCTTGGCTATGCTTATAAGACGCTTTGCGGTCTCATTTACAGAGACGAAGATCATAGACGGATCATTTGCGTAAATATCATCGGTCGGGAGAGTTATGTAAACCTCCGCTGCCTGTATCAGGAGATGCTTTATTATCTCAAACTCCTGACCCGTAAAGCCTTTGAATGCATCTATGCAGATGGTGTATCCGGAAAAGAAATCATTGCATTCGAGCTTTTGGCACAGCATGTCTGAAAGAGTAGACTCGTCCGTATAGCTCTGCGATAAGACAGCGTCGTAGGTTCTGAAAATCAGAGCGCATTCTTTCAGCTTTAAGGACAGCGCTGCGGATGCGGTTTTTTCAGACACGGCATCCAGCATGTCCGGTGTTATTCTCTCTTTTTTTAACTCGTCTATGAGGGATAAAAACTCCTTTGCCAATGATGTGGAATCTGTGTGTGCGGCATAGAGTTTAAGACTGTCTTTTAAGCCCTCTAAAGTGCGCATCATTACAATTATCTTGACAGAGTCGTCGATTGTGTTTACGGCGAGACCGCCGAGTTCACGGCCGACAAAATCGCACAGTCTTGTGAAGCTCAGCACTTCTATGTTCTGAGCCAGATCTGCCGGGAGATCACTTAACAGCGCTCTTTCACTTGCAAAAGAGAACTGCTCCGGCACGATCAGCAAAAGTCTTTTATCCCCAAGCTGCGCACGCGACTTGAGGATATGACGTGAAAATTCTGTTTTACCTGAGCCTGAACGGCCTAAAATTAAATTCAACATATCTGTATTTTAACACATTTATCCGACATAATCGAGTCATTAATGGGACTATACAAAATGGAACTTATACAATAAGCGGCTGCATTTGTATGTTTGAAAGGGCAGCATAGGTGTACTCGAGTGTTTTTGAAAAATCCGCAACCAAAGAGGTGGGCTTTGCCTCGCAATTATCCTGTTCCAGCGGAAGAAAGAAAAAGTTTTTAGTATTGAGCAGTTTTCCTATGTTGCCTGCGTTTCCGGACAGTGCGTCGTTTGTTGATACAGCGATGAGGATCGGTCGCCCGTTTCTGGCGTGGGCTTTGGCTGCCAACGTGACGGGAGTATCTGCTATTCCGGAGGCTATTTTGGCTATTGTATTTCCGGTTGCGGGCTCTATTATCAAAAGATCCAATAGCTTTTTCGGACCGATGGGCTCAACCTGGGGCAATGTATGCCATATCTCTTTTTCACAAATCTTTTCAATTTCGCTGTTGAAATCTTTTGCTTTTCCGAAACGCGTGTCTGTTTCATATGAGGTAAAAGACATTATGGGTTGGACATCAAATCCCGCGTCTTTCAAAATCTTCATTTGCGGTATCACTTTTGAAAAAGTACAGAATGATCCGCACATAGCAAAACCTATAACAGGCTTAATCATTTTCACCCTCCTTTTTAAGTGACTCCAGTATTATTTTTGCAGCGCTTTTTGGTGAGATCTTACCCGGAAGACCTCCGGCTATAATGGTTTTTATGCCGATATCATCCGCTGCTTCAAAATCTATTCCGTAGGGAGCAGATGCTGTTTCTATAAGTAGACACTCCGGATGAAGTGCACATAGCATTTCTCTTGTAAGTATCATTGCGGGAACTGTGTTTACCACACAATCAAAGTTTTCGGCAAGCCTTGTAAAATCATAAAAATCGTAGCATCCCGATTCGGAATCCTTTGATTTCGTTCTGTCAAATACGCTGACCTTACAATTCACTTTTTGCAAAAGCTCTGATGTCTTTCCGCCGACGCGGCCGCATCCTGTGATTGCCACATGTGTATCTTCCAGAGAGATCGGAAGTTCTTCGATTATTATCTTTAAAACCCCCTCGGCTGTCAGGGCCGCATTCTTGATGAGGAAGTTCTCATCTGATTGGAAATCCCAAAATCTGAAAGCTTTGAGTTCGTCCTCGTCCGCGATTTCTGTCAGATATTCATAGCGCTTATCTTTAAAAAAATTGAGTGGTGTATCCTGCATGATTATTCCTCCCTCAAAACATATTATGAAAAAAGTAATATTAGGTGTTTATTTTTTTTTCATTTTGCAATATAATAGTAAAGCGTTGCAAATGTCATAACACTTTGATTTGCAAATTAAATTGCGCACAATCTAATTAAAGAATTGTACACAATTTAATTTTTTGATAAATACGATTTGTTTCCGGAGGGATAACTTTGAACATCGATGAACTTTTGAAGAGCGTAAAAAGAATACACTTTATGGGGATAGGCGGCTCGGGTATGTGTCCGTTAGCCGAGATCCTGATAGCAAACGGATATACACTTACCGGATCGGATAACAATCCGGGTGACAATATAGATAAGCTGAGAGACCTGGGCGCAGAGATAGTCATGAAACAATGCGCGGAGAATATAGACCTTTTCAAACCGGAGATGATTGTTTATACGGCGGCTCTTCTTCCGGATAATCCGGAACTCGTTGCGGCAAAGGCCAGCGGTATTCCTGTTTTTGAACGTTCCGTCCTTTTCGGAGCTGTAACAAGAATGTTTGAAAACTGTATAGGGGTTTGCGGAACCCATGGTAAGACGACAACAACATCTCTGCTGTCACAGATTCTTCTGGAAGCAGAAAAGGATCCCACTTTGGTTATAGGCGGAAGACTGCCGATTATAGATAGCCACGGTCGCTCGGGAAAATCGGAGACAATGGTTTGCGAGGCATGTGAGTTTAAGGATACCTTCCTTGAATTGTCTCCCGATACATGTATCATTTTGAATATTGACAACGATCACATGGAGTATTTCAAAACGATAGAAAATTCCATAAGATCTTTCACGAAGTTCGCTGACATGACAACGAATCTCGTCGTTTATAACGGTGATGATGAAAATACCGTAAAGGCCATTGCAAATATGACTTCAAAAGAGGGTAAGAAATTCATCACATTCGGCTTTGATCCGAAGAACGATTTCAGCCCGGCAAATATCACTTATAACAGAGGTGCTTTTCCCGAATTCGATGTTGTAAGGAACGGAGACGTTATAGGCCATGTGGTGCTCAGTATACCGGGCAGGCACAACATCGCTAATGCTCTGAGTGTTATAGCAGTAGCACTTGAAAACGGTGTTGCTATGGCGGATATAGAAAAAATTGTTCCGAGATTCAAGGGTGCGGGAAGAAGATTTGAGGTTCTCGGTGAGTGGAACGGAATTACTATAGCCGATGATTATGCTCACCATCCCACTGAACTTAATGCTATTCTCGATGCAGTGATGAAAATGGGATACAGAAAGGTTTGGGCTGTATTTCAACCATTCACTTACTCAAGGACTAAGATGCATATGGATGCCTTTGCCAAGGCCCTTCAAAAGGCGGATTATGCAGTTATGACTGAGATAATGGGCTCAAGGGAAGTTAATACAGACGGTGTGTATACCAGCCAGTTGGCCGAGAAAATACCGGGAAGTGTCTGGTTCAATACATTTGATGAGGTTGTGAAGTATGTCACCGACAATGCAAAGTCAGGGGATTTGATAATAACATTGGGTTGCGGAGATATATACAAGGCGGCTAAGAAAATGGCCGAACTATATGCTGAAAATAGGTAAATCCAATAGGTAAAATCCACTAGGTGAATACAAGTTTTGAAATCAAGCTTTAGGTAAGCTTTAAATATTAAAAATGAGGATGTAAAAAACAGGGTGTTAAAATGAAAAGACGTTATAAGGCTTCCATGAGAGGAAGAAGGATTGTATCGGTTTTCATATTCATAATTGTCATAATTCTTTTGGTTGGATTGATAGTCAATGTTGTCAAGGGCGGCAAGGAAGAGGATATTTCAAAAAAGTCCGGACAAAACTCGGGGGATGTATCGTCGACACAGAAAAGCGACGGTTCCGAGGGGAAAACGACAGAAAAAAACGATGGAAAGACAGATTCTACTACGAAGAAAACTCCGACCAAAGCCATTGAGTTTGAAACCGCCGATGCCGCTTATGCTGAAAATCATAAGTATTGTGTAGCCATAAACAGACAGCAGAATGTCGTAACCGTATACGAAAAGGACTCAGACGGAAAATTCACAAAGCCGGTGAAGGCTATGCTGTGCTCCTGCGGAAAAACGGGAGGGGACGATACCCCCGCCGGCACATTCAAAACGACGGACAAGGTTCGTTGGCTCTGGCTTGTAAACAATACTTACGGCCAATATACCATAAGGATAAACAGCCATATCTGGTTTCACTCTGTTCCGTATGAAGCACAGGATCCAAGTAAACTTGAGTACGAAGAGTATAATAAACTGGGACAAAATGCATCGCTCGGCTGTGTGCGACTGAATGTCAGAGATGCTAAGTGGCTTTATGATAATCTGGATTGGAACACAATCGTTGTTGTTTATGACAGCGAAGATCCGGGACCTCTGGGTAAACCCGAGGGCAAGAAAATAGATGTAAACAGTGCAAACAGAGGTTGGGATCCTACCGATCCTGATGCCTCAAATCCTTGGAATGCATAGTCTGATGCATAGTTTGGAGAGAATTTATGAATAGTAGTAAACCATTATATGATGTAAGACCGCTTCGTGATTTTCGGGACATGGTGGATCAATGTGTCAGCGAATTCGGCGATGAGCCGGCTTTCATGATCAAGCAGAAGAACGGCGAATACTATAAGATGAACTACACCGAGTTCCGGGATGAGATACACGCTCTCGGCACAGCGATGATTTCAATGGGACTGAAGGGAAAGAAAATCGCTGTTATGGGCGGAAACTCGTATCGTTGGATACTTACATATCTCGCCACACAAATTGCGGGCAATGTAATAGTTCCTGTAGATAAAGAACTCATGTTCGATGATATAAACACAATCTTGACGGTTTCTGAATCCAGTTTCCTTTTTGTGGATAAGAAGAGCCTGAAAAAACTCGAGGAGAGAAAGGACAACCTTCCCGAAGGTTTAAAAATCGTGCTTCTTGACGAAGAAGATGACAGGGACGGGTACATGGGATTCGGTACTGTTTTTGCTATCGGCAAAAAGCTTGTAGAGGAAAACAGCGATTATTACACTGAATTTAAAAATGTAGAGATAGATCCCAATGCATGCAGTGTTATTATATTTACATCCGGTACGTCAGGCCTTGCAAAGGGAGTTATGCTTTCTCAACAAAATATTTGTTTCGTTATAACATCTAACTCCAGTGTCGCCGATATACATCCGGGGGATCAATACCTTTCCGTGCTTCCGATGCATCACACATTTGAGTGCACAATCGGTATTCTGGCTCCTCTTTACAACGGATGCTGCATCGCATTCAATGACAGCCTTCTTCACCTGATGAAGAATATTCAGGAGGTAAAACCGACAGTTTTCGTAACAGTACCTCTTATGCTTGAAAAATTCCACGGAAGAATCATGCAGGCTGTTTCGGAGAAGAAGGGCGGAAAACTGAAACTTACATTCGGTAAACTCCTTGCCGCCTCAACAAATGCTGTAGGTGTAAACCTTAACGATAAGATATTCGAGGAAATAACCAGGAATTTCGGTGGTCGCCTCCGCTTGATAATCGTAGGTGCGGCTGCAGTAAGGCCCGAGGTTATAAAGGATTTCAAGACCTTCGGTATCCCGTCTTATATCGGTTACGGCCTCACGGAATGCGCTCCTCTCGTAGCATGTAATCATGACGACCTTTTCACCATTGATACTGTGGGAAAGCCTATTCCCGGAGTTGATGTGAAAATAATAAATCAGGATTCACAGGGCGTTGGAGAGATTTGCGTAAAAGGTCCGAATGTAATGCTCGGATACTATAAGGATGAGGCTCAGACCAGAGAGGTTATAGATGAATACGGCTGGTTCCACACCGGAGATCTCGGTACACAGGACGAGGACGGAATCATACGTATCAACGGCCGTATAAAGAATGTTATTGTTACCAAAAACGGTAAAAATATATTCCCCGAGGAGATCGAGTATCACCTTAACAGCAATCCTCTTATAGCTGAATCCATGGTTGTGGGATTTGATACCGATGACTACGATGAGACAGTTGTTGAAGCTAAAATTTTCCCTGATATGGATGCCATAAAGAAAAAGAGTAAGTCAGAAGAGGAACCTTCTTCGGATGAGATTCTTAAGCTTATTTCCGATGTTATCAAGGATATCAACAAAAAGCTTCCGAATTATAAGAACATCAAGAAGATATCAATCAGGGAAAATGAGTTCATAAAGACTACAACATCCAAGATTAAGCGTTATGCAAATATGGATGATGAAGAGCCAAAAGAAGCGCCCAAAGAAGAAAGCGAAAATAAAAAAGATTAAAGTTCCTACTTTAAACGACAAATAATTTAAAGCAAACCCCTTATCCTTTTTGGATAAGGGGGCTTTTTTATGCCTGAATTTATAAATCCGGATTTTGAAATCTGAATTTTTATATGGAATTATTTTATCTGAATATTTTCGGGATAAATAGGAATAATAAAACGTTAAGGAGTGTTGATTATGCCCGTTAAATTTGAAAAAACAGGAGATACTTTAAATGCGCTGTTGATAGGAGAGATAGACCATCACAGTGCTGTTGAAATCAGAGAGAGCTGTGATATGGCTATCAAGACCACACATCCTGATGTTTTGGTCATGGATTTCGGTGCAGTATCCTTTATGGACAGTTCCGGAGTGGGTCTTGTTATGGGACGATATAAACTGATGAACTTTATCTGCGGCAGTGTCGTGGTGCGCAATGCATCTCCGCGTATAGAAAAAATACTCAGACTGTCGGGTTTAGAAAAAATAGTAGAGATTGAAACTACCATAAGAAGGGATGTGGCTGTATGAGAGGCCGAATTAAGGAAAATGAGATGAAGTTGGTGCTGGACAGTAAATCCGTTAACGAGGGCTTTGCAAGGGTCTCGGTAAGCGCTTTTGCGGCTATTCTGGATCCCACCGTTGAAGAGTTGAATGACATAAAAACCGCGGTCAGTGAGGCGGTTACAAATTGTATAGTACATGCATATGAGGACACAGTAGGAAAGATTTACATAAGCTGTTGCATATATTCCGGCGGTATTATAACGGTTCGCGTGAGGGATAGAGGTTGCGGTATAACAGATGTACAAAAAGCTATGACGCCTCTGTACACAACAAAAGGTGATGAACGCTCAGGTCTCGGATTTGCCGTTATGGAGAGTTTTATGGACAAGCTACGTGTTTCGTCTGCCCCCGGAAAGGGTACTAACGTCTATATGGAAAAGGCCATAAGCGGCAGGGGTTGTAATGAATAGCAATTCCTTGGTAGAGCAAAATCTGGGTCTTGTTCACATGTGTGCCGGAAGATTCAAAGAGAGGGGCATAGAATATGAGGAATTGTACTCCGCCGGATGCCTGGGTCTTGTAAAGGCCTCAAGAAATTTTAATCCGGAACTGGGATATGCTTTCTCCACATATGCGGTTCCCGTTATTCTCGGTGAGATAAAGCAATGCTTCAGAAACGCGGGAGATGTAAAAGTGAGCCGCGGACTGAAGGAAAAGGCCAGGGAATGTGCCGGTGTTCTCGACAGACTCGAAGGTGAGAAGGGCTCGCACGTAAGCATTAAAGAATTGGCAGAAGAAATGCACATGGGTGTAAGTGAGGTTGCCCAATTGCTTAATATAAGTGCCCCGGCATTGTCTATAGACGGGGATGACGAAAATTCATTTGATATACCGGATAAACCATTTGAGAATGAGAGTATTGACAGGTTGACTGTCGAGTCACTGCTTGAGAACCTTGATGAAAATGACAGGACTCTCATAACGATGAGGTACTTTGAAGAGAGGACTCAAAGCGAAGTTGCAAAAAGGCTCAATATGACGCAGGTACAGGTTTCCAGAAGGGAGAAAGTCCTGCTCTGTATAATGAGAAATAAATTTGAAAATGTATCTGTAATATGGTAAAATATATCGGTATTTTTTGAGAGGTAGTTTTATCATATGTTTTCAAATAAATTGCACAAAAGAATTATTGCTGTTTTGCTTGCCGTATTTATTGCGGCGAGCTTTACTGCTTGTTTAAATTCCGGAACTGAGATTTCAAAGTCATTGAAGGTTGTGGAACCGTCCTCTCCGGATGAGAGCCTCCATACGCAGTCTGCCGGCGATTTAAAACCTGTTATAAAATCAGGTCTCTATGAGCTCTTGCTCGACGAAAAGAACGTTTCTCTGGCACTTAAAGATACCGCTGAATATGTTTGGTATACATTGCCGCTGCAAAGCAACACGAGGGCCTCCCTTGTTACCATGGAGGTTACTGACGGAGAAACAAAGTATATACTCAATTCGCAGGACAATGCGGTAGCTTTCGGCAATGCAAAGGTGAAAAATCTGAAAAACGGAGTAGAGATATCCTATATTTTCAGCGAAAAGAAGGATTCTCCGAGCCTTAAAATACCGCTTACTTTGGTGGTAACACTTGAAGACGGTTTGCTGGATGTAAGGGCGGATTGCTCTAAGATTGATACGGGCGAATCAAATTTCAAAGTAGCTGATATCTCTATTTTCCCATACTTCGGTGCGGCTTTTAAGTCTGAGAAAAATGATTTCATACTGATTCCGGACGGGCCCGGAGGTCTTATAGATTTGTCTGTAGCCGCTGATGCCGTATATGAGCTTGACACATACGGTGCTGATTTTGCGGTTTCGGAGACTAATAAACATTCTGCTATAATGCCGGTTTTCGGTTGTAAGAGATCAAGCAGTGCTTTTGCCGGAATTGTTACCGAGGGCGATGCTATATCACAGATAAAAGCACAGACGTCAAAGTCTTCCGGAAGCAATGTATATGCGTCTTTTGACATTACGCCGAATTCTGATAAGTTAATTGCAGACGAGAGTTTTTCCGGTGAGATCGGAGTTTCATATAAGTTTATATCCGGTTCTGCAGCCACATACAGCGGAATTGCATCTATGTGCAGAGAGCAGCTCGTAAGAGAGGGTATGCTCTCTACCAGATCGGTTGATGTGGCAAATGAATTGCCTCTTTGCGTAACCTTGATAGGTTGTCTTAATAAAGCGTTTGGTACAACCTCGGATTATACAACTTTTGAAAACGCTGAGGATATAGCCGGGGTTCTTAAGTCCAAGGGTGTGAATTCTATTTCTTTAAAATATGACGGAGCGCTGAGCGGGGGATTAAAACAGAAGACGCTGGGCAGGGCAAAGCTTGCGTCAAAGCTCGGAGATAAGAAGGATTTTGAAGCTCTTGAGAATTATATGTCTGCCCAGGGCTTTGATCTTTATATCGATGTAAACCTGATTTCCTCTGCGTCCGGCGGAAATAAAGCCGGAGGTGTTGCTTCGGGTACGGTTGACATATCCGTTCCGAATACGCTTAAGGCATATGTGGGTTCTTCTGACAACTTTGATTTTGAAGGGCTGTCAGCAAATAAGCTGACATCAAATGTTGTTTCCTTTATGAACAATATGAAAGAATATGATGTTCCGGGTTATTGCATAGACGACGCAGGCTCTTATCTCTTCTCAGATATGTCCCATGGATTTACCGACAGGCAGGCGTTGGCGGACAATGTGTTTGATCAGGCTATAGCACTCTCAACCAACAAGAATCTTATGGTTGAGAACGGCAATTTATATACCCTGAAGAACGCGAAAATTGTTTCATCAATTCCGATGTCGACATCTTATAAGGTTGGCTCTTCGTATTCTGCTGTTCCTTTCATGCAGATGATTTTGCATGGAACTGTAGAGTATTCAAGCGGATATCTGAACCTCTCAGAGGATATGGATAATCTTATACTTCGTTCTATAGAATACGGTGCGCTCCCGGCCTTTTGCTGGACTTACAGTGACTATGTACCTAAGGATACGGAAACCTCCGCTGTATACTACGATAATTGGACTGCCGAGGCTCTCGAGGTTTATACAAAGTTTAACCAGGTGATGGGAGATCTCAGAGATGCAAAAATGACAGACAGCAAGTGCTTGCAGGAGGGGCTGTATTGCACAGAATATAACGGCGAGACATTTATCTATGTCAACTACAATGATAAGGATGTTACCTACAATAATCTCACTGTAAAAGCGAACAGTTATCTGCGTGTGAATTAGTTATCTGCGGGTGAATTAGTTATCTATGGGTAAATCAGTTATCTGCGAGTAAAGGGGTTTGTATATGAGTGAGTTTAAATTAAGGCTCCCGAGATTTGATTATATGTGCCAAAGCAATACCTACTCAGGTAGCTTTGGGGACTTCAGATATAAATTCTATCCACTGGCAAAAGACGAGATAGAAAAGGTCTTTGTAGCAGCTGTATATAAAGATAACTGCTTTGAAGTGGAGGATGCAGCCGGAAGGACGAGAAAAGAGGAGTTTTCTTACGATCCTGACGGCATTGAATCGGCTGAAAAATGGATAATGGAGCAATACAATGTCGGATTATAAAAAGAACATACGAAATTTTTCTATAATTGCGCACATAGATCACGGTAAGTCTACGCTTGCCGATCGTTTGCTTGAACTTACAGGATCTGTTGCAAAACGGGATATGACAGAGCAGCTGCTTGACAATATGGATCTTGAGAGAGAACGCGGTATAACGATAAAAGCGCATGCCGTGAAGCTTGACTACAAAGCGGAGAACGGGGAGATTTACGAGCTTAATTTGATTGATACTCCCGGCCATGTTGACTTTAACTATGAGGTTTCAAGATCGCTCGCAGCCTGTGAGGGCGCGGTTTTGATAGTTGACTCTACGCAGGGTATAGAGGCGCAGACTCTTGCCAATACATATTTGGCGCTTGATCATGACCTGGAGATCTGTCCTGTTATAAATAAGATAGATTTGCCGGCTGCGGATCCTGACAGGGTTTGTGCCGAAGTTGAGGATGTTATAGGGCTTGATTGTTCCGAAGCTCCCAGGGTTTCGGCAAAGACCGGTGAAAATGTAGAACAGGTACTTGAACAGATAGTCAAAACCGTACCGGCACCGGAAGGGGACGAAAATGCGCCGCTCAAGGCCTTGATTTTCGACTCAGTGTATGACAGTTATAAAGGCGTTATAGTATATGTTCGTATAGTTGACGGCACTATAAAAGTCGGAGACACCATGAGCATGATGGCGACCGGTGCGCAATTTAATGTTGTTGAAGTCGGATATATGAGGGCCACATCCATGGAACCTACCTCTTGCCTGAAAGCAGGGGAAGTAGGCTACATAACAGCATCTATAAAGACTGTATCAGAGGCAAGGGTCGGAGATACAATTACTTTAGCGGACAGGCCTGCCGCTGAAGCTCTCCCCGGTTACAGGAAGGTAAATCCCATGGTTTTCTGCGGTATTTATCCTGCGGACGGAGCAGATTATGAGGCGCTGAAAGAAGCTTTGGCTAAACTTCAACTCAATGATGCTGCGCTCTCTTTTGAACCGGAGACTTCGGGTGCTTTAGGATTCGGCTTCAGATGCGGCTTCCTGGGTCTTTTACATCTTGAGATTATACAGGAACGGCTCGAACGTGAATATGATCTTGACCTGGTTACAACGATTCCGAGCGTTATTTATAAGATTTACCTGAATAGCGGAGAAATGGTAGAGATAGATAATCCTTGTAACTACCCTGATCCGGGTACTATAAAATGTGCACATGAGCCTATAACCAATGCGCACATATATGCTCCGCCGGACTACGTGGGTGCGATAATGGATTTGTGCCAGGAACGCAGGGGCGTTTTTAAAGACATGCAGTATCTCGCGGCTGACCGTGTTGATATACACTATGAATTGCCGTTAAATGAGATAATCTATGATTTCTTTGATGTGCTTAAGTCCAGAACCAGAGGATATGCGTCTTTTGACTATGAAATCAAGGGCTATGCTGAGTCAGAACTTGTAAAACTTGATGTTTTGCTTAACGGTGACCAGATAGATGCATTGTCATTCATTATTCATCAGGAAAAAGCCTATAATAAGGCGAGAAAAATAGCTGAAAAGCTCAAGGACAATATACCGAGACAGCTGTTTGAGATACCTATCCAAATGGCTATAGGCGGAAAAGTAATAGCCCGTGAAACCGTAAAAGCTATGCGTAAGGATGTCCTTGCAAAGTGCTACGGCGGCGATATAACGAGAAAGAAAAAGCTGCTTGAAAAGCAAAAAGAAGGAAAGAAGCGCATGAGACAGTTCGGTAGCGTTGAGGTTCCTCAGGAAGCGTTTATGGCAGTGCTTAAGCTGGATGACTAGAGGTGTTTATATGAGACCGCTCGGGCTCTATATCCACATACCTTTTTGCAAGAGCTTTTGTCCTTATTGTGACTTCTACAAAGTACGTGTTGATGATGCTCTTATGAAAAAATACACAGAGGCAGTAGTTAAAACCACTGCCTCTTTTTCACATTTTCTCGGAAGAGATAAATATATAGTAGATACAATTTACTTCGGCGGGGGTACACCTTCCGCAATGGACGGAATATATATAGCCGAAATTTTGGATTGCATACGGGAAAACTTTTATGTTTCACATAATCCTGAGATAACTGTTGAATGTAATCCGTCTTCAAATCTTGAAGTGTTTATTCCTATAGTTGCCGATGCAGGCGTAAACAGGGTTTCTCTGGGATTGCAGTCCGCTGTAGATGAAGAACGAAAGCTCCTCGGAAGGATATCAGACCGAAGTGGCGTAAGCAAGGCCATAGACGTGGTTCGTAATTCCGGAATAGATAACATAAGCCTTGATGTTATGCTGGGCATACCTGAACAAACGCAGGCGGGTATTATCGATACATTGAATTTCTGCTTTTCTTCTGAGATATCACATCTGAGCGCATACATACTTAAAATCGAAGAGGGTACGAACTTTTACAAACGCAAGTCGATTCTTGCTCTCCCGAACGAAGATGAGGTGTGCAATTTATACGAGACGACATGTGATATGTGTGAAAATGCGGGATTTTATCAATATGAAATATCCAATTTCGCAAAGCCGGGGTTTGAGAGCAGACATAACCTTAAATATTGGAATTGCGAAGAGTATCTGGGTATAGGTCCCGCTGCGCATTCGTTTATAAACGGCAGTAGATTTTACTTTGAAAAGGATATAGATAGTTTCATAGAAAATTCTGTTTCCGGGGAGAACTTTCCTACGTGGACTTACGACGGGAAGGGCGGAGATTACAATGAAAAACTAATGCTTTCACTTCGCCTTAAAGACGGAATAAAAGATCTGAGTTTGTTAAAGCCTGAAACGATAGAGCGGGCAAAACAGCCGAAGTTTTGCAACTATCTGCAGCTTGACGATAAAGGCTTACGCCTGACCCGGAGCGGATTTTTGGTATCAAACTATATAATCTCCGAACTCTTATTTTGAAATACTGTTTTGAGATAATAAAAACGCCATCTTGAAAAATTTTCAAGACGGCGTTTGTTCTTTATTTTTTCTTTCCTATTGAGGGGACTGCCTTCTCAGCGGCACTTGATATAACATTTTGCTGGAGGTGTATAGATTCTGCGGGGCTTACAATAACATCCTTATTAGGATTCTCAGCGGCCTTAAGCTCGCCTTTTACCTTCTTCTTTTTCTCTTCAGTCCGATTTTCAAATTTAAACTTGCCTCTGAGCAAATCGAAAAAGTCGTCAATGAGAAATACCGAAGAAAGAAAAATAGTGATAATCGGTATAAGAAAAATGATTTGGAAGTAGGCGTATATCTCTCTCATATCGGTTATATACATGAGTAAAGCGAATCCGGTACAAACGATAAAGTTGTAAAGGGATGCGATAAGGGATAAAGTGGATGGGAATCCTCTGGTGCCCCAAACCGCATAAATAGAGAGGATGCAAATCAGTTCCACAAATGAGGCGATTAAGTTAAAGTGGTAATAGATTTTTCTTACATAATCGACTATATGCTGTACACTTCCGAAGTCGACAGTGTCAATTATAAAGGGAAGGTGTAAAAGTATGGATATCAATACAACAAGGTTTGCTAAGTTGTATAAGATGATAACAAAAGCCATGAACGGTTTACTTGGTTTTTTGCGTTCTTCGACTTTAGCAGCCATATATTCACATCCCTTCCGTATTTTATAATAAAATTCGCGCCGTCAGGCTAAATGCATACAAGCACGAGTCTATATTAGCAAAAAACAGCTGAAAAGTAAAGCGAATCTCAATGCTCCTTTATTGCGCCACAGTTGTGTTTTCCTTGCCCTCGTATACATCGTTGTATATATAGTTATGGATTATTTCTGCGTTTTCGTCTATATCAAAGACTAGTGAATCGCCGCAGGCCAGCCTCTCACTGTGCCAGGTACCGTCCGCCGGTATGCTCTGTGATGCCATATCGTATTTTAGATATCTTGTTACTGCTTCGAGACAAAGCTTACTCATCTTAGTGGATGAGATATCAGTCTCAATCAGCGGAAGTACATTGTTTGCTATACTCATAATCTCGGTTGGATTTGTGTTCATCAGTTCCTGCTTTACAGCGGAGATAGTCCTTCGCTGTCTTTCGGTTCTGTAGAAGTCCGAGTCGAGCTTCCTGATTCTGCAGAACATCAATGCCTGCTCTCCGTCAAGGTGTACGGCTTCACCTGAGTCAAAGTGAAGTTCGTTGCCGGTCAGTGACCATCTGAACCATGTTCTGTTAAGGTAACTTGCCTCTTTTTCCGTAACTTCAACATCAACGCCGCCGAGGGCGTCAATAAGCTCTTCAAAAGCCTTGAAATCAACCATCATATAGTTATCTATCTTAATTTTGTAATTGTACTCAATGGTATCACGCACGAGGTTAACTCCGCCCTGTGAACACGAGGCATTCAGTTTGTTCCAGCCACTGCCCGGGATTTCAACGTAGCTGTCTCTAAGAAATGATGTCAGCTTTATTTTCTGATACGTCTTGTCAAGAGAAATGAGCATCATGGTATCAGATCGTGATGCGTCCTCACCCTCTCTGGCATCAACTCCGAGGAGCAGTATATTCATCACATTTTTATCCGAGTACAATTGGTCATCCGATATATATTGGTTCACGTGGGTATCATCTTTTTGATTCAATTTTCCCATCATACCATATACGAAAATGCCCAGGGCACATATGCAAATCAGGAGACAGGCGAATATGCCCTTCATGATTTTTCTGCGCTTTTTCTTCTTCCGAGGCCTTCTTTGAACTCTTTCTACCGGTACATTGCCTCTGCTCTTTTTTCCTCTTCCGTTTTCCCCCGAAAAAGAAGAGATATCTTCATAGTCATCTGCGAACATATCCCGTCCGCTGCTTATATCTTCATATTCATCTTCAACATAATTCTCACTGAAGCTACTAATATCTTCGAAAATTTCTTCATAGCCGTCGCTTCTGCGTGAAGCTCTCTCAGGTCTTCCGGCATTTTTGTTAAAATTCATAGATCCCAATTATAGCTTCCTCCTTACATCACAAGATTGTTACATTTTACGACTTGTTCTTGATTTTTACAAGAGGAAAAGTTAAAATAACGCTGTGATTGGATTGGGCAGTCGCTGGTATACAGCGTATACGAGAGGAAAGTCCGAGCCCCAAAGAGCAGGATAACGGTTAACGACCGCCGGGGGTGACCCTAGGGAAAGTGCAACAGAGAGATACCGCCGACTTTGTCGGTAAGGGTGGAAAGGCGAGGTAAGAGCTCACCGGCACGGTGGAGACATCGTGGCCATGTAAACCCTATCCGGAGCAACACCGACTTGCATAGGCTTGCTCGGCCGTTTAAAGCAGAAGGGTGGCTTGAACTGTATAGCAATGTACAGTCTAGATAGATGATTGCCTTAAAAGACAGAACTCGGCTTACAGATCCTATCACGTATATATGATGGAAGGGTGCGAACAAACGCGCCCTTCTTTCGCGACATAGGGAAATGAAATTCAATTTCATAGATGAAGTTGAATTTTAAATTTTACTAAAGAAAGCAGGTGATACGATGACGGACGGAATGGAAGATCTTTACGGCATAGCCGAGGAGATAGTATACAGACGAGAGGACA
>CAZIHW010000146.1:0-3565 GCA_964539045.1 uncultured Eubacteriales bacterium | reverse complement strand
AAGGCTGCACATGCGCACGGTGTCCCTCTTATCGTGGACAATACATTTGCAACGCCTGTAAATTGCAGACCGTTTGAGTGGGGCGCAGATATTGTAACGCACTCAACTACAAAATACATGGACGGCCATGGCTCTACAGTGGGCGGATGCATAGTGGATTCGGGAAAATTTGACTGGACGGCATATCCGGAAAAATTCCCGGGACTTTGCAAACCGGATGAAAGCTATCATGGGGTTACATATACGGAGAGATTCGGCATAGAAGGTGCATATATAACAAAGGCAACCGTGCAGTTGATGAGAGATTTGGGTCCGGTACAGTCTCCGAACAATGCATTTATACTGAATCTCGGACTTGAGAGCTTGCCGGTAAGAGTGGCCAGACATTGCGAGAACGCTCAAAAGGTTGCAGAGTTCTTAGCAGCCAGTGATAAGGTTACCTGGGTTAACTATGCCGGACTTCCGGGAAACAAGTACTATGAGCGGGCAAAGAAATATATGCCGAACGGCACTTGTGGTGTTGTAAGCTTCGGAGTAAAGGGCGGAAAGCCTGCGGCAGAAGTTTTCATGAAGGCTCTTAAGGTTGCGGCCATAGAGACCCATGTTGCAGATGCCAGAACCTGTTGCTTACATCCGGCTTCTTCAACGCATAGACAGATGAGCGAAGAGGAACTTGTCGCTGCGGGTGTACCGGGCGATTTAATAAGATATTCATGCGGAATTGAAAATGCAGAAGATTTAATTGAGGACATTAAGCAGGCACTTGAAAAAATTTAAGGTGGTGTTTTTATGAATTTAACTCTTAAAGAAAAGGCTTCCTACGGGCTCGGAGCAGTCGGCAAAGACATGATGTATATGCTCTCCGCGAGCTACATCCTCTATTATTACCAGGACACTTTGGGCGTCAGTGCCATAGCTATGGGTGTGATACTTATGGCGGCACGTGTGTTTGATGCGTTCAACGACCCGTTGATGGGTATTATCACTGCAAAAACCAAGACAAAATGGGGTAAGTTCAGACCTTGGGTATTAATCGGATCCATCATAAACGCAGTCATGTTATTCTTTATGTTTTCCGCCCCGCCGACTCTTAATGGCGGAGGACTTATAGCATATGCGGCGGTATTCTACATACTCTGGGGTGTCACTTATACAATGATGGATATACCGTTCTGGTCTATGATTCCGGCCTTCACACAGACAGGAAAAGAGCGTGAGGGATTATCTACCCTGGGACGTTCTTGTGCCGGTGTCGGCTCTGCACTTATAACTGTTATAACTATGAAATGTGTTGTTGCTCTCGGAGGCGGAAACGAGCGTGAGGGCTTCAAATGGTTTGCTCTTATAATAGCAGTTGTATTTGTTTTGTTTGAACTTATCATGTGCCTTTGCATTAAAGAAAAATCCACTGTTGATATGGAAACGCCTACAGTTAAAGAGATGTTTAAATCTCTCTTTAAAAATGATCAGGCTGTTGCCGTTGTAGTTACCATAGTCCTCACAAACTGTGCTATATATACAACATCGAATCTCGTTATCTATTTCTTCAAATATGATATCGGAGGTTCGGCATGGTATGACAACTATACATTGTTTAACACCTTCGGCGGCGCTATCCAGATTCTATCAATGATGATTTTATTTGGACTATTGAGAAAATTCTTCTCAACCATAAAGGTATTCTACATAGCCTTTGGTATGGCTATTATCGGCTATGCTTCACTCATACTTTTGTCATTTACAAATGCACTCAGCATATATTTGCTTTTCATCCCCGGATTCTTCATCTTCGGCGCAAACGGTTTGTTCTGTGTTTTGACAACGATATTCCTTGCCAACACGGTAGACTACGGCGAATATAAGAACGGTTCAAGGGAAGAAAGCGTAATTTTCTCAATGCAAACCTTCGTCGTTAAACTTGCAAGCGGAATTGCCGCTCTTGTAGCCTCTGCTTGTCTTTCTGTTTTCCACATAAGTAAAGATACAACAGATGCCGCTACTGAACTTGTCTTGGCAGACAGCTCAAAGATAGGCCTCAGAATGACTATGGCAGCATTTCCTATTATACTTTTGGTTTTAGCAATAATCAGGTTTGCGAAGAAGTATACTCTCACCGATGAAAAGGTGGAGGAGATATCATTAAAACTCAAAGAAAAGAAATCATAGGATTTTTTTAGCCATCAGGCTAAGAGGGTGTTATCATGATTCATGCAAAAGAAAATGGTTTCGTTTTAAACACAAAAGATACCACTTATGCTTTTACAGTTACTGAAACAGGTCATCTGCAACACCTGTATTATGGAAAAAGAATTGATGTTGAGCCTGCCTTTGGCGGGCTTGATGTCTTATTGGAAAAACACATATATGCGCCGGGCAATACAATCGTCTATAACAAGGAAAACAGCGGTTTTTCACTTGAGGATATGTGCCTTGAGATGTCTTCCTACGGCAAAGGCGATATAAGGGAGCCCTTTATAGAAGTTACGCACTCGGACGGCAGTGTAACATCTGATTTCATATATGAGAGTCATTATATCGAAAAAAGCGGAATCAGATTTAAGACACTTCCGAACGCTGCATCGGATAGTGAGACCGAACATCTTGTCGTGATTCTGAAAGACAAGCATTACGGATTGAAGTTGGAGCTTCACTATGCGGTGTTTGAAAGTTGCAATGTAATAACCCGTGCATCAAAACTTATAAATGAAAGCGGCGACAGGGTGACATTGAATCGTCTTATGAGTACGCAAATAGACTTTGAGCAAAGCGGACTTAAGTTTACGCATTTTTCCGGGGCCTGGGCGAGAGAAATGAACAAGAACGAGACCGCAATACGTGCCGGAAAGTTTGTAAATTCGTCTTTTACGGGAACTTCCTCTAACCGTGCGAATCCGTTTGTAATGATAAGCGACAAACACACCTCAGAAGATGAAGGTTTCTGTTACGGCTTAAATCTTATTTACAGCGGAAATCATTATGAGTCGATCGAAGTTTCGTCTTTCGGAAAGACACGATTTGTATCCGGCATTAATCCTCAGTCATTTGAATTTGTACTGGAACCGGGGGATGTATTTGAATCCCCTGAGGCCGTAATGTGTTATTCAGATAAGGGATATAACGGAATGAGCCACTACATGCACGACTTTGTGCGTGAACACATAGTCAGAGGCGTATGGCAGCATAAGGAACGCCCTGTCCTTTTGAATTCATGGGAGGCGGCTTATTTCAATATTAGCGAGAAGAAAATCTTAAAATTGGCACGTGCGGCAAAATCCGTCGGCGTTGAACTCATCGTTATGGACGATGGATGGTTTGGCAGCCGTTCAGACGACACGTCATCACTCGGAGATTGGGTGCCTAACGGGAAAAAGCTGCCAAACGGCATTTCCGGTCTTGCCGCGAAAATTGAAAAAATGGGTCTGAAGTTCGGAATTTGGGTTGAACCGGAAATGGTCAACGCCGACAGTGAACTTTTCAGAAAACATCCCGATTGGGCTTTGGGAATTCCCAACAGACCTCACTCGGAGGGACGCAATCAGCGAATATTGGATCTTACCAGAAAAGA
>CAZIHW010000145.1:0-6476 GCA_964539045.1 uncultured Eubacteriales bacterium | reverse complement strand
CACTGTAGAGCCATGGCCGTCCATGTATTTTGTAGTTGAGTGCGTTACAATATCTGCGCCCCACTCAAACGGTCTGCAATTTACAGGCGTTGCAAATGTATTGTCCACGATAAGAGGGACACCGTGCGCATGTGCAGCCTTTGCGAATTTTTCTATATCCAAAACCGTAAGTGCCGGATTGGCTATTGTTTCGCCGAACACAGCCTTCGTATTTTCTCTGAAAGCTGCATTGAGTTCATCCTCCGTACAATCCGGATCAACAAAAGTAAAGTCTATACCCATCTTTTTCATGGTAACGGCAAATAAATTGTATGTTCCGCCATAGATACTGTTCGAAGCCACCACATGTGAGCCGGCCTCAGCTATGTTAAATACGGCGAAGAAGTTTGCTGCCTGTCCGGATCCTAAGAGCATAGCGGCAGAGCCGCCCTCTAGTTCTGCGATTTTCGCAGCTACCATATCGCATGTAGGATTCTGGAGTCTTGAATAGAAATAACCTGAAGCCTCAAGATCAAAGAGTTTACCCATATCCTCTGATGTATCATACTTAAAAGTCGTGCTTTGTATTATAGGTATCTGTCTGGGTTCTCCGTTTCCCGGAATATAACCACCTTGAATGCAAGTCGTCTCTATCCTTCTGTTTTCTCTATTATTCATCGGTATTCCCCCTCGAAAATGTCTTTAAACTTATTTCCAGCTTGAATTCAAATCAACCGTACGATTAAAGATTATATGATCTGCGTTTGAATACTTATCAACAGTGTAATAGCCTTTTCTCATGAACTGGAATGTGTCCCCGGGCTTCAAATCCTTAAAGCCGCCCTCGAGAAGAGCAGCATCCAGTATCTCAAGTGAGTTCGGATTCAGATAGTCTTTAAGTTCGTGCGAATCATCAGATGGATTTTCAACATTGAAAAGCCTGTCATAGAGTCTCACCTCAACAGGAGTGGAGTCTACAGCGCTTACCCAGTGGATAGTACCCCTTACCTTACGTCCGTCGGGGGACTCTCCGCCCTTCGAAGCGGGGTCATAAGTGCAATGGAGACAGGTTACATTGCCACTCTCGTCCACATCATAAGAATTACATGTGATAAAGTAAGCACCCTTAAGTCTTACCTCATTACCCGGGAAAAGTCTGAAATACTTCTTCACGGGCTCTGCCATGAAATCATCCTGTTCAACATATATCTCTCTTCCGAAAGTAACCTTCCTCGTTCCGAGCTCAGGTCTGTCCGGATGAAGCTCTATCTCGAGTTCCTCCGTCTGACCCTCAGGATAGTTTTCAATAATAACCTTAAGCGGTCTCAGGACAGCCATGGCCCTCGGTGCATTGGCATTCAGGTTGTCCCTTACACATGCCTCGAGCAAACCGAAGTCTACAATGGAATAAGCCTTTGATACGCCTATTCTATCGCAAAAATCTCTTATAGCAGCTGCAGGGAAACCCCTTCTGCGCATTCCGGAGATCGTGACCATTCTGGGATCGTCCCAACCGTCGACATAACCGTTGTTTACAAGGTAGAGCGAACGCCTCTTGGAAGTCACGCAATAGTTCAGATTCAGTCGCGCAAACTCGATCTGCCTCGGCGGATCAACTATCTCGCACTCTTTGAGAACCCAATCATAAAGCGGTCTGTGATTTTCAAATTCAAGTGAGCAGAGTGAATGTGTAACCCCCTCCTTTGCATCCTCGAGAGGATGAGCAAAGTCATACATAGGATAGACACACCACTTGTCTCCCTGTCTGTAGTGATGCATATGAGCGATTCTGTATATAACAGGATCTCTCATGTTTATATTGGGTGAACTCATATCTATTTTAGCGCGAAGAACCCTTGTGCCGTCCGGGAATTCTCCCTTTGCCATGCGCTCAAAAAGTTCCAGATTTTCTTCCGGACTTCTGTCTCTGTACGGGCTGTTCTTTCCGGGCTCGGTAAGTGTTCCTCTGTACTCCCTCATCTCCTCCGGGGAGAGGTCGCACACAAAGGCCTTGCCTTTTTTTATAAGCTTCAATGCACATTCATACATAAAGTCAAAATAGTCTGATGCGTAGAGTGATCCATGGAGTTTCTCACCGATAAGCCACTCTATATCCTCTCTTATTGACTCAGCATACTCAACATCCTCTTTACCCGGATTTGTATCATCTAATCTGAGATTGAAAATACCGTCGTACTTTTTAGCCGTAGACCAGTTTATACAAATCGCCTTCGCATGTCCCACATGGAGATACCCGTTAGGCTCAGGCGGGAATCTGGTCTGCACCCTGCTGTATGCTCCGCTTTCCAAATCTTTATCGATAAAGTCATATATAAAGTTAGAAATCTTTTTTTCTTCCATTTTCTTTTCTTCCATATTCATATCTTCCTTAATCAAATCTCTTCCTTAATCAACTCTCCCATTCGGTGATGGCTGAATCCAGTCTTGAGTTGACCTCTGCCTCCCCCAGAACCGCAAATATAGCATGAAGATCGGGAGTGTTGGTACGGCTTGTAACAGCCACCCTTATGACAGTGGATACATCGCCTACATGTCCCTTATATGCATCAGGATTTGCCTTATACTCTTTTACATTCGGCGTGAAGCCCAGAGGCTCGCATATATCCTTTATCTTTTGGAACCAGACATCTTTTTCATCTGATATATCCCAGACATCCTTATACTTTTTCAGAATCTCAACCGCATCGGTTTTTGATATATTCTCAGGCAATGTACTGAGGTCCGGTATATAAAGCTCGTTGTAAAAATATTGTACGTACCCGGGCACATCAGACCACCTTGATATATCCTTTCGAGGTTTCGGATTTTCACGGTCTATATTTAGTATGGCCCTTGCCTTTGCCCTGTCTGCAACTATGATATTATAAAAATCCTGATTGTAGAGACGTGCCCAATCCTCCGTCTTTGACAAAACGACATCGGCAGGCATAACGGATATAACATTCTTAGAGATGTCATTCAGTTTTGCCAAATCAAACAGTGCACCGGAGACGCTCATCTTCTTTATATTGAACGGGAATGCATCATAAGATACATTCTTATTTGCTCTTCTCCACTCTTCAAAATTTGAGTTTGCAAGAGTCAGTAAATATTCCAATACCGATTCTTTAGGGAAGCCCTCCTGTGCATAGAACTCAACAGCAGCCTCCGGATCCTTACGTTTTGAGAGCTTGCGCTTGTTTCCGTCATCAAGCTTCATTATAGGTGCTATGTGAGCATACTTCGGCACCTTAAATCCACACGCCTTAAAGAGTTGTATGTGTACCGGTACCGATGAAATCCACTCGTCTCCCCTTACAACATGCGTAGTTCTCATCAAATGATCGTCCACACAGTGTGCAAAGTGGTATGTCGGTATTCCATCAGCCTTGAGAAGGACAACATCAGTGACATTCTCCGGCATCTCAATCTTTCCCTTTATGAGATCTTCGAAAACAATTTTGCCGTCCTCTTTTCCGGGACTTCTTAAACGAAGTACATAAGGCACTCCGTCTTTTATCTTCTTATCTATCTCTTCTAGGGTTAAGTCCCTGCATCTTGCGAATTTACCGTAGTAACCGGGTGTAAGGCCATCAGCCTCCTGACTCTCCCTGAGTTGTTCCAATTCATCAGCTGTACAAAAGCATGGATAGGCCAAGCCCTTTCTGACAAGATCCTTTGCGAAGCAATGATAAATGCCGGCTCGCTTTGATTGGGTATACGGACCGTAGTTTCCGGCCTCTGTTCCGAATCCGGTTACGCCCTCCGTAACATCTATGCCAAAGTCGGCAAGTCCCTTTACAATTCCGCTGACGCCGTCTTCAACTTCACGTTTTTTGTCAGTATCCTCAATTCTGAGATAGAATTGACCCCCTGATACATCCGCAGTAAGCTTTGCTATCAAAGCGGCAAAAAGTCCGCCGATGTGGAGATAACCCGTAGGGCTCGGGGCAAATCTGGTTACCCTGGCGCCCTCCTTCAGTCCTCTCTCCGGGTACTTATTTTCATAAAAATCAGGCGTTTCATTTGTTTCCGGGAACAAAAGCTGAGCAAGCTTTTCACAATCCATTTATTTATCTCTCCTAATAAGCTGAAAACAGCACAATATTCTAAACACAACATTCTGTATTATTTAAATAAATATTATACCTAATAAGCTAAACTTTGTAAATAATTTTGACCCCCAAACGACTGTGTCCGGGTCAAAAATTTATGCAAAAACTCATATACAAACAAAAAGCGGGATTGAACCTCATAAAATTTTGGTTCAATCCCGTTAAAATTACTTCCTTACGAAAATTCTGTCGTAGGCACGAGCCCATTTTTGCACCGCAAATCTGCTGTAATGCTTAGGCATGAGAGAGCATACAAGCATAACCTCGGCAACATCACGCACTACACGGACACCCTTCTTGGTGAGATCCAAATCCTGAATAAGAGCAAGTCCTCTCTTAGGAAGATTAGGATCAAAGTGGAGGAATTTCCAAAGACTTGTGTGATTAGCCGTAATCGTCATCTCGTAATGAGTAAGAATACCTGCATTTATAGCATAATCAAGCTGGTCCTCGGTAACTCGTGTAAGAAGAAGCTTTACAGCTGCAAGAGGTGCTATTCCGGCACCCATCTTCTTATAATATTGAACTTGATACGGCCACAATGTCTCTGCTGAATATGTATGCGTATCGTCGTTTATAATTGTCTCTGCAAGGATCTTGGAATTCTTTATGGCATTTCCGATTCCCGAGCCTATGATCGGAACAGTCATGAAGGCTGAATCGCCGATAGCGGCATAGCCGTCAGCAACAAGTATTGAAAGAGGCTGACGTACGGGGATAAGAGTAAATTGACCTCCGCGAAGAAGCTTTGTGCCAAGCTGGGGATTGGTCTTTCTGTACTTTTCTGCGGTTGCATTTGCCTCTTCCAGATCAAACGGATCCATGCGTCCGATAAGAAGATCAGAGAAATTTTCCTCTGTTGCAATCCAGCCGATTCCGATTTTGCCCTTATCGGGGAGAAGCATTACCTTGTACTTATCCTCTACCGTAGCGGGATCAACGGGAAGGTCATAGAATGCGCGATACACATAGAACTTCTCTCCCCAAACGGGATGTTGTTGAATTCCGAGACACTTCGGCAGGTTGGTACGTATCGGAGATTCTGCACCTGCAGCATCTATAACCATATCTCCGAGGAACTCACCCTTATTTGTCTTAATACCTACAACCCTGTCACCGCACATAACAGGACCCTCGATATTTACTTCATACTCAAACTTTACACCGTTACCTTCAGCAAAATTAATAAGCAGATCGTATATATCTCTGCGTTCCATTTTTATTTCCATCTCATTTGGATCATTCGGAACCCGCTGACGGATTTTATGTTCATCTTTAGTTGTAGGTCCGAAGAATGTCATATCTATTTTCCATTCCCACTTACCCTCTTCCGGGCGTGGACAGCCTACAAGGTCGAGAGCCTTCGGATCGAATATATCCGTCCAATCGTATCCGAGCTCGCCCTTTTTTCCGCGTTCATAAACCGTTACATCAAATCCTGCCTTTGCAAGCTGTGCTGCAGCTGTGATACCACCGTGACCCGCTCCGGCAACTATAATTTTCTTTCCCATGCAATTATCACCTCTTAATATTATTAGATCCAAAAACAAACCAAGTAAATTTTAACATAAGGATTTTGTATTTACAACAATCGACTTGCCTTGTGTACTTATTTTAATATATACTACTTCCGTAAGCTTTTAATTAACTTGAGCCCGGCGGCGCAAATTTGAGCCCGCCCCGTCAAGCTGACCCGGAGCCGGAGCCGAAAGGAACGTTCATCATGACAAAGAAATCGACATTTACGAATTTCAGAGACCTCGGCGGACTGAATTGCCCTGAAGACAGGCGTATAAAATCCGGAAAAATATATCGCTCCTCAAGACTCAGCGGATTAAATCGCCGGGACAAAAAGCTGCTGGACTCGCTCGGTCTTGATGCCATAGTAGATTTAAGATGCAGCGAAGAAGTGAAGCAGGCGCCGGACTATATACCGCCCGGTTGCAAATATATACATGCGGAATGCTTTGACGGAAAAGATTTCAAATATATAGTAGTCACATCACTTGCCAAATTAAGAATTTCCGTTTTGCGTGGTGAGAGAATCAAGAAACTCTCAAAAAATAAGTGGGATTCATATACCGAAATGATAGATTGCGATGCATTCAGCGAAATTTTCAAGCTTATGGATGACGGAAAAACATTTTTATTCCACTGCACTGAGGGAAAGGATCGCACCGGAATTGCGGCTGCCCTTATAGAGACCGCTCTCGGAAGAGACATGGATGAGATTAAAGAAGAATATCTGCTTTCAAATAAACTGCGTCCAAACAAAGACAGAAGCAGACTGAAATACCTCGGTGCGCCGAAAAGACTCATAGATGAAATTGCATATTGTGAACAGACTCATGAGGAGCTTCTGGAAGAGTCTTTAAAAACAGC
>CAZIHW010000144.1:0-7946 GCA_964539045.1 uncultured Eubacteriales bacterium | reverse complement strand
GTTCCATAGGTATCTTCAAGACAATTATCAGCTGTTATTCTGTCATCATCTTTCCTTAGAACAAAATCTTCCGGATACATATTCATCAATACGGCAAACTCGTCATTCGAAACATTCTTAATATCGCCCGCATAGTAGTTCGGAGTCAGCTTAAGATAGTCAACCTCACCGTCTGCCTCCTGCGAATGTATATCAACAGTCGCGGTCAATCTGATATCGGCACTTGAAGCACCGATCATTATGTCATACTTACCATCTTCTACTACCCACGAGGCGAGTTTTGTTGAATAGTATTCAAATGCATGTCGATCGAGTTCTACTGTTACAGTCTGTTTTGTCTTTGCATTGAGATAAACCTTAACAAAGTCTTTGAGTTCCTTTGGTGCGCGATATGCATAAGAGTTCTTAAGACCCACATATACCTGTGCCACTTCTGCGGCATTAAAGTCACCTGTATTTTCTATCTCAAAACTTAATGTGAGCTTATCATCAGGCGTCATCTCGCTCTTATCAAGTGAAAGCGATGAATAGTTGAAGGTCGTATAGGTAAGACCGTGACCAAACGGGAACAAAACAGGTGTTCCGGTCTTATCATAATAACGATATCCTACAAAGATGCTTTCCCTGTAAAGAACATTGTCATTTTTATCTGTCTTATAATCTTCGAGGCAAGGAACATCATCGAGGCTTAAAGGATAAGTCTCGGGGAGCTTACCGCTCGGAGAAACATTGCCCACGAGTATATCGGAAACTGCTTTACCGAAACCTTCACCAAGCAAATAAGTCTGGAGAATAGCACGGGGAGTATCTACCCAGGGCATCTCAACACAGCCACCGGACGTCAATACAACAGCGACATTCGGATTGACTGCAGAAACGGCCTTTATGAGAGCAACATGTGAATCAGGTATCCTGAGAGATTCCCTGTCTCCGCCCTCACAGGCATCCATTACGCTGCAGCTCACAAATACAAGTGCAACATCAGAAGCACTCGCAACTTTTTCTGCGGCGGAAATGAGGCTCCTATCAATGTAATCCGGATTGTCGATATGATATCCCGAAGAGAACTGCACCTGCATGCCTGCTGCAAGCAAATTATCTATCAGGCTGTCAGTTTTGTGCGTGTTTATCTGTGAACTTCCCGATCCCTGGATGAGCTGATCCCTGGCGCGCTCTCCTATTACGGCAACACGCTGACCCTTCTTAAGAGGAAGAATACCATCGTTCTTCAACAAAACAGGGCAATTTACAGCTATCTCATCGGCAAGTTTATGGTGTTCATCAAGAGGCATTTTGCTTTCCCTGACTGCCATAAGTTTCGGAAGAGACTTGTTGACGAGATTGAGAACTCTCTCGGCACTCTTTTCAACTGTTTCCTCTGATACTTCGCCCTCTCTGTAGGCCTTAGCAATAGCTCTTACATTCGCATATCCGGAGCTTGGCATCTCCAGATCAAGCCCTGCATTCAATGCGGCAATACGATCATTAACAGCACACCAGTCAGATACAGTAAGACCTTCAAATCCCCATTCGCCCCTGAGGATATCCTCAATGAGCCATGCATTTTGTGTGCAATAAGTTCCGTTGAGTTTGTTGTAAGCGCACATTATCGTCCAAGGCTGAGATTTTTTTACCGCAATCTCAAATCCCCTGAGGTATATCTCTCTGAGCGCTCTGTCATCTACCCATGAGTTTGAGAGCATTCTTCTTGACTCAGTATTATTTGCAGCAAAATGCTTGAGCGATGTACCTATACCTTTTCCCTGAACCGCATCTATGAAACTTGCTGCCAGTTCACCGGAAAGAATCGGATCTTCTGAATAGTATTCAAAGTTTCTACCGCACAGCGGTGAACGTTTTATATTTATTCCCGGTCCCAAAAGAACCGACACCCTCGTTGCTATACACTCATCCGCAAGTGCACTACCTGCTTTTGCAACCACATTCCTATCCCACGAAGCCGCCATAGCGGTCGCCGACGGGAAACATATAGCCTTGATTGTTTTTTTGTTCTCTTCTTTTCTCAGTCCGTTCGGTCCGTCACTAACCATGATTGACGGGAGGCCGTACTTAGGTGCAGTCCATGTGTGCCAGAAGTCCGCGCCGGTAAGCAAGCGAGCCTTTTCCCTGAGGGACATGTGTTTTGCTAAAGCTGTGTAGTCCATGCATTTCCTCCTTAAGAATATTGCCGCGGGATAAACCCTTTTCCGTTTTTACATATACGTTTAAATTATACACATTATAAAAGGCATGGTCAAGGGCAAACCACCGACACAAAATCGGCGATTTGCCCTTTGTTTATGCAATGTTATACTCTTTTTATGCGTCTTCGGAACCAATCTCCAAAATCCGGTCAGCTTCGCTCGGATCCAGATACTCCACGCCTTTGAGCTTTTTATTGATAATCCTGTTTCTGTCCTGAGCCTCTTCAAGAGTCTTGCCGGCTTCGGCAATCTTCTTATGAGCCTTTTCAAGTACATCCCCGAATTTTGCATATTGTGCCTTTGCTACCGAGAGCATTTGACGCACCTCATTAGCTTTCTCATTTATAGCAACAGCCCTGAAGCCCATTGAGAGAGAATTCAGGAGTGCAGTGATAGTAGTGGGACCTGCAATCATAATGTTGTACTCTGACTGTAATTTTTCGGCAAGACCGGAACGCGAAGAAGCAATTTCCGCATATAGCCCCTCCGTGGCCAGATACATTATGGCAAACGGTGTTGTAAGCGGCTCATTTATGTATTCCTTTATAGCCTTAGCCTCTTCCTTTATACGATTTTCAAGTGCCTTACGGGCATCCGCCAAAGCCTGTGCATCTGCATTGTCCGCGGCATCGCAAAGTCTCACATAATCCTCCATCGGAAACTTTGAGTCTATAGGCAAGTATGTTATCTTACTGCTATCGTCACCCGAAGGGATCTTTACTGCAAATTCAACGCGCTTCAGGGAGTTTGGTTTTGTTGCCACATTCTTCTCATACATCGTCGGAATTGTCTGATCCAGTATACTCTCGAGTTGTACCTCGGCCCAGGTTCCCCTTGCTTTTACATTGGTAAGAACCCTATTCAGACTTGTTACATTGTTTGTAACACCGTCGGAAAGTTCCTTCATCTCACCTAAAGATTTGTATACGTTTTCAAGCTGCTGAGATACCGTTTTAAATGAGCTGTCAAGTCTTGTCGAAAGGGTCTCTTGCAGTTTTTCATCTACAGTCTGACGCATTTGGTCAAGCTTCTTTTCGTTGCTCTCCTGAAGCCTTTGAAGCGACTGCGTATTGTTTTCACGAATATCCGAAAGAGATCGGCTTATCCTGTCACCGAGCTCTATCTGGGTCTCATAGTTTTGCTTTGTCATATCCGCTAATTGCTTAGTTATTTTTTCTCTTTGACCTGATTCTTCAAGCCTTGAACGCTGAAACTCATCAGCAGTTGTGCGCTGCAACTCGCGTATTCTGTCCCCTATACTTTCAAAGGCTGCGTGATTGTCATCGTTCTTCAAATCCTCTACAGACTTTCTGTTTTTCAGGATCAGTAATAAACATGCCGAAAGCAGTACAATGATGACTACTAACAACACACATAATACTATATACGATACGGTAGGATTCATAACAAAACTCCTTTAGTTTTTAACGGCTAAGTTTAATGTAAATATTATAGCATTAGACATTTATTTATGATAGAATTAATTTGCTTTTAAATACAATATCTACTTTTAAAAACAATATCGTGTAAACACAGGGGGCAAAAGCCTTGAAAAAATATATACCACATTTAAAATACATACGATTCATCTCACTCATCCTTTGCATCACACTCGTACTCAGTATATTTGCCGGGTGCAGTAAAAACTCAGGGGTAACAGTCAAAATACCGCTTGACTCCGTGCCGACTTGCTTTGACCCGCAAATAGCCTCGGGAACTGACCTTCAAAATATAATAAACAACTGCTTTGAGGGCTTAGTCAGAATAGATGACAGCGGCAAGATAGTGCCCGGAGTTGCAAAGAGCTGGAATGTATCATCAGATGGTCTCGTCTACACATTCAACCTACGCTCGGATGCTGTTTGGAGACTGCCTTCAAAGCTTGAAGACATGCTTGGGAAAAACTACGAAAAAAACTTCGATACAAGGATTACAGCAGCCGACTTCGTATTTGCCATAGAGAGAGCACTTGATAAAAACACCAACGCTCCGTTTGTACATCTTCTTGAGTGCGTGGACTATGTGAAAGCCGAGAGTGACAAAACGCTTGTTATAGAACTGCGCGAGCCAAATGTAAACTTCCTTACGACACTGGCCTCCCCGGTCTGTATGCCTTGCAATGAAGAATTTTTCAATGCCACAGCGGGCCGATACGGACTCGAAGCAAAGTTGATAATGAGTAACGGGCCTTATTACGTAGGCAGTATAGACAGTGAGAACGGAATCACACTTTACAGCAACGACTCATACAAGGGAGAGTATAAGGCCATAGCTTCATCAGCAAAATTCATGCCGCTTTCAAGCTTCGCATCTTCGGACTCCAAAAATGATGATAACACCTCCGTGACTGTTCCATCGATAACTGACCTTCTTCTGTCAGACGACGGAGGCTACAGTATAGCACCTCTGAATTCGGATGAAGCAAAAGCCTTAGGAGACAGCCTCACTATCGAGAGGTATAAAAACGCAGTGAAGGTTTTCTGTTTTAATACGGCAAAGAGCGCTGCTTCCATAAGTGAACTGAGACTTGCATTGGCTCATGCCACCGATACGTCAAAACTGGGCGAAACAGGCTCAGCAGCTGAAGGACTCGTACCGTCATGCTGTGTCCTGACAGCGGGCGTTTCCTACAGAGCCGGAAGCAATGTAGTATCTTCACTTGAATACGATCTGGATAAAGCGGCTGAGATCCTACAAAAAGAATCCGATCAAAGCGGTAAGGACGGCGAGGCGTCTTCTATACCGAATAAAATAGACCTCACATTGATCTGCTTAAAGAGCGATGAAAACGGTGTAAAGCAAGTTGTTCAGGACTGGCAAAAGGTTTTCGGAGTGGCTTTGTCAGTAACTATGAATACATATGAAACGCAGGATGAGCTCGACAAAGCTGTAAACAGCGGGGCTTATGATGTAGCTTATACAAAGATCCCGGCATTTGAATTCTTAGCATCTGAGTTTTTAGACCGATTCACGAGCGGCTCAGGCTATAACTCAATAAATCTGAAGGACAGTACATATGATAACCTGATGAGTGAGGTTTGGACTTCATCTTCCGAATCGGAACTCACAGCCAACCTTAAAGCCTGTGAGATTTATCTCATAGAAAATGCTTACTTTATACCCACAGTTACAGCGGACAGCTACCTCGCAAAGACTGAGGCTGCAAAGGAAATAAGCGTGCGACCGTCAGGAACTGTCTATGCTTTGTACAAATAAGACTTTCCTACACCAAAGCTTAAATGAAAAAGTGAAGTTAGGGTAAATAGCTTAAGAGCACTTCAAAATTCAAATAAGCTGCTTTTTTTGGCTTTTAAGGAGTGTGATTTGCTCCTCAAAACCGAAATTTAATAAATTTCACTGTCATTTTGGCATAGCAAAACAGACAGGTTAAAACCTCGTTTTGTCAAAGTGAACGCAACCTGCCTTGGTATAGAAATATGTTGTGGTCACTATCTGCAATTGTTTTAAGTTACCGTTTCAGCAAAGCCAGTGTTAAGTTTACCTCGTCTGCCGGTACAGTATGTAATCCCATCAGTTCCATCAACCGAAGTATGCTCTTGTCGGTGGTAACTTCATAGGGAGATTTGTTTCCGAGCGATTCTCGGCGAATACTGTTGATGTTGTTGGCAAGAAGGAGCATATCTTCCTGAGTGTATGGATTTAACGTTTTGCCCTTTGGCAGTACGTAACGGATATATTCGTGGTTCTTTTCAATCTGTGGCTTTTGCCAGGATGCCTGAGGGTCACAGTAAAAGACTTTGGTTCTCTTTTTGCCATCCTCGGTGGTTTCTAAATCTCTTGTATGCTTGAACTCGCTACCATTGTCAGTCAGAATCACCGGAAAGACTTTGCGGAATTCTTCAAGTCCTAAAAGACCTGTCAGCATATCGAATTGCTCTACCACCGTGTCAGCTTTGCCGTCACGCATAAGAAACATCAGCATCATGTTGGTGTTGCAAAAATGAAGGGTTAAAAGGCGTTTCCCTTGTTCTCTACAGCCCTTTACCGTATCCATTTGGATAATCGGTGTGTCGGGATGCTCTTCCATATACTTCAGGTAATCGTCATAGCCTCTGTTTTTTCGAAATTCTTGGTTTAAAAAGCCTTCGGACACTTCCTTTTTCTTCCTTCTCTGTTTGTAGCCTACTTTTCGCCTAAGGTTGATGTTTCCTACGCTTAAAACGCCTTGGTCAATGTAACGATAAAGGGTTCTCTGCGAAATACCGATTTCTTCACCGTGTTCCGACCATATATGCGTTATCGGTTGTCCTTTCAAGATCAGCGGTGAAACCAATTCGTCAAGCCTTTCAAGCTCTTCTCCACGGGTTTGTATTTTGCTTCTGGAATTGGAATATCGCCGCTTTGCTATAGCATCCGCTTGCTGGGCAATGTAGTAAGCTCTATCCGCTTTGCATTTTCTTTTCCGCGCACAGACGTTACAGACATACGGTGGCTTGGAAAGCGCAACGCAAGGTGAATTATTGTATCTTGTACAAAGCTCTCTGCAATCGTATTCACGGCAGGTCACACACCGTTTAGCGCATCCTTTCTTTCCACATATTCCTTTTGTTTTACACTCTCCGGCAAAGTGACAATCCTTTCCAAAGGGATGCCCTCCCGGAGTAATGGTTCGGTTAGTTCGTATCTCCCTTGAAATACTTTCGGGAGATCTGCATATCTTTCTTGCAATCTCGCTTAGCTTCAGTTTTTCATAAATGCCGCACTCGATCACAATCCTTTCAGCCAATGTTAAACGACTCATTTTTCCTGCTTTCCGCAGACAGTAACCGTTTATATTTTACCATATTCGCCGCCAACCTTGACTGAACGCTGATGAAAATGCTTTGGCTTTTTCACCGAAGGCGACGGAAACTCAGAAATATTTATATTTAACACCCTACCTTTTGTCAAGGTGAACTTAGGTAGTTTTTCATCTTTTACCCCATAAATCCGAACTTCACTTTGACAATTTAGGTTCCTACACCAAACATTATACAACAAAAACCAAAAGTCTCAGTCCTAAGAATAGGACTGAGACTTTATTTTATAACATGCCGCCCTTTATCATTTTTGATGCATTTTTCTTTGAAAGCTTTTTGTCATTCCCCTTGTGTCTTCTGCTAACCCAAATATGGGGAGTAAACGCTTCTCAAATTTGAAATGCCTTCTCTTATCATATCTTCGCAATTTTTCATGTGATCAATACCATCATCTTCTTTGTAAATTTCCTCGATTACTTCCAAGGTATCGGGATCAATAACAGCCTGATATGCGACGTAGCCATAACTTGAGCTTTTCCATCCACCGATATCTATTTCCCATTTGATATCGGAAAAATCTTTTCCAATGATAGCTTCAATATTCAATTCATATTGCGGCCCTTTGATACTATTGTCAAATGGCGGACAATAAGAATAGCCTGCCGCCCCGTCATATTTCAGCGTTTCCGGCAATTCAAAATAATAGTCAATATGCTCTCTATTTTTATGTATCATAGGCATATCAGGATTGTTACGACACATACCGCAATAAGAATAGGGGTAAGCATCACACTCAGTATTATAGGCGATCGTTGTAAGCGGAGTCCAAATCTTGTTGTAATAGTTATTCCACTTAACAAACAGTATCGCGACTACAGCGCCGATAACCAGTGCTACTGTTAGTATCGCTAATATGATGATTTTTTTCTTGGAAAGCTTTTTAGTCATATAAACACCCCCGTGCCTTGCAGATTTTGTAGCA
>CAZIHW010000143.1:0-2790 GCA_964539045.1 uncultured Eubacteriales bacterium | reverse complement strand
GTACTGCTGTCAATGTACAGTCAATGGCATTCGGTAACATGGGTGACGATTGCGGTACAGGTGTTGCTTTCACACGTGACCCTGCTACAGGCGCAAAAGGTCTTTTCGGTGAATTCCTTACAAATGCACAGGGAGAAGATGTTGTTGCCGGTGTTCGTACACCGATGCACATCTCCGAGATGGAACAGAAATTCCCTGAGGCTTTCGCCGAGTTCAAGAAAGTTTGCGAGACTCTCGAATCTCACTACAGAGACATGCAGGATATGGAATTTACCGTTGAGCACGGTAAGCTCTACATGCTTCAAACCAGAAACGGTAAGAGAACAGCACAGGCTGCTCTTAAGATCGCTTGTGACCTCGTTGATGAGGGCATGAGAACAGAGCAGGAAGCCGTTCTTATGATAGATCCACGTAACCTCGACACACTCCTTCACCCACAGTTTGACGCCGCTGCTCTTAAGAAAGCAGAAGCTCTCGGCAAGGGTCTCGGTGCATCTCCGGGTGCCGCTTGCGGTAAGGTTGTATTCACAGCTGAAGACGCTGCCGAGTGGAATGCCAGAGGAGAGAAGGTTGTTCTTGTTCGTCTTGAGACTTCTCCGGAAGATATCACCGGCATGAAAGCTTCTCAGGGTATCCTCACTGTTCGCGGTGGTATGACATCACATGCTGCTGTTGTTGCACGTGGTATGGGTACTTGCTGTGTTTCAGGATGCTCAGACATCATAATGGATGAGGAAAACAAGAAATTTACTCTTGCAGGCAAGGTATTCAACGAGGGTGACTACATCTCAATTGACGGTTCAACAGGTAACATATATGAGGGTATAATCCCGACTGTTGACGCTACTATAGCAGGTGAGTTCGGCCGCGTTATGGCTTGGGCTGACAAATACAGAAAACTTAAAGTCCGCACAAATGCAGATACTCCTGCAGATGCCAAGAAAGCCCGTGAACTCGGCGCCGAAGGCATAGGACTTTGCCGTACAGAGCACATGTTCTTCGAGGCTGACAGAATTGCAGCATTCAGAGAAATGATTTGCTCCGATACAAAGGAAGAGAGAGAGGCCGCTCTTGAGAAAATTCTTCCTTACCAGCAGGGTGACTTCGAAAAACTCTATGAAGCTCTGGAAGGAAATCCTGTAACAATCCGTTTCCTTGACCCGCCGCTCCACGAGTTCGTTCCTACAGAGGAAGCTGATATAGAACTCCTTGCAAAGGCTCAGGGTAAATCAGTTGATGCAATCAAAGCTATTATCACAGGACTTCATGAGTTCAACCCGATGATGGGTCATCGCGGATGCCGTCTCGCAGTAACATATCCTGAGATTGCTGTTATGCAGACAAAGGCTGTTATACGTGCAGCTATCAACGTTCAGAAGGCTCATCCTGATTGGACAGTTAAGCCTGAGATTATGATTCCTCTTGTTGGCGATGTTAAGGAACTCAAGTTTGTTAAGAAGTTCGTTGTAGAGACAGCCGATGCTGAGATCGCTGCAGCAGGCTCTGACCTTAAGTATGAGGTTGGAACAATGATCGAAATCCCACGTGCTTGCCTTACAGCTGATGAAATTGCTGCTAATGCTGACTTCTTCTGCTTCGGTACCAATGACCTTACACAGATGACATTCGGCTTTAGCCGTGACGATGCCGGAAAATTCCTTGAATCCTACTACGATACAAAGATCTTTGAGAACGATCCATTCTCAAGACTTGACCAAAACGGCGTCGGCAAGCTTATGGATATGACTCTTAAGCTCGGCAAACCTGTAAATCCGGCTCTTCACTGCGGTATCTGCGGTGAGCACGGCGGCGACCCGACATCAGTAGAGTTCTGTCACTCAATCGGTCTTGATTATGTTTCCTGCTCACCATTCCGTGTGCCTATAGCACGTCTTGCTGCTGCACAGGCTGCTATCAAAGATGAAGCATAATTAACTTAAACAAAAGAATAGTTACAAACTCCGGAAGCGGCATGAGCATCTCATGCCGCTTCTTTTTACTGATATGTTTTTGATGATATGCATTGGAAACCTTCACATATGAGTGGTATAATTTGTAGTAGCCTGATAAATTTATATTTGAAAGCGAGGAGACGAATATGGTTCCTGCCATTTTTGCCGGTATCTGCTGTGCCTATATCGGTATATCTTCATTGTTAGCCTACTATAGAGATAATAAAAGAGAATATGTTCTGATAACCGGAAAAGTTGTGCGTTATGATGAAAATCAACATTATCGTAATAAAAACTACTGGGTTGGGTACATACCGATAATTGAATATAGTTACCAAAATAAAGTTTATCAGAAGGAGCATAGGGTCAGCTCCGCTAAATATGGTAAAAACATGGAAATTGTCCCGAACTCAAAATATAATATTGGTGATGAAGTGGAGCTCAGAGTATATGTGGACAACCCGGAGCATGCATTGATAAATGACAAGAATAATATTCTGTTGCCACTCTATATCGGAATACCGCTGACCTTATTAAGTATAATACTTTTCGGTGTCGCCATATCTATGATGATCTAAACCATAATAATGATATCTCATGATATCTTCTCCGGAAAACATTCAAACCTCAGGACAACTTCCTTGCATGGATTGTCCCGAGGTTTTTTGTATACCGATATAGACAGTCGCATATAGTGTTTATGCACAAAAAATATATATTTTCTTTTATTGGACATTATTCTTAAAATATGTTAATGTGAATTTATGAACGCGTTCATAAATTCGCGTATTAATAGTATTTTATATCGGGAGGCTATATATATGTCAAAAAAGGAGTA
>CAZIHW010000142.1:0-27594 GCA_964539045.1 uncultured Eubacteriales bacterium | reverse complement strand
TTGATAAAATATCCCGTATTGCTCAATAGAATAAGTCCCGGAAAGAACAAAACTTTACTGAACGGCATATTCAAACCCATTTCGACCAAGACAGAAATAACAAACATAGATATCATAGTGTATATTGCGGTAATGATTGTTGCTACGTTACTTTTCACATACATTGAAATCCACTCTTGTAACAAGCTTAACGCCAATAAAGACAATGTGTACAACGGATACATATACAAAAGATACTTTAATTCAACATGGTTTAAAAACGTATCAATTATTATAGAAATAACCGTTTGTGCTGTAGAAAAAATCGCAGCGCATAATGCCGCCTTTTTTGCCATACCCAGATACACACTTTTTTTAGTTTTTCCGCGTAACAGGAACAAGCAACCGTTCTCGTTCAGATAATTATCCATTTTACCGGAAAAGCAAAGCATAAAAGTTGTTATCGGTGCATTTAAACATAACATAATTATTTCATTGAGATTTTCTTCGGGCAATCCCAACAAGAAAGAACACATCGGCATGCCTTGCATTTTAAAAAACACAAATTGTAAAGCGCTTACAACGAACAGTATAAATATGTTAATTCTTTTCATTTAAGTAATCTCTCTTTTCAAAGACAATGATACTCACATATATAGCAGTTATTGTAAATATCAGACCACGCAAAAGGAGTATAAGTAACGCCTCTGAAGATATGGCTTTATCCAGCAAGTCATTAAAAATCGTCACATCATTGCACGGGAACCATACACCATTCAAAATATCTATAGAAAACTCAGATTCAATAAAATATACAAGGAAAGTATATATTGGTGCCATTTTGTTCTTCGCAAGATTTTTGATAACTAAAAAGACGCATCCCACTCTGAGAAAATATACAAACTCCACCAACGACTCTGCTATCGAATAATTTAGCAAATTAACAGCACGAAACATTGATTCGTCAAAAAAAATCTTTAGCCCGATATAATTTATCAAATTGTGTATTACTGAAAACAAAATTGAAACTAATACTGTTTTTACAATTTCATTTCGTGCAATCCGGCCTCTGGTTTTGTGTCGTATCAACTGCTTAATATCGTCTTTCATTAAAACTCTGTCAACTGAGCAAACGAATGGCAAGACGAAAATCATTACTAAATGTACTTTAGAATAGTAGTTGTTTGTAAGGAAGAGAAATGCCTGACCATCCAAACCATTAGACTTGATATATACAAGCATCAAAGATATCCAGAATACTGTAAAAATTACGCACCATGCAACCGCAATTTGGAAAAACCTGAAAAGATAACGTTTATTTCTTAGCATAATTAATCTCCCAAACTGCGCCGACAACTGCGACAGCCAGATGTGCCAACGTACAGGCTATGTAAACCGGCAAGATATCACTTAATTCATATTCTGAAAACGGTTGCAAGGACAACATTATTGATTTTCTCGGGATGAAGAATAAGAACCAAAGAACAAAAGACGCAGGATATGCTATTTTTCTATCCTTACTTAAATATGCTATACCGGTACATGCGCACCCCATAACCGCAGCAAGCAAAGACGTCGTACAAATAAAAATAAAATTGGTCAGGAGCGGCGCACCCATAGACTTACTTAACAAAAACATATCATTATATACAAAATCAAAACCACGTGTTGCACCGGCAAAAAGAATATACGACATAACAAGGTTAATTATCAGCGGAACAAAAATCATAGCAAAAGATAGAAGAAAGCTTTTCTTCATGCTTGTGACAACGTATCTTTTTTTACCGCTTCTGATAATAAGTGAATTGATATTTCCGGTTTTATAATCCTCGAATACATCGTCCGATATTACCAGCATAAGATACAGCGGTAAGAACCAAAATACCAAAGCATGCCAATTGAACCCAATGCCCGTGAAAGCTAAAAAAGTGTTTAACGCCGGTTGATATGGATCTGCCCCTGCAGGTATATAAATCAATTTTCTGGCGAGATCAATTATCATCGCAGAAAATATTGCACATAAGGTTATTAATTTAATTTTAGAATTTACTATTCTTTCAAAAAAATATTTCATATAAGCACCTGACAAATAAACCGCCTCTCATTTTGAATAGCTTTGGAGGTTCCATAACCTCTCATTAACTAAATCAAAACAAAAGGCGGTTTTGTGACAAAATTTTCAAAAAAATTTAAAAAATTCCAAGAAATTTTTCTTTCTCTGCATTTTTTCTGTTTTCTGCGATGCGTATTAGGTCCTCTTTTGTAACGCTTTCTACTTCTCCCAAAACGCTGTAATTATATTTTCCCAAGCTCCACAAAAGTTGTGAATCTCCACGATTTGAATAATAAATACCGGGAGTTTGATTGATAATTACATCCTCAACAGTTATTCCCTCTGTGTTAATCCATGCTTCAGAAAACTCATTTATATTAGATGTAATCACCAACAGATGCCCTTCTGCATCTTCATATACGATGAATTCACCGAGCTTTTCTTTCTTGTGTTCTTTTAGTATATACCCTTCAGGTATCCAGGTGTATTCGCTGTATAAAGATCCCTCTGTAGTGTCATCATCTTTAAACTCTACGCTTGATATATCGGGATACCTCTCAACGAAGAAATTCTTAATGCCTTCACGTATTGGCTCTATCGCAAGAGCAGTGATGGAGAGAAGTGATATCATAATTGCTGCTACCAATAGTATCTTTAATGGTTTTCTCATATGAGAAATCGGTATTACATTTGATTTCCTGCTGTACTTGCCTGAATCAACCTGTTTGCAAAGTTTTTGCATTTTCTTTTCAAATCTCTTGCTGTATTCGAAATCAGGCAAACTATTATAATACGAAAGTTCTTCTTCTATTCGCCTTTCTTCAGCCAGGCGGCAAGCTTCCAAAAATAGAGATTCCGAATTATTCATAGTCCACCTCCAACCTAAGCTTAGTCCTGGCTCTCTCCAATCTTTTTCTTACGACATCTTCGGAAATTAGAAGGAGCCCGGATATCTCCGAATTAGAATATCCGTATATGTATTTAAGAACAAGCGGATTTGAATATATTTCCGGTAATTTTCTTATAGCATCATATAGTTCATCTACAGAATTTTCAGAATCTATAGTGTCGCTTTCAAAAAATATCTCATCTAAATCCTCATCATCAGATACGAGTTGCTCTTTTTGGTTTATGCGCTGCCTTTGATTGTACATATTTATAGCGCGCTGTTTCGTGAGCATTATTACAAGACCGGTTTTTTGTTTCTTTTCCAATGAATCGACCTTATCAAAGTGTTCTGCAAAATACAGCATTACTTCTTGAACACAGTCTTCAGCTAAGTGGAAGTCATGCACTTGACCATATGCTATTTTTCCTATTAGCTGTTTATATTCACTAAAAAACTCAGTAAAGCTCGGTATGTACTTTTCGTCAGGCAAAGCCGCAAGAAAAATCATCATAAAATTTACTTCCTAATACATAGAATACTACTCTATTCTATGTTATTCGGAAATAAAAATCAATTATGGCTTATTCCTCCAATAATATAAATCAAAGCAAAATCCTGTTTTGTGACAAAGATTTTTATTTTTAAGTAAAAAATATTAAAACCATCGCTGGTCAGCGATGGTTTTATCTTATTTTTCACCATAGTGGTAACGGCAAGCGAGAATATATACGTTATTATCATCTATCTTGTAAATCAACCTATCTTTATCATTGATTCTTCTGCTCCAATAACCTGCAAGATTTCCGCTTAAAGCTTCCGGCTTACCTATTCCAACATTTCCGTTTCGGCAAATATCCTCTACAAGTTGATTAATTTTTTTCAGGGTTTTTCGATCCTCTGTTTCCCAATAAGTATAGTCTTCCCATGCGTTGTCTGTAAAAACCTTATTCATCGGCAGGCTCCTCTATTAAACTATGTTCGGATGCCTTACCTCCCTCTAATTGAGCCTTGGACTGCATCAACCAATCGTAGTTTGACTTGTTGCCCATAACATAAATATTTTCCATCAAGTTGTTATAGGCCTCCTCCGAAATCATAACTACATTTTTGTTATTTTTTCTGGTTACAATCATAATTTCATAATCTTCTGTAACCTTATCCATGTACAATTTCATATTATCTCTAAGGTTTGTATAATTAACTGCTAACATTTTGTTCGCCCCCATAAAAGTACAGTTTCCTGTACTTAAATTATAAAGTACAGGAAACTGTACGTCAAGTCTTTTTATTATTATATTCTACATTTTTTATATTATGCAAAACATATTATTTCAACTTAACAATAGTTACGCCGTCTTCGCCTTCCCCGAAAGTGCCCAGTCTGTGCTCCTTAACCTGAGGATGCTTTGACAAATATTGCTTTACGGCTTTTCTCAGTGTTCCGGTTCCCTTTCCGTGTATAACGGTGAATTCTCCTATACCGCATCTTACCTGAAGATCTATAAAGCTGTCCAGGGCATGGATTGCCTCGTCGGATGCCATTCCCCTCAAGTCAACGGAAGTCTCCACCTTCATGGTTGACTTTGATTCAAAGGACTTTCCTACGCTTCTCTTTCCGTTGGATACTTTTTTGGCTGCCTTACCCTCCACAAGTCTGAGATTCGAAAGCTCCACCCTGCTCTTCATTATACCGCTGGTAACCTCAACCATTCCCTTTTTGTCAGGCAAGGCTGAGACCGTAGCTGTTGTACCAAGGTCCGCTATAACAACAGTATCGCCTATTCTCAATTCTCGCGGCAATACATAGTTATCATCCCGTGCCAAAGCAATGATAGGATTTGTTATGTCGTCAAGCTCACCCTCATGGCGTTTGATAACACCCTTTGCATCGGCTGAAAGCTTAGATAAATCCTTCGACTTCTTTTGCTCTTTCTTCAGCTGTTCCAGATCGTCAAGGAAATACGCAGCTTCCCTCTTTGCCCGTTCCACTATCTTCATAGCCTCGGAACGAGCTTTTTCTATTTCATCATTCTTAAGCTTCTCTATACTTTCTTTTAATGCCTTAGCCTCTTCCATTTCGGTATTTGCTTCCATGGACAGCTGCTGCGCCTTCTTATGCTCTGTTTCCATTAAAGCTCTGCTCTCTTCAAGACGCTCAACGACATCTTCAAACTTTGTATTCTCCGCAGACACCAAATCCCTTGCCCGGTCAACCACATCAACAGGCACTCCGAGCCTCTCGGATATAGCGAACGCATTTGAACGTCCGGGTACACCGATAAGCAATCTGTAAGTCGGAGACAAAGTGTTCACATCAAACTCACAGCAAGCATTTTCAACCCTGTCGGTCTGCAATGCATAGGCTTTGAGTTCGGCATAATGCGTAGTAGCCGCAATAACGGCGCCCTGCTTATGAAGTCGTTCCAGGATAGCCATAGCTAAAGCGGCTCCCTCAACGGGATCCGTTCCGGCACCGAGCTCATCTATCAGGACAAGGGACTTCGGACCGGCTTTTGAAATGATATCTACTATGTTAGTCATATGGGATGAAAATGTTGACAGCGATTGTTCTATGCTCTGCTCATCACCTATATCGGAGAATATGTTCTCAAATACAGCCATAACACTATTGTCTGCACATGGCAACATAAGGCCGCATGCAGCCATTGCCGACAAAAGCCCTAAGGTTTTTATAGATACTGTCTTACCGCCGGTATTAGGTCCGGTTATAACCAGTGTATCAAAATCCTCTCCTATTCTTATGTCTGTCTTCACGACCTTGGCAGGGTCTATCAGAGGATGACGGGCTGAGTGAAGGTCTATTATGCCTTTGTCATTTAAAATAGGTTTTGAGGCTTTCATAGCATATGCCAGGTTTGCCTTTGCAAAAACCAAATTCAGAAATACAGCCGACTCATAAGAAATCTTTGTGGCCTCGTATATAAGTCCTGCCTCTCCTGACAGCTCACCCAGAATTTTTTCTATCTCTTCCCTCTCTTTACCGAGGAGTTCCTTTATCTTATTGTTTGCCTCTACAACAGACATAGGCTCTATAAATACCGTAGCACCGCTGTCCGATGTGTCCTGCACAAGTCCTGCCACGGTATTTTTATGCTCTCTCTTTACAGGAACAACATATCGACCGTTTCTTATCGTAATTATGGCGTCTTGCAATGCAGTCTGATAGTGGGAAGAATGTACGATATGATCAAGCTGTTCTCTGATCTTTGCCTCTTGTCGCCTTAAGTCTCTCCTTATATCTGCCAGATCTCGGGAGGCATTATCGGCCATCTCATCTTCGGAAATTATGCTTGTAAAAATCCTGTCTTCCAAATACTTATCGGGCGCCAGACTGTTAAAGTACCCGCTCAATGTAGTATCTATACCCTCACACTGTGAGTACCACTCATCAAGGGCTCTTATGGCACGCAAAGTTGAAGCGACCGAGAGAAGGTCCCGCATGGAAAGGGTTCCTCCGCTCGATGCAACATAAAGCAAATTATTAACATTTTTTAATCCGCCGAAGGACGGACCTCCGAATTTTGCAACCAGCATGTGCGCATCAACAGTTAAATCGAGAAGATGCTCCGCCTCGGAAAGCTCTGTACATGGCTCCATATTCAGAGCCATCTCAGCGGCATCCTCGCAAGAGGTCATGCCGGAAAGTCGCTGCACAATTTTGTCAAAATCTACAGCCAAAAGATGTTTGTTCATATTTGCTCCTAAACAAGATTCTTAAGACTCTTGTAAAAGTCCAGAGTCTTATACGTACGTCCGGTCTTTTCCAAAACAAATCTCTCCGTAACACCGGAAAGTTCTGATAAAGATGTCGGTAACAAATTAAAATCAAAAACTTTCTTTGATTCACTATATATGATGTGTCGCATTGCCGTAACCGTGCTGTAGCTTATCGGGATCTGAGACACGTCAAGACCCATATGGGCAAATTCTTTGCTGCTGCCCGGGGTTGCATCGCATGAGTCGTCCCCGACAACGCAGTTTTTGCAATGTAAATCTCCGTTTTTTATGCTGAAATAAAATACATCGGACTCAAATGACCCGCATTCCTTACAAGCTACAAGATCCGGCTGATAGCCGTAAAGACCGAGTCCGCGAAGCTCCGCCACCGACTTCACAATCAAAGGATCACACTTTTTCTTTGAGAGAAGATAAATTGAGTTCAGCAAAAGTCTGAGAAGTTCATCGCATTCGCTTCCCTCCGGTGTGAGTTCCCCGTAAAGTTCCGCAAGATAGAGTGCTATGCTCAGATTATCTATATCGGATCGCAATTCAAAAAATACTTCCCTTTCCGATGCGCTGTTAACCGAGAAAGCTTCCCTGCCCTGATAGAACACAAAATCCGAATAGGCGAGAAGCTGAGTTCCCGCCAGATTCTTGTTCTTTATTGTTTTTGCTCCGTTCACAAAAGCACGCACAAGCCCATACTTTGAAGTGAGGACGGTTATAAGGCGATCGGACTCGCCTACATTTTGTTCTTTTATGACAAGTCCGTCTGTTTCTATATGCACACAAGTCCTCCTTCACAGTTGATTTTATCTCATACTATGTCCCTGTATATGTCTGCTTATGTCTATATTTGCATCTTTGTTTATATCTCTATCAGCTCATAGTCCTTTGTTCCGATGCCGAGATCGGCAGCGGCATCAACGGTGTGGGCACCATTTCTGGACTCTATTCTCTCAATGAGGTGCTCTCTGCCCGGATCATCCGCAGCATAGACAAGATCAAGACAAGCTTTATCTATAGCTACCGGATCAAGACTTGCAAGCATACCTATATCTTTCATGCAGGGATCCTCCGCTATAGCACAGCAGTCACAGTCCACCGACATGTTCTTCATGACATTGATATATACGGCTCTTCCCTCAAAAAAGTTTACTACTGAAGAAGCTGCGTCAGCCATAGACTCAAGAAATGAGTCATGGTCTGATGTCCAGATCTTTTCCGGTTCTCCGACACCGTGGATATATGCTTTTCCGGCGCTTGAGGCAATTCCTATTGAAAGCTGCTTCAAAGCTCCTCCAAAACCTCCCATAGGATGTCCTTTAAAGTGTGAAAGCACCAACAAAGAATCGTATTTTTTCAAATTCTTACCTACAAAGTTTTTATTTATACGCAAGCCTTGAGGTATAGGAAGTTCAAGATCCGGTCCTTCCTCATCCATGAGATCAAGTTTAAATCTTGTCCAGCCGTGATTTTCAAGCAACTTCTTATGCTTGTCTGTCCTGTCCCGCTCTCCGTCATAAGAGGTATTGCACTCAACAACAGTGCCTCCCACCTGCTCGATGATCGGAGCCCAAAATTCAGGTTTCAGATAATTTTGATTACCTTCTTCACCGGAATGGATTTTTATAGCTATATTGCCTGTAAGCTCTCTTCCTACAGCCCTGTAAAGGTCTATCACTTTACCCGGGGTTATTTCCCTTGTAAAATATACTTTTCCGCTCATAATTAAACCTCTCTGTAAAACCTCTTTATAAGCCTCTCTATAAATCTCTTTATAAAACTTCCTTTAAAACTCTTTATAAACTTCTCTATTATTCGTTGTCTAAACCGAAATTATGAATAAGGGCTTCTCTGTCTCTCCAGCCCTCCTTAACCTTTACCCAACACCTGAGGTTTATGTGGCAATCAAAGAATCTTTCCATATCCTGCCTTGCATATGTGGATACCTTTTTAAGCATGGCACCGTTTTTGCCTATGATTATTCCCTTATGGCTTTCCTTCTCACAAAATATAGTAGCCTCTATATCCACTATATCGGAATCCTCGCGTTGTCTCATCTTTTCGATGCTGACGGCAACCCCATGCGGTATTTCCTTATCCATGAGCCGTAACATTTTCTCACGTATGATTTCTCCGGCTATAACGCGCTCCGGCTGATCTGTCAATGCATCATCAGGGAAAAAGTGTACCGAAGGCTGGGCTAAAGATTTCAGCTCTTCCAGAAGAACATCCACACCATCGCCTTTAACGGCGGCAGTCGGCACAACTGCCGTAAAATCATAGAGCTTCGAAAGCTCTGAAATTCTGAGTGCCAGCTCCTTCTTATCTTCAACTGTATCAATTTTATTTATAGCGAGAATAACAGGCATATCCTGTTTCTTAAATTTTTCTATAAGTTCCTTTTCGCTGTCTCCGAGTTCGCCGTAAGGCTCAACAACAAAAAGGCAAGCATCCACGCCGCCGATACTGTCACTTACCGCACGCACCATATTCTCGCCCAATTTATTTTTCGGTCTATGGTAACCCGGGGTATCGGTAAATACCAATTGGCATTCGTCCTTCGTGAGTACCCCTATTATTTTTGTTCTTGTAGTCTGTGGCTTATTCGAAACAATAGCCACCTTTTGCCCCAGCATCCTATTAAGCAAAGAGGACTTCCCAACATTGGGACGTCCTACTATTGCTATAAATGCGGTTGTAGATTCTCGCATTTCTTATTCTCCCATGTAATAACTTCCGTCTCTCTTGAGACCTAACTCAGACAAAGCCTGTTCTTCTTTTTCTCTCATATGTAAGAGTTCAAGTCCTCCGTTCTCGTGATCATATCCGAGAAGGTGAAGCATAGAATGCACGGTAAGATAACCAACCTCACGCTGCAAGGTGTGACCGTAGCGTTCCGCCTGCTCAATAGCCTTTTCTATAGAGATAACTATATCCCCGAGCTGTGCTTCTCCGGTATCAAGATTTATGTCGTACACCCCGTCAACACCGAGAGGAAACGACAGAACATCGGTTTCCTTATCAATGTTCCTATACTTTTTATTGAGTTCGTGAATCTGTTCGTTATTAACCAGCTTTACAGACACTTCAGCATCCCCGCTGAAGTTTTCCATAATTAAAACAGCTGTGCAACAGCGACGGATAAGCATACGCAGGCCCTTTGGAATTTTAATCTCTTTTTGGTCATTTGTTATTACGACTTTGATTTTGTTTGCCATTAATCCTGCCCTCCGATTTCTCGGCATAACGTTCATAAGCTTTAACTATTTCCTGTACTAAATGGTGTCTGACCACATCCTTCTCATCAAAGCGTACAGTTGTTATACCATCAATGTTCTTCAAAATTTTGGTAACCTCTTTAAGACCCGATTTCTTTCCTCCCGGCAAATCTATTTGGGTAATATCGCCGGTCACAACAGCCTTAGATCCATTACCGAGTCGAGTGAGAAACATCTTCATCTGCTCCGAAGTAGTATTTTGTGCCTCATCGAGAATGATAAAGCTTTCGTCCAGAGTCCTTCCTCTCATATAAGCGAGCGGAGCAACCTCTATTGTTCCTCTTTCCATCTGCCTCGCAAAACCCTCAGCCCCAAACATCTCAAAAAGAGCATCATAAAGAGGTCTCAGATAGGGATCAACCTTCTGCTGTAAATCCCCGGGTAAAAATCCCAGGCTTTCTCCGGCCTCCACAGCGGGTCTTGTGAGAATAATTCTGTTTATCTCTTTTGCCTTAAATGCTTTCACTGCCATGGCAACTGCCAGATACGTCTTTCCCGTTCCGGCAGGCCCGACTCCGAATACAACAGTGTTAGAATTTATGGCATCAATGTACTTTTTCTGTCCAAGCGTTTTCGCCTTTATCGGTTTGCCGCTTGAGGTTATGCAAATACAGTCATTGAGCAATTTATCAATCTTAGATACATTGCCCTCTTTTTGCATCTCTATAACATAACGAACATTCTGTTCGCTTAACTCTTCCCCACGGTTCATAATCGATATCAGACCGTCAACTGCCGATAAGGCCTTGGCAACAGCTTCATCGTCACCGGTAATCTTTAAGGTATCCCCTCTGGCTATAACAGTAACACCGTATTCGTCTTCAAGTATCTTAATGTTTTCATCCATACTTCCGAATAAACCGGTAAGGTTATCGAAATTGTCAAAGTGAATCAATTTTTCCGGCATTAAAAAGAACCTTCCATATAATTAATTTTACACAAATTTTTTGTTGCACGTTAAATACTTTTGTCGTCCGTTAAACATTATAATCTAATTTTAATAAAAAGTTAATATACATTTTAGCTAAAATTCACATAAAAAACTTGTCTAGTGTATGCCATGCCATTTAAAGGAAATACTCTATTTTGTGCCGGCTGTCATTCACTATACAAGATTTCCTGTTTTTTGCTTATATCCTCTATCAAGTCAAAGTTTCCGGTCAGTTTCATCATTTCGTCACTTTTTTGCAGCTTTGTATCGCTTTTTATTATTTCACTCTCACCGACTATGAGACGTTGCTTTTTTAAGTATTCGTCAAGACATATACCCATGTATCGCCCTGTATTTTTATATGGTTCGCTGTCCAGAATCAAAATATTCCTCTCTGTCATGCCTACCGGAGTTATCACGTCGTTTATTTCCATATAGCTTTCATTTTCAAGTACTCTTCCCTTTACATCATCAAAGATGTTATATGTATAAATCGGAAAATCCATGCCGAAAAAGTTTATTACATAAATCTTCTTTATGGACCCAACCCTTTTCAGTCCGAATTTATCATCTACAACAGCTTCAAAGGATTGACTTGTTTTTGCCTCTATCTTTCCGTCTGCCGGGCATAATACAGTTGTGCCGTCCGCATAGGTTCTGATTCCGGATATCAGAAGATCGCCCTTTGCCACGGCGGCATTAACCTCCTGCTCTCCGACACCCTCATATACCTCGTAGGTCGTAATTTGTCCTCCGCATTTCGCAACAACATTGCAGGGGGGATTCTCATTCTTTATGTTCGGTATGGCGACGCCCTCCCTTACATTTATTACGGCAAGTCCCCCTGATATATTCAATGACAGCCAATTGACAGAGGGTAGCTTTGTAGCCACATTGTTCTCCGCGGCGCTTATATCAATACCCTTTATATATGCACCGACAGAAACTCCGTTTTCTTCAAAGGCCTTTACTATATCGTGTTCATCTATATTTTCATTCCCGTCAACTCTTATACTCCATATGCCCTGTGACAACACCATCACGGTAATTATGAACAGGATAAAACCTATGAGTAACCCGACACGGTTTTTTCTACGATGGATAGCAAAAGGTAAGCCCCGCTTTTTATATATCCTGACCTTCATGTCTGAGTTTCTTCGAATTCGCGGCATTTTCCTGTAATCAGCTATATTGACATCTGCATATATAACTCCGTTTGTTCTGCTCAAATTATATAAAGTGACACCGTTATCCCTGCATGAGTTCAGAAATCTGTCCGGAAATCCACCCGTTGCCGTAAAGGTAACATAACCTTTGATAAGTCGTATTGCTTCAAGCGTTCTTTTCAATGCAATCACCCAGAATAATATATTAATTTTTCTCATACATTATGATAGAGGTGAGGCAATGTTCAGTCTTGAAATGAATTCAAAAAATGAACTGTATGTGAGCGGATGCAAGGGCATTCTCGCCTACTCGGACAATTCCATAACTCTTGACATAGGCGGTTTCACGCTTAAGGTCAGCGGCGAGAACATCTCAATGCTCTCGTACACAAACGGAGAGATGTATATTGACGGCAGCATCGAGAGCATTGAGTTTGAACAAAAGAGCGAGGCTAATGTAAATGAGAAAAAGCACTGAAAAAAATCTCAAAATACTGCGCCGAGCTCTTTTGTTTGCCCTTGCCACCGGACTTGCAGTATTGCTTGTCACAAGACCTGATACCACATCATCCGCTGTACAGGATGCCTTATCTCTTTGTGCGAAAAGTGTTATTCCCTCACTCTTTCCGTTTCTCGTACTTTCCGCTTTTATAACCGAATCGGGGTTGGCAGTATCACTTGGAAAGTTCCTCGCACCGGTAACCAGATCCATTTTCAATCTTCCCGGCGTTGCAGGTAGTGCTATAATAATGGGCCTCATAGGCGGATTTCCGGTAGGTCCCAAGATGACAACTCATATGTACAAAAACGGACTCATATCACAAAAACAAGCTCAATACATGTGCATGTTCACTATCAATGCAGGGCCCGCTTTTGTAATGGGCACTGTCGGCTATGCCATGCTGGGCAATGTTAAAGCCGGACTTCTCATATACCTGTCCATGATATTCTCTTCTCTTTTCTTCGGTATTGCCTTATGCCGAAGACTGAAAAACTCACAGGATAAATCAGAAAACACTGCGGATAACCCGATTGGTGAAGCACTGTGCAAATCTGTAAACAAAGGCACTGATTCCATGATTAACATATGTGCATTTGTTGTAATATTCGCGGCCTTTACATCAGGGCTTGAACTCTTTATTTCGAATTCATATATCTCAAATGCGCTGGCAATATTGTCGGAGATTACAAAAGGCTCATATATAATTTCCCTTGCAAAAACAGCTACATTGCACAAGTTACCTCTGCTTTCGGCTGCTCTCTCCTTTTGCGGATTTTGCGTTCATGCACAAATACAGGATTGCTTACGGGCAACCGGACTTTCCTATTTTAAGTTCTTAATTTCGCGTCTTTGTTGCGCCTGTCTGTCATTTCTTTTCTGTCGCACGGCATTATTTTTGTTTCCGGAAAACTATCAGGTTTTTTCAAATATGTCTTCGGCATTGAACATAGACGTTTCAATGTCATTTTTCGCATGTGTTTCAGTAATTCTGATGTCCATGCTGCTTATATTTGACCTTGATATACCCCGGGAGTTATGTTAAAATTTTGTCTGTGATAAGGAGGTAAAGTATGAAAAAATTATTTAACTTTACAAAAACTCCGGCTTGTGAATATTGCAGGCATGGCAGATTGTCCCCTGATGACAAAATGATTCTCTGTGTAAAGAAAGGAATCATGATGCCGAATTCATCTTGTGCCTCCTTCAAGTATGATCCACTTTTAAGAAAACCCAAACCAAAATCACGCATTTTTAAAGACTACTCAGAAGACGATTTTTCTATTTAAATTTCTATAAAGCCAAATATAAAGATAACTATAAATCTAACTATAAAGTTAACTATAATGCAAAAAAGCCAAGCAAAGGTGGTAACCCATGTCAGTATTCAAACCGTTTAAAGCCGTAAGACCTACTCCGCCCTATGCACATCTCGTTGCGGCCCTGCCCTATGATGTTATGACATCAGATGAGGCCCGGGAAAAGGTAAAGGACAACCCCTATTCATTCCTTCATGTGGATAAAGCAGAAATAGATTTGCCTCTTGGTACGGATATATATGATAAAAAGGTTTATGAAACAGCAGCATCAAATCTCGCAAGCCTTGAAAATGACGAGATTTGCAGACAGGATGACAAGCCATGTTTCTATATATACACACAGATATGGAACGGTCGCTCCCAGACAGGTCTCGTAGGTTGTGCCTCTATCGATGAATATATCGACAACAAAATCAAAAAACATGAACTTACAAGAGCCGACAAGGAGGCTGACCGTATAAGACATGTTGACACTTGCAATGCCAACACCGGTCCTATCTTCCTTACCTACAGGGGAGACGAGCGCATAAATGAAGTTATAGAAAGCTTCAAAGAAACGCACATACCTGTATATGATTTCGTATCAGAGGGAGATGTACACAACAAAATTTGGGTTATAAACGAAGATCCGATTGTTGCAAATCTTCAGAAGATGTTTGAAGACGTCGATGCGCTCTACATTGCAGACGGACATCACCGTTGCGCCTCTGCCGTGAAGGTAGGATTGAAGAGACGTGAATTGAACCCGGACTACACAGGAGAAGAAGAGTTCAACTTCTTCCTCGCTGTTGTATTTCCTAAAGACGAGCTCGAGATTCTCGACTATAACAGGGTCATCGCCGATTTAAACGGAATGACCAAGGAAGAATTCCTCAAAAAAGTAAACGAAAAATTTGTTATAGAGACAGTTCCGAAGGAAGAGCCCTATTCACCCGAAGCGCGTCACACATTCGGTATGTATGTAGATAACACCTGGTACAAGCTAACCGCAAAGCCCGGCACATTTGATGAAAATGACCCGGTGAAGTCACTTGACGTATCAATTCTTCAAGATAACCTCATCGCCCCGGTACTCGGCATAGAAGATCCGAGAACAGATAAGAGAATAGATTTTGTGGGTGGTATCAGAGGCCTCGAAGAATTAGAGAAAAGGGCTCACGAGGATATGAAGCTCGCTTTCGCAATGTACCCAACCTCACTTGACGAGCTCTTAAAAATTGCGGATGCCGGTGCCCTTATGCCACCAAAATCAACCTGGTTTGAACCGAAACTTCTCTCAGGACTGTTCATCCACAAATTATCCTGACGGCGCGAATCGTTATAAGCAAATGATTAATTGATAAACAAAAATAAGAGAAACATAACAAAAGAGCATTGATACACATGTATCAATGCTCTTATCTTTTACCTTATTACTCTACACTGTATATTCTACAATGTATAATCTGCTCTGTATTATTCTTCTACTCCGTCGGTACCTGCGATAGTGTAGCCATTTCCCTTTGATCCCATATCAACTACATTGTTTACACCGGTTACCTTATGGTCTTCACGAATCTTATGAACCTTCACAGTTGGATCCGGCCAAACTCGTTCAACATCTTCCTTCTGCTCGAAGATACCGTCCCAACCATTAAGTAAGAAGTCTATATACACATTATCTTCTGCGCTGCATGCGGAAAATGATAACATCATAAGCACGGCTATAAGGCAGGTTAATAAACGAGATATCGTCTTTTTCATAAATACTCCCCCAATAATACAATCCATAAATCAATTTGCGTTCATCTTTATTATAAATAAAATTCTATCACAATATTCGACTCTTGTCGAGGTATTATTTGGCACGCCCGATGCGATTTGAACGCACGGCCTTCAGAGTCGGAGTCTGACGCTCTATCCAACTGAGCTACGGGCGCATATTAATTGGTTGTAATATCCACAACCGAACATAAATATTATATATAAGGAGATGAGTAAAATCAATGAAAAACAATAATTCAAATAATGACAAAATCAACTTAGCCAAAAGTATAAGTGAAACACTGAGTTCTAACAAAAGACTTTCATCGGAAAATACGGGATTAAGCGAGGAAAAGCTCAAAAAGTTGGAACATATCTTAAGCGATGAAAAGGCTTTGGAAAAAATAATGCAATCGGATACAGCAAAAGCACTGCTCAACAAATACGGTAAGGAATGATTCCATGGATGATATCAGCAAAATCATAGGGAGCCTTTCTGATGATGACATAGGAAAACTCAAAAGTCTCGCTACTGATTTGTTCGGAGAAAGTACAGAAGAAAAACCACAACAAAAACCACAACAAAACAATGTATCTCAGTTGCCTATTGATCCGGATATGGTTAAAAGAGTAACTAAAATCATAGGTATACTAAAAGAAGGTGCCGGAGAAGATCCAAAAGAGAACTTCATACAATCATTAAAGCCTCTTCTGTCAGATAAAAGGCAGGAAAAAGCTGATGAAGCAATAAAGATGATGCATCTGTTTGATATGTTACCGGTACTGAAAGAATCCGGATTACTCCAATTTTGAGGTGATAATGTATGGCTCTTGATTATTCTTACAGTGAAATGCAAAGTATGCAAGAAGATGCCATACGCAGGGTCAGGGAAATGCAGCGTCAAGCATTGGCTATCACAGAGAGTGAAAAGCCACGGGAAAATCCTCAGGAAGATTCGCGTGGAAATTCGCGCGGAAATTCACGTGGGAACTCGCGCGGAAACTCACATGGAAACTCACGAGGGAAACCGCAGGGAAATTCGCGAGAAGATGCACAAAGAAATTCGCAAGAGAACCCCAAAAATAAAAATAATGCATTAAGGAAACAAAATCTCTTTTCGAGATTTGAAAACTTGATCAGTGACGATTCCTCGAGCGAAGAGTTCCTCCTGATAGCCTTGATAATTCTTCTTATGAATGAGAATGCTGATATACTGTTAATACTTGCAGTTCTTTATATCTTATCTGAATAGCACAAAAGACCGCCGTTTTAGGCGGGTTCAAATTCGCGCCCCCAGGCTAAACAAAAGTGCCGCGCCTTTGGCCTCGCCACTTCATTTTAATTCATCAAATCAGGAATTAGTCTTCCTTCTTCTTGAGAGCTGTTACATATGCAGCTCCTGCGATGAGAGCGAGAGTAACAGTAGCAGCTACGCCTGTTGAATCACCTGTGTTTGCTACAGCGAAATCATTATCGTCTATAGTAGCCTGAGGTGTGTCATCGCCAACTGTAACAAGATCTGTAACTGTGTCAACATCCTGGAGTGTTTCCTGAACCTGAGGATCAGCAGGGATCTGAGGATCAACTATTGTTGAAGGATCAGCCGGGTCTGCCGGATCTTTTGGATCTGCTGGATCTGCAGGATCTTTAGGATCAGAAGGATCAGCAGGATCCTTTGCTATCTTGTCAAGCAAATCTTTTATCCACTGGATAGGATCTTTTATGTCGATGTTAGGAAGCTTACCTAAAGCCTCTTCGAGATCAGGAAGTTTAATCTCACCGTCACCGAAGATAAGACCTATGATAGCTACGATAACACTTGGGTCTAAGTCAAGACCAATCTTGTCAAAGAAGTCCTTAAGTGTAGGAAGATCTAAATCTCCACCCTTAATCTTAGCAAGGAAACCTTCAAGGTCAAATGAACCAAAGTCAAAATCAGGGTTAATTGCGATGATAAGATCCTTAAGCTCAGGAAGAGTTATGTCCTTATCCTTAAGACCGTTAAGGAGGTCAAGGAGAGCTTCAAGAGTCTTGTCAGGCTTTACAACATCTGAACCACCCGGAATTGAAGGAACGCCTACATCAGGAAGTTCAATCTTTATACCACCGAGTATCAACTTAAGGATAGCCTTAATTGTATCGTTGTCAAACTTCGGAAGACCGATCTTATCGAAGAAATCCTTAAGTGTAGGAAGATCTAAGTCGCCGCCCTTGATCTTAGCAAGGAGACCGTCAAGGTCGAATGAACCAAAGTCAAAATCAGGAGCTATAGCAACGATAAGATCCTTGAGTTCAGGAAGTTTTATATCCTTTTTCATGAGTCCGTTGATAAGATCAATGAATGCCTTAAGATCAACGTTACCTAAGTCTATATCGCCTAAATCAATATCAGGGATTGAAGTGTCCGGCAATTCAGGCAAACCAGCACCCTTTATTAAATCAACGATAACTGCGATAACCTTCTTGAAAGCACCGAGATCAACATCACCGCCGATGTTAGCATTTCCAACTATCTTAGCGATAAAGGTCTTAAGAGCATCTGAATCAAGAGGTAAATCAGCGATAACCTTTAAGAAATCAACGAGTTCATCCAGATCTATTATTCCCGGATTCTTTGCTGCGCTTATGATAGCCTTAGCTATACCAACAAAGTCAGGAGCATCTGTTACCTTAGAATCTGTAATCTTGTGGATAGCATCAACAAGATCGTCTATCTCGATTCCGGATTTTGCAAGAACCTTAATTGTATCTATGAACTTGCTTACGCCCGCCTTTGTCAACTTGGTTGTGATATCAGCCAAGATAGGACCGTCTGTTACTTTCATGTCCGTAAGAATGTGAATAACGTCAACAACACCTGCGATAAGAGAATAAGCAGAAGTGTTGATAACGAGACCACTGATAGCCATTGTAAGGACAAGTACAACGGCAATAATCTTTGTTGCCAACTTATGCATCGTAAATTCCCCCGTTTTCAAATATTATAGATTACAATAAAAATATATAACACAATTGTGAACAAATTATGAACAAATTAACATTTTATCTAAAATTGTTGATATCAACATATTTGACATCTATAGTTATTAAACTTTGTGCAAAACTTACACAAAATATGGCTTTCTGTAAAAAAGAAACAAAACATGAATTTCCGCTAAAATGCACCGAAACATAAGTTCCGGTGCATTTGCTTGTTTCACATCGCTTACGCGAATCAGTCTTCTTTCTTCTTGTGAGTTGTTACACAAGCTGCTGCTGCAACCAAAAGTGTAAGAGCAGCGCCTGCAACCATTTCTGTGTCTCCTGTGTTAGCTATAACAGCTGAATCAAGAAGTGAAGCTGTTGCTGTATCATCTGTAACAGATGCAAGAGGAGTTTCATCTCCATCCATAACTACACCATTGATGACCTCAACATCCTGAAGAGTTTCCTCTGTAGCCGGATCAACAGCAGGATCAGCATCAGCAGCAGGATCAGTTGTTACCTGAGGATCTTTGTCTTCAACCTTAGTATCAGTCGAAGTACTGTCATCTGTGGCATCATTGTCTTTGCCGCCGAGGATTCCCTCTATCCAGCTTTGGAGTTCATCTCCCTTTACTATCTCAGGAAGAGTAATTGTACCACCGTTGTTTATCTTGTCGAGAAGACCTGTTATGGTACTATCGTCAACCTCCGGAAGACCTAATCCACCGAGAAGAGCCTTGAGTGTTTCAAGATCCAATTTGCTTTCTGTCGAACCTGTTGTCTCGTCGCCGCGGCTTATTTCGTCACCGTCAACGCGGGTTTCATCGTCCGTACCCTTCTTGCTGTTTATAACTTCCATTATCTTTGCAAGAATATCTGTATCTACTGTGTTATCAGGATTTACTTTGTTTACAAGATCCTTAAGTCCGTCAAGGCTAATATCTGTGTCGCCTGAACCGTTCTTAATCTTGTTAAGGAGACCCAGGAGAGCTGTGAAGTCTATCTTAGACTCAGGCTTTGTAGTTTCAGAAGTTGAATCTGAATTTGAATCATCTGTGCCCGGAGTACCTGCCTCGCCTCTTATGTTAGCGAGAAGATCCTTAAGAGCATCTATGTCTACATCCTTAACGCCCATGCCGCCTAAGATCTTAATGAGTGTTGAGAGATCAACATCCTTGTTTCCTTCAGCATCTCCGTCAGAACCTGCGTTCTTTATAAGATCAGTGATAAGCTTAACTATATCTGTTGTAGGTGTTGCATCCGGATTGATCTTATTGATAAGATCCTTGATTGCTGAGCCTGAAGCATCGCCTTCGCTGTCGCCTGCACCGTTCTTTATAAGTGCAATGAGTTCAGCAAGCTTTGAAATATCAAAGTCATCGCGGCTGTTGTTTGAATCAAACAGCTTTTGAATTAATTGGATCAAAGGCTTCAAGTCTTTTTCAATTCCGCCGTAAGACTCTGTTCCGGAGAAATCAATATCTTCTCTGCTTGTACCGAAGAGTACCGGATAAGCAGCTTTTGCAAATTGCTGACAACCGAGGTCAGTCAAGTGTGCACCGTCAATTGTATAATCAGGTAACAAAGCACCTGTACGCTCCGGATCCGGATCCATCATAAACTCAAGATCTACAAGTCCGTTGATAACGCCGTTTGCTGCGGCAGCTCTGAGCCAATCGTTAAGAGCAAGTCTTACCGGCTCACCCTTAGTCATATAAGCCTCATCTGATATATCGTCACCTGTGATACCGAGGAGGTTACGTGTATATCCTCTGCCCGGTGTTCTGGTTGCGAAGTAAACTTCAAGTCCTGCTGCCTTAGCAGCATCTATCATTTGGTTATAACCATTTTCAACAAGAGCTATCATCTCTTCATTTGTCGGAAGCTTTCCGCCGTAAACTGCAGCATATTCTTCTGACTTCGATGCACATGCCGGATGGAGTACATCATTAAGGCCAACCTTTATGAGAACCTTCTTAACACCTGCCTGTTTAATAACATCATTGTCAAAACGAGCCAAAGCTGATTTACCCATGATGCTTCCGATTGTTCCCATACCATCATGGAGAACCTCGTTACCTTTTATACCCTGGAGAAGGATACCTATATTTTCAATTCCGTTCTGCTTAAGCATAGAAGCAAGCTTCGGAACTGTTGTATTTGTTGTTGTTGAATCACCGAAAACAACTACTGAATATGCATTCGGATCTGTGTCATATACATCAACGTTTGAGATAATCGGCAAGATCTCATATGCGCCTACGCTGAGGTTTTCAGCAGCAAGATCAACGTCTATCGGAGAAACATACTGCTCTGTCTGGTTACCGAGTCCTACATAGCAATGACCACCTATAAGGCCTATTGTGCTGAATTCGTTAACTCCCTTGTAGTATGTTGAAATCATAAGTTCCTGGCATGCATCAACATGGAACTCGATCGGATCAGTCTGTACAGTCTGGCCTGCAGGAATTGTGAATGATTCATTTCCTCCGACTGTAAGCTTTACGAGAGAATCAGGCTGAACTCCTCTGTCTACGGTTTCATTGGCAAGAGCAAGTGTTATCTCGCCTACGTTGAGGTCTGCCTTTCCGTACAAGTTAGAAAGAGTAATTCTGATAACATCGCCCTTTCTTGAGGAAAGAAGTCTTGTACGTGCAGTAACGTCTAAGAGAGATACCTTTATAGCATTGCTGGAAAGACTTACAGAACCTTCAACCATACTTGTTGACCATGTGCCTATCCACTTTCCACCGTCTACTGATACCGGTGTAGCTGTCTTAATATCGCCGCCCTTTACGGTAGCAATGAGAAGCTTAAGAACTTCAGTAGCTTTTTCAGCTTGTGAAGCCGGGATATCAAGGCTTTCTGCAGTAGCCTTTACAATCTGACCGAGAGCATCTGATCCAAGATCCGAAGAACCGAATCCGCCTACAACATCTTTAAGATCAGACTCATCGATTGCATCTGAGTTATCAGTGCTGCTGACAACAGCATCTGCGGCCTCTTCTACAACTTCTTCAATGTTGTCGCCCTCAACGGGAACTATATCTGATACAGTAGCTGAAAGTTCATCCGTATTAACTTCTGCTTTAGCTACGTCTTTTACAACATCGATGAGAGTGCTTACATCAACGCCTACCTTTTCCTCAACATCGTCTGATGTTGCAACCCCGTCTACTACGGTTGAGATAGCGTCAACTACTCTTTTCTGTTCTGCTGCAGCTGATGAGTTTATTGCAAACAAACTAACCGCCATTGCAAGTACAACTACAACTGCAATCAACTTTTTCAAGTTCTTGTACATTTGTACCCCTCCAGTTAACATTTCCGACACATTTGGTCGGAAACACAATTCCTGATTGCGTAAATCACAATTAATAATATAAATGGAAATTGTGAATAAATTATGAACAAATTAATATTTTAGTAATCTTTGTTCACCTTGATAAAAAACATACAATGTCTTCAAAAACATTGTATGTTTTACACAAAAAAGGCGTACTTTTTTTGTCTTTTATGAAGATGAACGCCCTTTGTTCGTTTTATATTTGCAATCTACAGTACATTGTAATACTTCAATCTAACGGATAGAGCTCTGCGGTTTGTCTTTGCCGGATAGTATATCAGAAACTGTTTTTTATCCTCCGTATTCTTATACCTTATCAGCTTTGTATAATCATTTCCGTACATAGAGGTTTCGTACACCAGATCTTTAAAATCGCACGCCCTGTCATAACTCGTCGGATAGGACCAGTATGAAGAATAAGCCTTTTTTCCCTTCATATAAGGTAAAAGCTTCTCCAGTGATTCATAATATCTCATAAGAGTCTGTGCGCCCGGCAACAAATTAAGCCCGAGAGGAGCAACAACATCACCGGCAAATACAATATCTGACACTGAGTCCACAAAGCAACAGCTTCCGGGTGTGTGTGACGGGCAATGTATTATCTTTACCGTCCTGCCCCCCAGGTTAATTCCCCTTTTCAATTCCTGCTTTGTAAAATGAACAAAGTGCGGTTTAGCATTAATTAAATCATCATTATTCATATGACGGGTATAGCGTACAGGGGCCATAAGAAAAAGAACTTTTCTGAGTAGGATTTTGTTAAATAATTTCGCAAGCTTTATGTCTTTTTTATGAATCTTAACTTCATCAAATTCCCCGGCTCCTCCTATACTTCCGAAATGGCCGTGGGTGGCAACGACAGTAATAGGCTTATCGGTTATCTCTTCTGCCATAGCGCGAAGTCCTTTAATACCGAACCCGGTATCAATAAGCAATGCCCGCTGCTTTCCGGTTATAAGAAAGGAATTGAAAACAGAGCCGGACTTGAGCATATAAACCCCGTCTCCTATCTTCTCCGATGAGCATTCCGAATAAACCTTAGAGAGGGCATAGTCCTGAAGTCGCTTGGAATTCAAAACCTTCTTTATAATATTTTTAATAATACCATATATACCCTTTAGTATGGGGTGGCCGTTTTTTACCATCGGATATTCTTTAAGTCCCGTATCATTCAAATCAAACTTAATCATATTTTATCTTAATCGGGATAGCCGATTATTCTCCTATAATTGTTCAGATACTCACCGCTGATTATGTTCTTCCACCAGGACTGATTTGCAAGGAACCAATCTACCGTCTTTTTTATACCCTTATCAAACGGCATAAGCGGCTCCCACCCGAGTTCATCATGAATCTTAGTGGCATCTATAGCATAACGCCTGTCATGTCCCGGTCTGTCTGTTACAAATTCTATCAGATCCTCAGACTTGCCGAGACAGGAGAGTACAGTCTTTACAACCTCTAAATTTGTACGTTCATTATGTCCGCCTATATTGTAAATCTCGCCTATGGTTCCGTTGTGTATTATCATATCTATGGCACGGCAATGATCTTCAACATAGAGCCAATCACGCACATTTTCACCGGTTCCGTACACCGGAACTTTTTTATTTTCCAAAGCATTGGCTATCATGAGAGGAATTAGCTTTTCCGGAAAGTGATACGGACCATAATTATTGGAACAACGTGAGATTGTGGCAGGAGTACCATATGTTCTGTTATAAGCCATTACAAGCAAATCCGCAGAAGCCTTACTGGCAGAGTATGGGCTACTTGTGTGTATCGGTGTAGATTCCGTAAAAAAGAGATCCGGTCTGTCAAGAGGCAGATCTCCGTAGACCTCATCGGTTGAAACCTGATGGTATCTGGATATACCGAATTTGTTGAAAGCATCAAGAAGCACCGATGTTCCGATTATGTTACTCCTGAGGAAAAGTTCAGGAGTATCTATTGATCTGTCTACATGGGATTCTGCAGCGAAGTTCACAACTATATCAAACTGTTCGGAGTCAAACAATCTGTATACCATTGATCTGTCGGTGATATCGCCTTTAATAAATTTAAATCTCGGATCATTACCGACAATAAGGGGTTCAAGAGTAGCTAAATTGCCCGCATAAGTTAGGCAATCCAGACATACTATTTGCACATCGTCATGGTTGTTTAACATATAGTATATGAAATTGCTTCCTATGAAACCCGCTCCGCCGGTTACCAATATCTTTTCCATAAATATCTCCTTATTTTATGAAAAGTCTTTATCTATAGGCATAGTTGCCTTCGCATTCAAATTCAGATCAGCTGTATGACCTGATATAAATTCATAAAAGCCCTGGGATCCCACCATAGCTGCATTGTCACAGCAATACTTAAGCTCCGGCATATACAGTTCCCAGCCATGCTTATCACACAATTCCGTAAATCGCCGTCTGAGTACAGAGTTCGCTGATACACCTCCGGCGAGAACTATCTTATCATATCCTAAATCCACTGCAGCCTTTTCCGTATTAGCCACAAGGCAATCGACTACAGCTTTGATAACGGAAGCACCCATGTCCTCGACACTTACGGTTTCTCCCTTTTGCTCGTGGTTGTGCACCGTATTTATTACAAATGTCTTCAGGCCTGAAAAGCTGAAATCATACGGTGAAGAATCCACCTTCGGATGAGGCATTTTGAATGCGCCCGGGTCCCCGTTTGCGGCTATGCTGTCAAGATTCTTGCCACCCGGATACGGTACTCCGAGAACTCTGGCTGACTTGTCCAGACATTCTCCCGCGGCATCGTCCCTCGTACAGCCTACCATATTGTAATCGGTATACGACTTAACTTCAATTATATGGGTATTTCCCCCGGAAACTACAAGTGCGAGGAACGGGGGCTCGAGAGTATCAAAAGTTATATAGTTTGATGCAATATGAGATCTCAAGTGATGTACCGGAACAAGCGGTTTTTCGTACCTGAGCGAAAGACCCTTAGCAAAGTTTACACCCACAAGCAATGCACCTATTAAACCCGGCGCCGCCGTCACAGCTATAGCATCTATATCGTCCATGGTACAACCTGCATCTTCCAGTGCCTGCTTTGTTATACCGGATATAGCTTCTGCATGTCTCCTTGATGCTATCTCGGGAACCACTCCGCCGTACAGTTTATGTTCATCTACCTGAGATGCAATTACAGACGACAAAACTGTTCTTCCATCCTCGATTACCGAGGTTGCTGTTTCATCGCAAGAACTCTCTATAGCTAAAATCTTCAAACTGATTACTTCCTCTGTCAAAATATTCCTCTGTTAAAATATAAAGTCATTATGAGTGCATCCTCATCGGGATCCCGATAGAAATTCGGACGAACCCCCACAGACTCAAAGCCGACCGACTTATACAGTGATACAGCAGCTGCATTTGAAAGTCTGACCTCCAGCGAGATAAAAGAGGCATTGCACGCTCTGGCATTTTCAACAGCCCGCTCAACAAGAGCACGGCCCACGCCACGTCCCCTCTCGGATTCTGTCACAGCTACATTTGTTACATAAGCTTCATCACGAACAATGTACGTTCCTATATATCCTATCGTTTTATCTTCCGCGTCCGTCGCTACAAAAAAATATGAGTTCGGATTCCCAAGCGATTCTTCCAGAGACTCCTCTGTCCACGGGTGTGAAAAACATTCCTTTTCGAGATTCGCAACATCGGGCAAGCTGAAATAATTCATATTGGATATCTTCATGGTACACCTCAGCCCTTTGCATCATACCAGGTTTTTCCTGCGTTTGCATCTGCGATGAGTTTCACTGACAGAGAACATGCGTTTTCCATCTCTTCTTTTACTATGGTTTTTACCTGCTCCGCTATATTGTCATTTGCCTCAACTATAAGCTCATCGTGTACCTGCATAATAAGTTCTGCATCTAAGTTTTCAGATCTGAGTCTGTTATAAACCTTTATCATGGCTATCTTTATTATATCTGCGGCCGTTCCCTGTATAGGCATGTTTCTGGCAACGCGTTCACCGAAAGCCCTGAGCATTCTGTTGGAGGATGAAAGCTCCGGTAAATAACGTCTCCTCTCATAGAGGGTCTTTACATAACCGTCCTTTGAAGCCTTTGCTATAACATTCTTCATGTAAGCATCTACTCCGTTGAACTTTGTAAGGTATGCGTCTATATAGGCCTGCGCTTCCGCTCTGGTTACACCTATGTCCTTGCTTAGAGAAAAAGCTCCTATACCGTAAACTATTCCGAAATTTACAGCCTTTGCATTGCTCCTCATACTTGGAGTTACTTCACCTGGAGCTACATTGAACACCTTGGCGGCGGTTATGCGATGTATATCTTCCCCGCTCTTAAACGCTTCTATCATCTGAGTATCGTTTGCGACATGCGCTAAAACCCTCAGCTCAATTTGCGAATAATCTGCATCAATAAGCGTATATCCCGGCTTTGCTATAAAGAACTTCCTGAGTTCTGATCCGAGCGGTTTTCTCACGGGTATGTTCTGGAGGTTTGGCTCCAGCGATGAAATTCTTCCCGTGCGTGTCTCTGTCTGGTTAAATGTCGAATGTATTCTTCCATCTTTTCCGATAACTTTGAGCAAGCCGTCGCAATACGTTGACTTCAGCTTTGCCACAGTTCTGTATTCAAGTATGTCGGCAACCACGGGGTGAGTTTCCGCCAAAGACTCAAGCACCTCTGCCTTGGTGGAATATCCGGTCTTGGTTTTCTTTCCGGGTAATCCCATCTTTTCAAACAGAACTTCACCGAGCTGCTTTGGGGAATTCAGGTTGAACCTCTCTCCGGTTTCTTCATATATCTTTTCGGCTATCTCGTTTACCCTTGCCTCTATAACAACCCCGAACTCAGAAAGACCGTCCTTGTCTATAAGGAAGCCCACCTGCTCCATGGAGGCAAGCACCTGGGCAAGGCTTATCTCCATCATTAGGAGGTCCGCCTGATTATTGACGTCTATAAGCTCCAGAATGTATGGATATATCTTCTCCAGGGCGACCGTTTGCTGCACTAATTCATCTTCATCCGAAACTCCGATAGCGCCCAACTTACCCTTACCGTACTCGTCAAAAAGTCTGAGCGGATCATAGGCATTCGCGGACGGGTTCAATATATACCCTGCAAGGGATGCGTCAAAAGCGACACCGCAAAGTTCAATTCCCTTAGTTTTCGCATATGCGAAAAGATGCTTTGAATCATCTGTATATTTGTGTATTTTGCTATTGGACAGGAAGTCGTTAAAACCGTCAAAGTTTGCGTCCTGTCTTAAGATGTATACCTCGCCGCACAGGAAAAAGCACAGATTCTCTATTCTTTCTTCACGGGTTTGGCAGATAAATACAGCCTTACCCTCTTTTTCAAGTTTGGCCGACAAAACGGAGAACTCTTTAACTTCATTTACCTTTGGTTTAAACCCTTCGTCTTTTTGGGTTTCGGGGGCGTCAAAGCTGTGTGCAGCCCCTTTAAGGCCCAGCCTGTCTATGAGCTTAAACATCTCCAGATCCGTTAATATCTCTATAGCTGCGACAGGATTTCCCTCAGCTTTTATATAGGAGTCAAGCTGCGTGTCAATCGGGACATCTTTGCATATAGTGCCGAGCTTGTAACTGAGATATGCATTATCCCTGTCCGCTGCCAGTTTATCATGAACTCCCTGCTTTATATCAAGC
>CAZIHW010000141.1:0-19450 GCA_964539045.1 uncultured Eubacteriales bacterium | reverse complement strand
TCGTTTCCGTCAAAAGCTATCTTTTCGGCGGTCTCAAGGCCTGACATACCTGAACCGATAACTGCTACTCTCTTTCCGGAGAGTTTAACTTCACCGGTGAGAATTTCCGTTACCGTACATACATTTGGAAGTTCACTTCCCGGAATCCTGGGCTTAGACGCCCTTCCTCCGGTAGCATCTATAATTGCATAGGCACCCAGTTCTTTTACAGCTTCGCCTGTTACAGGGGCTCCGAGCCTGAATTCAACCCCTGCCTTATCGCAGGCAGTCTTAAGATCCTCTATAGCCCAAAGGAGCTTTCCCTTATGCGGTGGAACAGCGGCTAAATCGAACTGGCCGCCGAGATGATCATTCTTTTCAAATAAAACAGTCTTAAATCCGCGCTGTGCCAAAACCTTTGCAGCCGTAAGTCCGGCAGGACCTCCGCCTGCAACAACTACCGTTTTACCCTCTCCGTCTCTTTGCGGAACGAGCGGATAGTCTATCTCATAACAAGTACGCGGATTGAGTGCACACTCACCGGATTTGTGAACCATAGCGCCGTTATACATTGACTCAATGCACCACAGGCAGCATATGCAACGCTGTATATCCTCGGGATGTCCTTCCTCTGCCTTTTTTGCCCAATATGGGTCAGCCAGAAGTGGACGTCCGAGTCCTATCATATCCTGAATTCCGGACTCGAGCTGTTCCTCGGCCTGTTCGGGAGTACGGATAAGGTTCGCAGCTATAACAGGTATGTTCACAGCCTTCTTAACTGCTTCTGCATTGCCCTTTCTCCATCCGAGTTCAAAGCTTGTAGGCTCAAGCCATGAGTTCATAGTATCATATGTTCCCGAAGAAATGTCGATTGCAGCAATACCGTAGGACTCAAGAATCTTCGCAATCTTAACACCTTCATCAAGTCGAAGTCCCATATCATAACCATACATCCTGTAGTACTCGTCTACTGTAAGGCGCACGGTTATAGGATAGTCGGGCCCGCACTTTTCACGAATTTTATCTATTATCTCTTTTATAAATCTGCAACGATTTTCTGTTGAACCACCGTACTCATCCGTACGCTGGTTGGTATAAGGAGACAGAAACTGTTGAATGAGATATCCGTGGGCAGCATGAAGTTGAACACCGTCAATTCCCGCCTTCTTGCAACGAAGTGCACCTTCTGCAAATTCGTCTTCGAGCTTACGAATCTCCCACTTGGTAAGCGCACGTGTCTTCTGAGGCATAACCGGAGAAGAACCGAGACCCGTCGGGATATTTGATGCCGACACTACCGGAAAGTAGAAATTGTGCATCAAAGGATTTTCAAAATAGTCGAGGAATTTCGTCATGGTAAAGAAGACCTTCCACCATGCATTTCCCAAGGGTGTGCGCCCTATAACATCGGAAAGCTTCCATGCAGTCACGACAAGCTGTAAGGTCTGACGGCCTGTGTGATGAAGCTGAACAAAAATCTTTGAATCATATTTATGTATAGCATCGGCGAGCTTTGTCAGCCCCGGAATACATCTATCAGACGTAACGGAAAGTTGTGAAGGACCTGTAGTACCTGTCCAGTCACTTATTCTTGTTACCTCAGTCTGGATAAGACCGACACCGCCCTTAGCTCTCTCTTCGTAGTAAGCGATAAGTCTGTCCCCAGCGGTACCGTCAAGCTCTCCCACTTCCAGAAGCATGGGCTCAAGAGCTATGCGGTTCTTGATGGTCAGATTTCCAATCTTTATAGGTTCAAACAATTTTGGATATTTGCTCATAATAAATCTCCTCAAACAACTTTCTCTATATTTTTATAACGAAAAAAATTATACACTTGTAAAATAATAGTTGTCAATTACCAAGCCTGACGGCGCGCATTTGAACGCGTCAAAACGGCGGTCTTTTGCCACTTTACAAGTCAGCCTGACAGCGCAGGCTTTACAAGTCAGACTAAAGATTAAAAGAATGCGGAAGAATATCGTCCATATTCATGCTTATGATATCTCCGTCGCCGTTTTTAAAATAGAATTTAAATGATACATCACAAAATTCACTTAAAGCCTGTCTGCATATACCGCATGGGTAACAAAAGTCATCGATAATGCCATTGTGTCCGCCGACAACCGCTATAGACAAAAAGTCTTTTTTGCCGTCTGAAACAGCTTTAAAGAGAGCGGTCCTCTCAGCACATATCCCCGCTCCGAATGCACCGTTTTCTATATTGCACCCGGTGTATACCGTACCGTCTTTACAAAGCAAAGCAGCCCCCACAGTAAAGTGAGAATACGGAGCATAAGCATTTTGCATTGCCTCCCCGGCCAAAGTCAACAATTCATCAGGTTTAATCATTTCATGAACCTCGCAGGTATAACAACATCATTCAAAAAACTACTGCCCTTTATATCTGATTTAAGTCCGAACAAATCCTCTATGGTCTTACCTATATCGGCATATGTTGAACGAGTTCCCAGATTCACTGCCGGTCCGCCCTTGTTGTACCACAGCAAAGGTATATATTCCCTTGAATGATCTGTGCTTTCGGTACCCGGGTCACATCCATGATCGGCCGTGATTATCAAAGTATCGTCGGACTTAAGCTTACTCATAAACTTAAGCAGCCATGCGTCAAATTCCGATATAGCCCTTGCGTATCCGTCTATATCATTTCTGTGGCCGTAAAGCATATCGAAATCCACCAGATTGGCAAAGCAAATTCCGTTAAAGTCACGCTCGACCACCTTATCAATAACCTCCATACCATTTGCATTGCCATGGGTTGGATTGCTCTCGGTAACTCCCGATCCTGCAAATATATCATTTATTTTTCCTATCGATATGACATCGAGCCCTGCATCCTTCATAACATTGAGCAATGTCTTGGGAGGAACAAGTGAAAAGTCATGTCGGTTTGTCGTCCTTGTGTAGTTTCCGTTTCCGTCTCCGATAAAAGGACGGGCTATAACACGTCCAACCGCATTCTCACCCTTGAGTATCTCACGGGCAATTCTGCAATATTCGTAAAGTGTATCTACGGGCACTACATCCTCATGTGCAGCTATCTGGAAGACACTGTCAGCCGATGTATAAACAATGAGCTTTCCTGTTTTTACATGTTCATCGCCGAACTCGTTTATAACAGCGGTTCCCGAGTAAGGTTTATTCACAAGCCAGCCTCTTCCGGTTCGCTTCTCAAACTCATCCATTACCTCTTTTGGGAATCCGTCAGGAAATGTCGGCATCGCCTTTTCGGAAACAACGCCGCAAATCTCCCAGTGACCTGTTGTCGTATCCTTTCCCATAGACATCTCTGCACATCTTCCGAAAGAGGCCAAAGGAGTCGAATACTTCGGCGCAAAATCCACACCGTCTATATTGAAAAGTCCGAGCTTTGCAAGCATATCCGCCTTAAAATCGGCGGACTTGTAGCATGAGTGCAATGTATTGCTTCCTACATCGCCGAACTTATCCGCATCCGGAAGTTCCCCTATGCCAAAGCTGTCCAGGACTATCAAAAAAACTCTTCTGCTCATAAAATCATTCCTCTTTTGCAAGTGTGAGTGCTGTGTTCAAAGCTACTTCCATCATTTGAGTAAATGTCGTTTGCCTGTCCTCTGCCGGAAGACTCGTACCCTTAAGCGGGCAATCGGAAATAGTGCAAATAGCAAGGGCGTTCTTTCCTGCCCTCGCAGCTTCCATATACAAAGCAGCCGCTTCCATCTCCACTGCAAGTACATTGTGCATCTTTTGCCATTCTCCCGCGGAGTGGCAGTCATCGTAAAATGTATCGGATGAATAGAGGGAACCCACCTTTAATGTGTAACCCAATTTTTCCGCCTCTGAAACAGCTGTACTCAGGAGTTTAAAGCTCGCGGTAGGAGCGTATCTTCCCGGGAGATTAAATTGCTCTTCGTAGTTTGAATTTGTACAAGCAGACATGCCGGCAACCATATCTCTGAGTTCTATATCATCTGCTATACCGCCGGCGGATCCGATTCTTATTATATTGTCAACATCATAGAAGTTAAAAAGCTCGTGCGAGTATATGCCTATAGACGGCATACCCATTCCGCTTGCCATAACGGTTACTTTCTCACCCTTATATGTTCCGGTATATCCTTGAATACCCCTTACATTGTTTATGAGCTTTGCGTCTTCAAGAAAAGTATCCGCTATGAATTTAGCTCTCAGAGGATCGCCCGGCATAAGAACAGTCTTTGCGAAATCCTCAGGGACGGCGCTGTTATGCGGTGTAGGATACATCTTCATTTTTGTCCTCCTATCAATTCTATCAAACTCTTATAATAAATTTTGTGTTTTTACTATATTTACTATTCTGCTTGTTCCGAGTCTGTGCGCACCCAATTCGATGAACCGCTCGGCGTCTTCAATTGATGAGATGCCTCCGGCCGCCTTTATCAAAGTTCCGTTTGATACATTTGCGGCAAATATTTCTACATCTTCAAAGGTTGCACCCGAGGTCGAAAATCCGGTCGAAGTTTTTATAAAGTCAGCATCGGATTTTGAGACTATCTCAGTGATTTTAACCTTCTCATCTTTGGTAAGTTGACACGTTTCAACTATCACTTTGAGAAGCTTGCCGTCACAGTTTGACTTTACGGCATTTATCTCTTTAAGAAGTTCATCATACATACCGGCCTTAAGCCATCCTATATTGATAACCATATCTATCTCATCGGCCCCGTTTTGAACAGCATCAACTGCCTCAGCGCACTTTATATCCGTTGTGCTGTATCCGTTGGGAAATCCTATAACCGTGCAAACCGGAACAGCTCCGCGAAGATATTCCGCACATTGGCTTACAAACGATGGCGGAACGCACACACTCGCTGTTTGATACTTTTTGGCATCGTCACATATAACTTTCATATCATCCCATGTTGCGGTAGTCGAGAGCAATGTATGGTCCACTTTTGACAGTATCTCTTTTATATCCATATTTTTATCACCCTGAATTTCAGTATCTAAAATATTGTCATCTTAAATATTTATCGTAAATTTTATAATCTTAATTTTATCATCTTAATTTCATCATCTTATAATTTCATAAATCAATTGCTGTTTTTCCGGTGCCTTATCGCCGAAAGTCAAAGCTGATAAAAACAGTTTCTCTGCGTCCGGGAGCTTATCCTCAGAATCTGTATGCAAAACTGCTATTACATCGCCTTTTGACAAATAATCTCCGGTCTTTTTTGATAACACTATACCGGCCTTATAATCTATCGGATCGCCTTTTTTCTCTCTTCCGGCGCCGAGAATCACAGATGCTATACCGATTTTTTCTGCGTCCATCTCGGTTATATAGCCTGGGCAATCAGACTTCACCTCATACAAAAACTTACTCTGTTCAAAGTTATCCGGATTGTCAATAACGGATGGGTCACCGCCCTGCGCTACTACCATTTCCCGTAATTTTGCAAGAGCAGAACCATCGGATATAGCGTCGCATACCTTTTTCCTTGACACATTCATATCCTCATTGTAGCAAGATGAATACATGACTGAGGCCAGGGTTATGCAAAGCTCCCTGAGATCACCACAGCCCTTACCGCTCAGAATCTGTACAGCTTCGGTAACTTCAAGCGAATTTCCTATATAGTTGCCCAAAGGGATATCCATGTTGGTAATGACCGCAGTGGTTTTCCTTCCGGCCATGTTGCCGATATCAACCATCGCCTTTGCCAAAGCTTTCGCATCTTCCGGCGTCTTCATGAAAGCACCGCTGCCGCACTTTACATCCAATACAATATTCTTGCTTCCTCCGGCAAGTTTCTTGCTCATTACACTTGAAGCTATGAGCGGTATACTTTCAACACAAGCTGTAACATCCCTGAGTGCATAAAGCTTCTTATCCGCAGGTGTCATATTACCCGATTGGCCTATGACAGATATACCTATGTCCTTTACCTGGCTGAAAAATCTCTCCGGGGTAAGCTCAACCTCAAATCCCGGAATGGACTCCAACTTATCTATGGTGCCTCCGGTATGACCGAGACCTCTGCCCGACATCTTTGCTACCTTGCATCCGAGGGCGGCGGCAATAGGTGCCACTATAAGAGTAGTTTTATCCCCTACGCCTCCGGTACTGTGTTTATCCACCGTCTCACCGTCTATACAGGACAAATCCATCATATCTCCGGATTTGGCCATAGCTAAAGTAAGTTCGGTTGTCTCTTTCGGGGTCATGCCCTTAAAATATACAGCCATTGTCATAGCTGATGCCTGGTAATCAGGTATGATACCCCCGGTATATCCTTTAATAAAGAAATCTATTTCCTGTGAAGATAATTCTTCTCCATCTCTTTTTTTCTTTATTAGGTCGTACATTCTCATAGCATACCCTCCAAAAAGGTGCATATATATGATTACATTATAATCCAAAACAAAGATCCAATCAACAATGGAAGTTAAGGGCATAAAGCAAGAGAAAGCCGGCACTTTAAAAGTGCCGACCTTCTCTTTTTAAGTGTATAAATTGACGATAAATTGACTTAGCCTGACGGCGTGAAGATCAATCGTCTATTGAATCATCGGTTGCCTTATCGTAAATTGCAACAATCTCCGAACTCGGTTCCTTGGATATGAGTGTTGCCACTACGGCGGCTACCAAGCATGCTGCGAATCCCGGAACTATCTCATAAACTCCGGTTGATGCAGAAAGCAGGTTGTACCACAAAAGGTCAACAACAGCACCTGTCACAATTCCGGCCACGGCGCCCTGATATGTAAAGCGTTTCCAGAACAGTGAAAGAAGTATTACCGGACCGAAGGCTGAACCGAAAAGTCCCCAGGCATTTTCAACCATGTTCATGATAGCCTGAGCACCCTGTCCCTTTGAGCTTGCTATGAAGTAAGCTATAACGGAAACAACGAGAACTACAATTCTGCCCACCCAGAGAAGTTCTTTCTCGGAAGCATTCTTTCTGAAAGGCTTGTATATATCGCTTGTGAAAGCGGAAGATGCGACGAGAAGCTGTGAGTCAGCTGTAGACATCGAAGCTGCAATTATAGCTGCCAGAAGTAAACCTGCAAAGAACGCCCAGAAATAACGTCTTGACAAAAGTATGAATACAGTCTTCTGAGCACCTGCCGTAAGAAGCTCTGCTCCTGCAATCATTCTTCCGAAATACGCAATGAGAATAGCGCACAGGAGTGAAACAACAACCCAGATGATAGCTACAATGGCTGACTTTTTAACCATGGAAGGCTTCTCAATTGACATAAATCTTACAAGTATGTGAGGCATACCGAAGTATCCGAGACCCCAACCGAGACCGGAAACGACCTCTGTCCATTTAGCATCAAAAACATTAGCTACAAAGGCAGGATAAATCGTTCCGTCTGCAGATGATATCTCACCCATGTTAGCAGCCACATTTGCTGAGTCCAGATCGCCTGAAAGGACAATGATTATCGGAACTGCGATAAGAGCTACGAGCATCAGAAGGCCCTGGAAGAAGTCTGTCCAGCAAACGGCTTTGAAGCCTCCGAGGAATGTATAAACAATGATAATAGCGGCAAATATGAGCATAGCTGTGCTCTCTGAGAGTGACGGTACAAGAGTAACAAAAACTGTTGTGCCGGCAACGAAAGCAGAAGCAACATAAATGGTAAAGCTTATAAGGAAAACCACTGCTGATATTATAGCAAGCACCTTGCTCTTTGCAGCAAATCTGTTGGTAAGATATTGTGGGATTGTTATGGAATCCCCGGATGCCTTTGAGAATTTACGAAGTCTCTTGGCAACAAAAATCCAGTTTGCAATAGTTCCGAGAGCAAGTCCTATTCCTATCCAGGCCTGTCCCAGACCGAAAGCGAGAATAGATCCCGGAAGACCCATCAAAAGCCATGCGGACATGTCAGATGCCTGAGCGGAGAGAGCCGTAACCCACGGACCCATGGAACGACCGCCGAGGAAATAATCCTCCTCGCTGCTTGTTTTCCTTCCGTTAAAGAAGAAAAATACGCCTACGCCGAGCATAAGTACAAAATACAGGACGAAGGCCAATATCTCTAATGACATAAATTACACCTCAAATTCAAAATATGGGGGTATTTTAACACATAGGAGAACCGTATGCAATAGAGAACTCGGTTTAGACTTTTGTATAGACTAAACCGAGCTAATTCTCAAATATTTACTTTAACAATGGGATTTTTAAGTAGACCAAAACTTGAATTCGCGCCTGTACTAAAAGTAAAACTTTACTCTTTTTTCAGAAAAGAGAGCAATCTCGGCAAATTTTTCATAGAATAGTCCTTCAACGGATAGTCTCCATTGCAAATACACCAATCATACAAAAAGCCGCGTTCTATGAGTGCATACATCTTAACTATTTCATTCGTAGAGAGATCGTCTCTTATATCTCCTGCCCTCTGACCGGCAGAGACGACATCTCTCAACAGCTTAAAATATGTCCTCGAATAGTCGAGCAATTGCTTCTCACCCTTAGTGACAAGCTGGGATGAATAAAGACGAGTGAGCAAATCTATTGACACCGAATCCTCTATCATACCGAAAAGCTTTTCATTCATAAACATGAGCTTATCAAATGAATTATCAAAGTTTTCAAGCTCGGGTTTTATCTCCTCATACTTATCGTCAAAAAGATAGGATAAGGAACCCATAAGCTCATCTTTTGTTTTGAAATAGTGATAGAACGAACCCTTTGATGTGCCTGACAGTGAGATTATATCGTCAACTGTCGTATCATCATATCCTTGTTCATAGAACAGCTTCCATGCTGCGGATACTATTTTGCTCTTAGTATTTTTTGATGACTTTTTAGGCAAATCGGCCACCTTCCCGTCAGGCTAAATCCGCATTATTCTACGGACTTCAAAGATTCTACCATCTTTATGTGCTTCAGGTTGAAGTGCATGATAAGGTTAACAACAACAGCGAAAACAAGAGTTAACGCAGCGGAGAATACAAAGCTTGAAAAGTCAAGCTGAGTTCCGAATGTAACCGTATCGATATCAATAGCAGAAACTATAAGTCTTTGTACCGGAATACCGAGGAAAAGTCCCAGTATAATTCCGAGAATCGTAAGTATTACATTTTCTCTGTAGATATAAGCAGATACTTCTCCGTCATAGAATCCCAGAACCTTCAGGGTTGCAAGCTCCCTTATACGTTCGTTTACGTTTATGTTGTTGAGGTTATAAAGTACTACGAAGGCGAGAGCAGCCGCAGCAACTATAAGAACCACGATAACAAGGTTAAGAGCATTTATAATGTTCTCAAAATTGTTTTGTACAACAGAGGTGTAAACAGAACCGTTTACCTCGGAGTAAGAGTTTATATCGTTTTCGAGTTGTATTCTTTCTGCCTTTGTTATATCGTCCTTAAGACTTGTATAAAGGTAAGTGAATACAGGGTCTTGTCCTGTCACTTGTTTATAGTATTCAGGAGTCATGTATACGTAGTGGAATGTGTAATTCTCAACAATTCCGGCTACCTTTACATCATAGGAAACTTCCTTTGAGCCCTCAGTCCAATAGAGCTTAACGGTGTCGCCGATATCCGTATCGGTCTTATCAGCAAATTTCTTTGTGATAATAGCACCCTCATTTGTGAGAGTCTGTTCCTTGCCGCGCCTCGTTTCAAGCTTTACAAATTTGCCTATCTTTGATGCGTCTTCCGGAACAAGAATATCAACTTCAAGTTCATTTTCTGTCCTATCCGATGCACCCTTGCAAACCTTGAGTTCGGCAAGCATGGTATCGTTAACAGTCGCCATGCGATTTATATCGTCAACTACAATATCATCGGAGGTGGCCCCTTCCTTCAAAACAACCTGAAGGTCATATTGGGCTATACCATCACGTCCGTACTGTTTGTCAATAACGGCGCTTACTGAATCGGAAAGTCCGAATCCGGCAAGGATAAGAGCCGTACATCCGCCTATACCAACGAGTGTCATTATAAATCTCTTAGAATTTCTGAAGAGGTTACGTGCTGTAATCTTGGATGTAAAGTTGAGCTTTGACCAGATCGCATCCACATTTTCAAGTAGTACGCGTTTGCCCTCTTTCGGCGGCTTCGGTCTCATGAGAACCGCAGGTACAGAAACAAGCTCATTTCTGCAAGCCCACAGAGCGGCTCCGCAGGTGGATAAAACAGCTATAATCGTAGCAAGTAATATATAGCCGATCATATAATGTATGTTCAGACTCGGAAGGTCATACATGATACCCCATGCGGCAAATATAGCCTTCGGGAATATTATGAAGCCTACAGATATACCGAGTACAGATCCTATAAGAGAAGCCGCAACAGCATATATCAGATACTTTCCTACAATAGTTTCGTTTCCGTAACCGAGAGCCTTAAGTGTACCGAGCTGTGTTCTCTCTTCCTCAACCATTCTTGTCATGGTAACGAGACAGATGAGGGTTGATACGATAAAGAAGAATGTCGGGAACACCCTGGCGAGCGACTTCATGTTATATGAAACAGAACCATATCCGCTGTAACCCGGTGAGTCATCTCTTGTAAAAACATTCAGGTATGCATCATCCAGAGAATCCAGGAGAGTGGTAGCCTTGTCAAGCTGTGATCTGGCTGCCAGAAGCTGCTCATTTACAGAGGCCTCTGTAGCAGCATATTTCGCCTCATATTCTTCCAGATTCTGAGCGGCTGCCTGAGCCTGAGCTTTCTTTGACTCAAGTGTGCTGAGTGCCTGCTGGTACTTGGAGTCAGCAGTGAGGGAACCGATCTGGAGATCGATGTTTGCATCCTGAAGCTTTTGTTTGTAAGTTTCAAGCTGTGTCTTTGACGACTTAAGCTTCGCATCTGCAGCATTGAGATCAGACTTAGCCCTTACGAGCTGTGCATTTGCGGAATCCAGGCGTGCCTTACCGGCGGAATATTCATTCTTTGCGTTGGCAAGCTTTGCCTCCTGCTGTCTGAGTTCCTGCTGATATGTTGTAAGGGTCTCGCCCATAAGAGCGGAAGCGTCAACAGCAATGCCCTGCGCTGTAAGAGCTGCAGCAGCATCAAGCTTTTGGGCAAGTTCGGGATTTATATCCCTTACCTCATCAGCCATACCCTTAAGATCAAGATCTTCAACGCTTGTCTGATAATTTGAGTTGAGCTTGGTAGTGATTTCCTCCGTGCTGCTTATAAGCTTTTTGGTGGATTCTATCTGATACTCTGCCACCGTTATCTCTGTCTTAGCCTCGGTAAGTCTATCCTTAGCGAGGTTATATTCGTTCATCTTTCTATCGTATTCCTGTTGCTTTTGCGCGAGCAAAGCTTCATAGCTTGTAACCTTTGAATACAAAGCGTTGTATTGCTTTAACTGCGAAGAATACTTTGAGTTGCCCTGGCTTATCTGGCCGATGGCATTTGCATATTGTGAGTCGATCTCCGCTTCGTACTGAGCCAAAGCGGCGTCTCCCTCTTTAGCAAACTTTCTTAAAGTCTCGAGTTCCTCGCGGGCTTCCCCGAGTTTTTGATTAGCATAATTTTCTGCCTTGGCATAAGTGCTTTCACCGTCCAGGATCTTGGCCGGTAAAGTTATATAGAGCTGCTGTACGGTGTCTGCAAGTATTGTGTCGGAAGCCTCTCTGATTCTTTGAGCCACCGGCTCTATGCACTCATCGTACTTATCAGAATACGGCTTGTACTCTCCGGCTCCCTTGACCTTTATGTAGGCCTCGCTGTAATAATCCACATCCTCTTTGAACGTTTCCTGAGGAACGTAGATATAGTCTCCGAGTTTACCGGAGCCTGCTGCGGTAGAGCCACGCTCAAAGGAGAGATAATACGGAGTTTCAACAACTCCGACAACGGTAAATTCGCTTGTCTCAAGAGAATTTGCAAGGCTCTCGCCGTCGCCTACAACTTTTATGATTTCACCTATCTTGAACTCTTCCGGAGTTGTAAGCTGAGAATCCGTAATAACGCATTCACCGACCTCATCCGGCCATTCACCGTCTATAAGCGACAGCCTGTTTATGTAACCCGGATCATCCTCACCGTTGTCAAATGCTATGGCTTTGTCTACATCCAATGCATAGGTCCTTACAGTGAGTTGAGATCCGTCTATATCTACAAGACCTTCGAACTGGGGATCGTCCTCGTCGTTTAACATTTGTACAAGACCGTCTACGAATTTTTGGCCGACAACTGTTTCAACTCCTTCAATCCCTTTTAACTTTTCTATTCCGTCGTTATAAATACCGATGTTTGATTGAACGCGCAAATCCATGAGATTATTCTCACGGAAATACTCTTCTGCCGTATCTATCATATCAGGATAAGTTGCTTTAAATCCTACAAAAAAGCTTGTTCCCAGAGCAACAATGGCAATTATGGAAATAAAACGACTCAGAGTATTCTTGATAGAACGCCGCGTATCGGTTTTATACGCTTTACTCATGTTCATCTTCATTTGATTACCACTCTATCCTTTCAATAGGCATCGGATTTTCGTTGACCGACATATTTACCACACGACCCGATCTCATCTGGATAACCCGATCGGCCATAGGCATTATTGCTGCATTATGAGTGATAACTACTACTGTCATGCCGGTCTCGTGGCAGGTATCCTGAAGCAACTTCAGAATCTGTTTACCTGTGTTATAGTCAAGAGCTCCGGTAGGCTCATCGCAAAGCAAAAGCTTCGGATTCTTAGCAAGGGCTCTCGCTATAGAAACACGTTGCTGCTCACCGCCTGAAAGCTGAGCCGGGAAATTATCCATACGTTCCTGGAGTCCCACTCTCTCAAGTACCTTTTCAGGGTTAAGTGAAGCCCTGCCTATCTGTGTGGCAAGTTCAACATTTTCAAGAGCCGTAAGATTCGGAACCAGGTTATAGAACTGGAATACAAATCCTACATCGTAACGCCTGTATTCTATGAGCCGTTTGTTGTTATATTCATTTACAAGATCTCCTGCAACTCTTACCTTACCGTCGTCGCAAGCGTCCATTCCACCGAGTATATTAAGCACTGTTGTTTTACCGGCACCTGAAGCACCGACTATAACACAAAATTCACCCTGCTCGATGTTAAATGTAACACCGTCGGCTGCATTGATAACAACCTCGCCCATCTTGTACCTTTTGTAAACCGAGTCAAATTCGATAAAACTCATTCAAGATCACCCTTTCGCTTTAAACATAAATCGCATCAATCAACCATGAGAGACGCGAGAATTGTTGAATAAACATGTGCCGGATCCTCGATAAAGTTGTCCTTGATTTTCTGGGCCATATCCGCATCGGGGACGTACATATGAAGTTCCATAAGAACCGTTTCCTTTTCCTTCATGGTAAATGACATTGAATAACCGTCATTCTGCGAAACGATTTTCACATCATTATCACGTTCATTGCTCTCCAATGTCATAAATCTGAGGGCGGATTTTACGGCTTTTTCCCTGACTGTTTTCGGTAGGTCTCTTTCAACCAGATTAACAGCCTGTCTGCCCAGATCCGTTATCTCAAGATACTCTTTTTCATCCACGAAGTCGCCCTTTATATTGCCGTTTGACAGCAGTTCCGATACTGCGTCCATAGCTTCAAAATAATTTGCAATACATTGCTCCTGCATTATATTGCCTATATGTTCCCTTGAAATGGGCCTCTCAAGGGTATTAAGCAAATAGCATATGAGAACCTTTATCTCATCCCTGTTTCGGAGACCGCCCGGTTCTATGCCCTCGTTAAAGGCATCGAAATCATCGGCTGCGGGTTGCTCACTGATCTCATATTCAAACAAATCAGTAGACCTCCTTTTCTTCTTCCAGTCCGCCGGTAATATCCTGTCTGGACTTGAACAGATACCCATTCTCCGCCAGGAAGTACATATCTCCGAGCACCTTACCTATACCGTTGGCAACACAGTTGACGGGATTATCGGCAACCCTTGTATGTATGCCTGTGAGCTCTTCGATAACCTTATCTATACCGAACAGTTGCGATGTACCTCCGGTTAAAACAATACCGTCATCCATGATATCTGTTACCAATTCCGGAGGAGTCCGCTCAAAAACATCTCTCACTCCGTCGAGTATCATATTTATATGCTCACGCATAGCGAGATAAACTTCATTTGAAGTTATTTCAAAATCAAGGGGCATACCCGTGAAATAGTCTTTTCCCTTGGCGAACATGCCTATCTCTTCTTTTCTCAGGTATGCACACCCAACGCGCTTTTTTATTTCTTCTGCGGTGAGCTCGCCTATGAGAATATCACGTTCCCTGCGGCAATATCTGACTATATCCTCGTTCAGCACGTTTCCGGCAATTTTTATACTCGAAGCAACGGCCATAGTACCCATCGTGATAACTGCTATATCCGTTGTTCCGCCACCGAGGTCCACTATCATAACTCCGCTCGGGTGGTCTATATCTATGCCGGCACCTATAGCCGCGGCCAACGGTTCTTCTATAAGGCAGGCTCGTCCTGCTCCGCTGGCTGTTATAACGTCCAATATCGTTCTTTTTTCGAGATTGGTCACCGTTCCCGGCATGCTTACTATTATGTTTGGTTTAAAAATCTTGTTACCGCAGATTTTCTTTATAAAATATCGAAGCATTTGCTCCGTTACAGTAAAATCAGAAACGACACCGTCTTTCATGGGTCGAACAACTTCAACCGACTGAGGCTCACGCCCCAGCATTTTATACGCCGCTTTTCCGAGCGCTATAACCCTTCCGGTAGTAGTTCTATATGCAACTATAGAAGGCTCGGATAATACTATACCCTTGCCCTCCAAGTAGGCTATGACAGATGTTGTTCCCAGATCAATACCAATATTGATTCCGAGCATTTTCGCACCTTCCGATGTTAAATATATTTTGAAAGGCAGAACGTCAAGCAGACGCAGCCTGAAAATTGTCCTATTGTCACATATTAATTATATATTAAAGAGGGCGCAATTTAAATAGTTTTTTTACAGAATTTACAAATTTACAAATTAATTTTGTATTCTATTTGCAAAAAGTTGCACTTTATTTTTTTGTAAAGGCCGTGCAATCTATTTGCAAAATCTTTGCATCCTACTTTGCAAAAGCTGCCACCACGGCATAAACGGCTTTTGCGCCGTGCAGTTTAAGTTCACGGCTGCATGCCTCAAGCGTAGCTCCGGTGGTCAGGATGTCATCTATTAACAGGATATTCTTACCCTGAACGCATCTGCCGGAATTCAGCCTGTATGCCGATTCTATATTCTTTCTTCTGCTCTCCGCCGAAAGAAGATGCTGGACAGCCGTATCCTTACTCTTTGTAAGCAAATTGAAATCATACTCTATCTCCCGGTCAAAGACAGTCTTTATACTCATGTATTCCGCAAGGCTCTGGCTTTGATTATATCCCCTCTCGTATATACTTTTACGCGTACCGGGAACACAGGTTACAATGTCAAAGTCGATTCCGAAATAACATGAATTTACGCAGCCTGACATCTCCTTTGCCAGATGCACCGCCACATGCTCCTTTGAGGAAAACTTAAGCCTCAAAACGGCTGATTTTACGGCCCCGTCATAATAAAAAGGAGCCACCGCACAGTCGTAGGCCCTGAACCGCTTGTTACATTTGCAGTATTCAAGCGATTTGAAGCAACTCATACAGTACGGTGGTTCCGGTCGTTCTATATTCTGTTTACACAGCTTGCAAAAGGTCTCATCGTTTTTATCAAGATAAGCTCCGCATGCAATGCATTTCCTTGGGAATAAAATATTTTTTATCATAACTTCTCCGCCTTCAGAAAATCTTTCAGGGCGGAATATCTCTTTACTTTTTTATCGTTTTCGACCATAGCGCAAATCTGCTTCTTGCTTCCTATGGTTATCATCTTGGAGCGTGCCCGCGTAACCGCGGTATAGAAAAGATTTCTATAGCAGAGCTGCACCGGCACATCTATAACAGGCATAATGACTGCGTCAAATTCACTGCCCTGGCTCTTGTGTACGGTAACGGCATAGGCAAGTTCCAGATCCTTTAAATGCTCTGCGGAATAAGTGGCAATTCTTCCGTCAAAGTCTATTTTTAAAACTCCTGACGCTCTGTTAATCTCTTTCAATATACCTATGTCGCCGTTGAAAATGCCGGAGCCATCCTCATCCCGTCCCCTCGGCAATTTACGGTTCCACTGTATATTGTAATTATTTTTCGTCTGCATGACCTTATCCCCCTCACGGAAGATTTTAGTCGGGAGCTTTATCTCGTTTTTGCCCTTTTGGGCGGGGTTTACGGCATCCTGTAACAACCTGTTCAGGTTTACGGTTCCGGTATCTCCTTTTTTAGAGGGACAAAGTACTTCTATATTCTTTATGGGATCGTAACCGTATGCTTTCGGAAGACGGTTACAGTAAAGATTCACTATCTCCTTTGCAGTAGAGAGACCGTTCGGCCGCTCCATATGAAAGAAGTCGTTGTCAACTCTGTCGAGTTCGGGCATCTCACCTCTGACAATGCAGTGGGCATTCGTTACTATAAGGCTTTGCATTGCCTGTCTGAACACCTCATCGAGCCTTACTACCGGTAAAAGCCCGGATTCCAGCAAATCATGGAGAACATTTCCGACTCCGACCGGAGGCAGCTGATCCGTATCCCCAACCATGATAAGCCTGCATCCCAAAGGGAGAGCGGAAAGCAGAGCGGAAAACAGTACTATATCAACCATTGACAGCTCATCTACTATGACCACGTCCGCATCTATCGGATTGTGTTCATTGCGGCAGAATGACATCTTTGAATCATTTACCCGCTCAGCTTCCAAAAGGCGATGTATAGTCTTCGCTTCTTTCCCGGTTATCTCTGTCATACGCTGTGTTGCTCTTCCGGTGGGTGCTGTCAGAACTACATTTAAACCGTCTCTCTCAAAAAGGGTCAGCATACCGTTCACGGTAGTGGTCTTACCTGTTCCCGGACCGCCTGTAAGTATGAGAACCCCCTTTTCAACTGCGGTGCGAATGGCCTCGCGCTGAAGATTTTCATACTTGATACCGTTTACCCTCTCCAGTCTTTCGATGTCTTTTTCCAGCGTGGTTCTTCCGGCCGGGGGAAATGATACCATCATCTTAATCCTCGCAGCAGCCCTATACTCCGCATCAAATATGTGCGGAAGAAAAACAAATTCCCTGCCCCCTATCTCACAGGTACGCAATTGTCTCTCACTCACAAGATTATCCATCGTTATGTCAACGGTATCCATATCCGTATCAAGCAAATCGGCACACGGAGGCAGGAGTTTTTCCCTGGGAAGACAGGTGTGTCCGTTACCCAGGTTGTGATTTATTACATGTAATATACCGGCCTTCACCCTGTACTCCGGTGAGACGGTGCCCTCCATATCTGCGGAAATCTTATCCGCCCTGTCAAAACTGACACCTATTTCCGATATACATAAAAGGTACGGATTCTCCGTAATTCTGGTGACGGAGTTTTTGCCGAAAATACGATATGCGGCAATGCACTCGTTAGGCGACAGACCGAGTGATCCAAGCCTGACCATCACATCTCTGACGGCGGCCTGTTCCGAAAAAGCCTTGCTCATCTGCCTCGCTTTATCTAAAGATATACCTTTCAGCCTTGCCAATTCTTCAGGATGATTCTCTATGATGTCAAAAGTCTTTTCCCCGAAAGCCTCCACTATTTTTGCGGCAGTGGACGGGCCTATCCCCTTCACTGCGCCACCGGACAAATATCTCAGCATCTGAGCTGCCGTAGTCGGCATGGTACGCTCACATATCTCAGCTTTGAACTGTCTGCCGAAACTATGGTGGGTATCCCAGGTTCCCATAAAGTGAACCTCTTCCCCGGGAAGTATATCAGGCAATACTCCGACTACGGTTATGAGTTCACCGTCCTCCGTTGAGATATCAAGCACAGTAAAACCGGTGTCCTCTCGTCTGTATACTATCTCCTCGGCTATGCCGTAAAGATCTTCCATTCCGTCTGTCATCGTATCACCTGCTTTCATTAGTAAAATTCAAAATTCAACTTCATCTATGAAATTGAATTTCATTTCCTTAGCCTGGCGGCGCGAATTTGAACTCGGTTTTGCAGGGAGGATTTCCCCCTGCACGGCGTCAAAAATGCGCGCAATCCGACAGGATTGCTTTGCTTTTTTCCTTGTTCAGAAAAAAATCATCCTCTGCAAAACTCTGCGACCTAAAACGGATGGTATTTTAGGTGATTTTCGGTGCAGAGGACGACGGCTGGCTTCCGCCAGTCAAGGACGATAAACTGAAAAGCAGCAAAAGGCCGCCGTTTTAGGCGGGTTCAAATTTGTGCCGTCAGGCTGGGACGAGATAATTTGTTCAAATGATGGGAGATGAAATTTTGTCTAGGTTCAGTGGTTACATGGGAAAGGTTTTAAATATCGACCTTTCCAACAGAACTTTCGGAGAATTCCCGTGGACTGATGCAGACAGGGAGAGAACCATCGGCGGTAAGATTATGGCCGGTGATATTCTGTATCATCATATAAAACCGGGAATGACAGCCTTTGATGAAGATAACTGGATTGTTATTACAACAGGTCCTCTCACAGGTTGTGGTGTGCCGAGCACATCGAGATTTAATATCTCGACAATTTCGCCGCTTACAGGTATAGTTACATCCTCGAACAGCGGAGGAGATTTCGGACTTATGCTCAAACGCTGTGGTTACGACGGATGCGTAATTACCGGTAAGAGTGAAACTCCTGTACGTCTACATATCACAGAGGATAATGTAGAATTTATAGACGCTTCTGATTTGTGGGGTCTTGAATGTACTCCGACTCAAGAGGCTCTTCCAAAGAAGACAGCTAAAGTTGTTATCGGACCTGCGGGTGAAAACAAGGTGCTGTATTCAGCAGTTCTAAGCGGTGAGCGTTGTTCGGGCCGTGGCGGTGTAGGTGCCGTATTCGGAGATAAGAAGATCAAAGCTATAACAGCAAAAGGATTTAAGCATCCTCCTATTGCAGACGAAGACAGCTTACGTGCATTTTGCAAAAAGTGGTGCAGAACACTTAAAAAGCATCCGCTTACAGGCAGACAGCTTCCGACACTCGGTACTGCAGGTCTTGTAAGTCCTATGCAGGCGCGCGGTCTTCTCGCAACAAAGAACTTTGCAAAGGGTAAGTTTGATGATTTCGATGATATATCAGGTGAAACTCTGGCAGAGGAAAAGCTTTTAAGGAACAGCGGATGTACAACGTGTGTTATGCAGTGTACACGCCGTGTTATGGTAGATGATAAGGATGTAAAGGGTCCGGAACTTGAGACCTTAGGTCTTTTGGGTCCAAACATACTTAATAACGATCTTGACGCTATCTTAAGGTGGAACAGACAGATAGATGAACTTGGTATGGACGCTATATCTACAGCAGGTGTTATAGCATTTGCGATGGAACTTCAGGAACGCGGCATGTATGAAAGTGGACTTGAGTTCGGAAAGATAGATAATATCTCACAGATGATAAACGATATAGCCCATCGAAACGGTGT
>CAZIHW010000140.1:0-8108 GCA_964539045.1 uncultured Eubacteriales bacterium | reverse complement strand
TGCGAACTCGCAATATAAAAAGAGGCCTTGCCGTTACCGGCAAAGCCTCTTAACTTATTCTATAGACATATTTTATCAGTCAGGAAGATTATCAAGGAAATCGATCCAATAGTCATATACCTTGATGAATTTCTTCGCCTTTTTCTTTCCTATGAATGAGAGGGAACCGCCTATAACAGTACCATGGTCACCCCAAGCTGTTGGGAGAGCATGCCAGATACCTTTCTTTATAGGAGCGCCTTTAACCTCTTCAAATTCGCACCAGGGTTCCGTAGTCGGATGGCGGCCTGTCTCAACCGGTACTATACCGTCGTTCATGCGCCAACCCTCATTTACCTCTACTCCTGCTATTGTTTGATCAGGATACTTGCCGAGATACTTTGCAAAAGGAGCAAAGAGAGGGAACATGATAGAATCTCTCACCCAATTTCCGTCATCATTCTTTTTGGTTCCGTTACCGGTAACCGCAAAGAGATAGAGATTCTCAGGTGTGGAAATCATCTTATTTATCTCTGCAGCACGATTCATATGTACATCCCAGAATACATTGTCGTTAGCTTTTGCAAAATGATGGATTGCCTTAAAATTCAGCATGTCGCGCTTGAAACGAACTCCGCCTTCGACAGCTGTAATTCCCCATGGGCTCATCTTGAAGTCGTAGATATGACTTGTGCCTACATTGCCTATAATTGATGCAACGGTAGGGATGGCATACATCATAACCTTATCAACAAGAATCGGGAAAACATGCGGAAATGTGATTCCGTCGAAAGGAGCGGAAATAGCAGTGATGGATTTTACAAGCTCTCCGTGACCTCCGGCGAAAAGGGGAGAGAGTTCCTCGGGTGGAGTTGCCTCTCGTTCTGCCTCTGAACCGTTAGTGAGAAGTTCAACAAACATACGCATTGTAGGACCGCCGAATGAGTGACCGAGAAGGTGTATACTCCTTTCGGAAGTCCAGTTTGGAATAAGCGGTGCACCAAATGTCATACCGTAACGGTTGTGACCTTTTTCCTTTGAATGGGCAACACCGTAGTCAACTGTTGTACCGGTGAGTTGTGCATAGAGCTCACAAGCGCGATCCCATGCAGATCCCATAGGTGCAACTGACGGTATATACGCTTCATATCCGTTCTTGCGCATTCTTTTTATGTAGTTGCCTGTTACCATTCCCCAATACGGTAAAACTTTGTAGAGTTTCTTGTCTTCGCCCCAACCCATCATTCCGTGGACGAAAACAAATGGATGCTGATTTTTTGATGCCAATGTGAAAACCTCCTATATTAATTTAATATCGCTAGCCAATGTACTTCTTAAGAAGACGTGCAACTGAGTCTATGTCTATTGGTTTTGCTATATGCGCGTTCATTCCGTGGTTCAAGCACTTTTGAATATCATCAGAATATGCATCAGCCGTCATTGCGATAATTGGTAACGATGCGTCCACACGATCCAAGGCACGGATTGTATCAGTAGCCTCATATCCGTCCATAATCGGCATTCTGATATCCATGAGAATAGCGTTATAATATCCGATTTCGGAGTTTTTGAACATCTCTACACAGACTGCACCGTTTTCAGCCCACTCTAATTCAAGGCCGAGATCATGGAGAAGTTCGTTTGCTATCTCCCAGTTTAATTCGTTGTCTTCCGCAACCATGACGCGTTTGTTGGTAAAGTGAACCTCTTTTTCTTTTTGTTCTTTTTTCTCATCCTCTGCATCTACATATGGCTTTAAACCATAGAACAGAGTAGACCTGAAGAGAGGTTTCATAAGGAATCCGCTTATTCCCGCATCACGTGCCTCATCTTCAATCTCTGTCCAGTCGTAGGCGGACATAAGAAGGATAGGAACATCCTCACCTAATTGTTTTCTCAGCTCCCGTGCGGTTTGAATGCCGTCCATATCCGGTAGCTTCCAATCTAATAATATGACGTGATAGTCTTTATGTTCTTTGTGGTGCTTCGTTGCCATCTTTACGGCATCTTCTCCGTCAAGAACCCACTCTGCACGAATTCCGATGGAGCGCAATGAATCTACGGTAGTCTCACATAGCTGTTGATCATCATCAACGACCAGCATAATCCAGTCAGGCAGAATCATGTCTTCTATCATTTCCTGTGCACGCAGGAAATCAAGAGATACCTGGAACTCTGTGCCCACGCCCTGTTTGCTCTTAACCGAGATCTCTCCCTGCATGGCGTCAACAATATACTTCGTGATGGTCATGCCGAGTCCGGTGCCTTCGGTGCGGTGGATACGTTTGTTGTCCTCTCTGGCGAAGGATTCAAATATGTGTTTTCGGAATTCTTCCGACATGCCGATGCCTGTATCTTTAACGTGAATGCGGATACGTACATAGTCATCTCCCTTCGGAGATACCTCTTCGTGGAGGGCCATCTCTATCGTACCGTTCTCCGGTGTGAATTTGATAGCGTTGGAAAGCAGGTTTAAAAGTACCTGGCTGAGGCGTACGCTGTCGCAATGTACGTTCTCCGACAGAATATTGAAGATGGAGATGTTAAACTTCTGATGTTTTGCTTTTAACTGTGGCTGCACGATATTAACGGTGCTCTCCACAATCTCCCTCAAGGATACCAGTTCTTCATTGAGCGTCATTTTTCCGCTCTCTATCTTAGACATATCCAGAACGTCGTTGATAAGGCCGAGAAGGTGACGGCTGGACATAGTAATCTTTCTCAGACAGTTTTGTACCTGTTGAGGATCATCTATATGCGCAGTGGCTATGGCTGTCATACCCACAATGGCATTCATCGGTGTGCGTATATCGTGACTCATATTTGAGAGGAACTCGCCCTTGGATCTGCTTGCATTTTCCGCCTCTTTTTTGGCTTCCTCTGCCTGACGTTTAGCTTCTTCTAATTCTCTGACCTGGGCCTGATTCAGAGAGAGGTATCTCAGGAACACGGCAACCAAGGACAGCAATATTACAACACAAACTACAGCAGATGTAACGACTGAGCGATCTCCGAGAGTTTCCACCGATTCGTTCAGCGCGCCGTAGGGCATAAATGTTACAAGATACCACACACTGTTGGGTAAGCTCGATGCATACATATGCTGCCACACACCGTCTACTTGTACCATGGTGGAATAATCCTTACCTGATTTCATGGCCATTTCAAGCTCGGAAATATAGGCTTCTCTTGTCTGTCTGTCTGTATCCTGGTATACTGCACGAACCCGGTCAAAATAGTTGTCACGCACTGCTGCTGAATTGCGGACTACATAAGTACCGTCCTCTCGAATAACAAGAGAATATACTAGGGATTCCTCATCCTCCAGGGATAGGGTATCTGATAAATAGCTGATAGGAAGCTCACCTATCATAGCAATACAATCTTCCATACCCGGAACATTAAGTTTGACGGGTGCACACATGAGAACAACCTGTTCACCGGATCCGTTGTATCCGACAGCAACACGGCCTTCTCCTTTTTTCAATGCATCCAAAAATATCGGGGGTCCGGAATACTTAAGCGGATCTCCGTATATGGTTTCAATATTACCTTCATCGTCACACCAGCTTACAGAGTCATAGTCACGGCTGCGGCCGTAGTATGTCATCCACTTGAGATACTCCTCTTTGCTGTTCTCGCACATAGGCGGAATGTTTTCTGCAAATGTTGTCATAGGGACAAGACATTGATCGCTGATGGCATCAAAATGCTTTGAGATACGGTCATTGATGTTGGACATATATATATTGCCCAACTGAGCAACAGCCTGTTCGTTTTGCTTGTTCAAATATGATGCCATACCCGCGAAGGCGACGATACATATGACACAAACAACGGCTAGACTACTCATCAAAAAATGTTTGATCTTATCTTTCATTTTTCAGCTACCCCCGAAATTGTTCGCCATAGTAAGGTCTTTTGAAAACCTCAACCAAAATGTTATTTAAACGTGATTTGCATATGATTTATATGCAAATTGCATTATAATTAATTAAATTATAGTAGAAATTTGACATAATATCAATACTTTTGACGCTTTTTTGGGGGCTTGTTTTATAGGATTTTTAATAGGAAATAAGGTGAAAAATATTGATGGGAAAGGGGCGTTTTTCTGTTTATAAATCGAAAAAATCTCCCTGTGTAATGCGAGTTTTTGGATTCACAATAAAAAATTGATCGTCCCATCGCCCGGAGACCAGTTTCTCCAGTAACAGATTGCTGCCCGGCACATAATTCAGCTCTGCGTGAATACGGTCGGCGTCCCTCTGTACAGTCTCCACAAAGCTCGGATCATAGCAGTCGTAGATACCTGTGTCAACAATGTCCACATTCCTATAGTTTTCAAACATCATATCAAAGATGCTTTGTGCCTTCTCCGGCGCGTGCTCCTTCATCAAACTCTCATAAATCCCGCCGATAGAAAAACCCTCTGACTCTCCGCCAAAAACATACATATGTCCCATCTGCTTGGTGTTTGGATTGACAATGTCATTGGTGGTCATGACAAGAGAAACACAGTCGTCCACCCGGGGGATGACCAGCTTTTTCTGCACCGTTACATCCTGCCATGAGCCTCCGCAAAATCCCATAGCTACCAGCACCGTATCGATTTCTTTAGGCAGCTCACTGATCGTCTGTAAAATATGCTCCCGCATACGGGAGGGTTCCACATGGTATTTTCGATCCAGAAGAACAACCGGTAAATCTGTATGACAGGTCTTTTGAGCAGCCTCCACATAATCTGACAGGGTAGAGCACGAAAGTATCACAGTACTCAAGATACTACTGCCTCCTTTGTTTCTTTCATAAAATGCAATATCACATGACATATCATACCACAATTTTCACGATAGAAGAATGTTTGATGGGGGGTAATGATTTTTGTTTTCTGTTTTTGGATATTTGAGATTTAGTCAAGTACGATTTGCCGAATCGTACTTGACTAAAATGTTTTTATCATATTAACAGGAGCCTAAGAACCTTAATTGGTGTTCATAGACACGCTTTAAAACATAACAAGCGGATTAAAAAAACGGAGCAAGCCATATAAAGCTTGCCCCGTTTTGGCGGAGACGGCGAGATTCGAACTCGCGGGGGATTGCTCCCTAACTGATTTCGAGTCTTAATTAAACTTGGTTTTCGTGTACGATGAGAATTATGAAGTAAAGAATGACTGCTCCTGTGAACGCTGTTTCGTAGGAGTTTTCATTTTTAACACGGACCTAATGCAGCATTGAAAAATATTTTTTATGAAAGTCTGAAATTTTCTACTTATGTTCAAATTTTGAGAAAAGCATGGTAAAATGTTGTAAGTAGTCGTATATATGTTTTTTTCAAAAGCCGAAATTGAGGTGTAAAATGAGAGAATTTGAAATAGGCGATATGATTGGTTATGATTCCCCCGAAGATGGATATATCTACGGAAGAATTGTCGGCGTGACCGAAACTTCATTTGATGTCGAGGATCTTGATGATGAATGGGAAACTTTTTGGGTCCCAAAAGAAAAAGCTGAATATATCGAACCGATAATAATTGATGATGAAACGGTAAAGAAGTTTGCCCGTTATGAAATTTGTGGAAAAGACGTAATCGGTGACGCCTTCCCTCCACAGAGAATTCAGGAAAAAGAGAAGTATTCACTCACCATTGAAGATTTAATTGTCGTACTCAAAAAAGCGAACGGTATGCCTGCTGAACGGTTCAAAGAAGAATGGCTTAAGCCTTATCTATATGATTTAGACGGTGTGTTTTCTTATTTTCATCCTGTAATATATGATGCTGGAACAGATGGATACCGTTATTTGCCGTCTGAAGGCTTTTTTACTTGGGACGCCATTGACAGAATTGATAATTGCATTTATGACGGTGAAAACGACTATTCGGAAATGATTGAAGAACTCGTTAATATTCAGAAATTGCTGAGATTGCCCGTCCCAGAAAGGCAGTACGATGATGGCATCAAAGAATATTATATTAAGAGCTTTGATAAAGGCAGTATGCTTGAAAGGGCTACCAATGACGAGCTGAAGTTGTTTGTTCAGTATGTAGAGGAACTTTGCGTTAAGGATAATGAGGCAGCACTCTATGCCAAAGCATACGGTTGCTACGGCGGAAACCGTGCTTTCCTGTGTGACTGGGTTACGTCACGTGAGTGTCTGTTGAAGCTGATGGAGCAAGATGAAAATCCGTTCCTTGCCAACACACTCGGATATATCTATTATTACGGCAGATGTACGAATGGCGAGCCGGAATATGAAAAAGCATTCAAATACTTTTCAATCGGTGCAGCAGGGTATGTTTATGAGTCGAGGTATAAGCTTGCAGATATGTTCCGTAACGGATACGGAGTCCCTAAAAACAACAAAATTGCGTCCTCAATGATATGGGAACTGTATGACGAGAATATCAAGTATATGTACAAGGGACAGTTTGACTGCAAATTTGCGGATATCGCTTTGCGGGCAGGAAATCTTTTCCGTGACGGCATTGATTGCGATGCCGAACCTGATGCTGCATACTTTTATTATCTACAGGCTGAATTTGCAATTAAAATGAGAATGCTCGAGGATGACCATTACGGTGATGTAAAGGTTGCCGACGGAATCGGCTCGGCAATTGAGGAGATACTGCCACAGACGTCCTACGTTAAGCCGAAACGAACGGTAAACCATTACAATCTTGGGTGCATCATATCACACAGGCACAAAAAGCACCGTTTGCTTGAAATGAAAATCAAAAAGCTTAAAAACGGCGAATACTCGCTTTGCTTCAGAATGGTCCCGAAGGACGGAGAAAAGTATCCGCTGAAATTCTTTGTCACGTCTCCTGAAGCACATTTTTGCGGTATGCTTGATACAATAACCGCAAAAACGGTTAATTGCACAAAGATTAAAATCAACGGAAGAATTCTAAAAAATGATTCTGCGACCGTGGTTTTCGACAGCATAGACTTTGACGATTTGTGTTTGTACGGAAAAAAAGTTGCTGAAATCGTATGCAATAGCTATAAGGTTAAATATCCTTCAAGGGAAAAGACTGTATCAGCACACTTTGCTGCGGTTGTGTTTAGTACCGGTAGTCACAGCTACGATTATATTTGCAATATTCCGGATGTCAAAGTCGGAGATAAAGTGATAGTAAATACCTCTCAGGGAGAAACAAAAGTCGAGGTTGTCAGAGTCTTTGATAAGAATTCTACCGAAACCGCACTTCCAATCGAAAAGTACAAGGAAATAATCAGAAAGGTGTAAAATGTCTATTAAGGAAACAAGCAAGTTTATTGCGTTGATACTGCGCCACAAGCCGGAAGAGATCGGCATTACGCTAGATGAGCACGGCTGGGCAAATGTCGACGAGCTCATCGTCGGCATTGCCGAAAAGCAGCCGTTTACGATGGAAATGCTTGAGGAAATCGTAAGCACGGATGAAAAGATGCGTTATTCCTTTAATGAGGATAAAAGTCTGATCCGGGCAAACCAGGGTCACTCCATCCCAGTGGATGTTGAACTTGAATCAAAAGAACCTCCCAGGCACTTATATCACGGCACAGGGGAGAAATACGTATCTTCGATTGAAGAGAATGGTCTGATTCCGAAATCCCGTCTTTACGTTCATCTCTCTTCTGATTATGCGACTGCGGAAAAGGTCGGGGCTCGCCACGGCAAGCCCGTAATATACAGAATCCGTGCCAATAAAATGTTCCGCGACGGATATAAATTCTATTTATCTGTCAACGGCGTATGGCTGACGGAGAAGGTTCCGCCCCAGTATTTCAAGCGTGACAGCTAATATTTACAGTCATTTGGATTATAAATCCAAGTCACACCTCGAAAAGCCTTGATACATAAGGGCTTTTGAGGGGCACCGGTTCTTGCAAACGTGAAAAACTGACCGAAAACAAGCCCATTTTGCCTCGTTTTCGGCAAGAAAGACGGCTCTGTGAGAAAAAGGAAAAGTCCAGCAAACCCTTGGATTTACTGGACTTTTTGGCGGAGACGGCGAGATTCGAACTCGCGGGGGATTGCTCCCTAACTGATTTCGAGTCAGCCCCGTTATGACCACTTCGATACGTCTCCGTATATAATTTGCTAAAGTATTTTATCAAAGAGCGGGAATGTTGTCAATG
>CAZIHW010000139.1:0-3980 GCA_964539045.1 uncultured Eubacteriales bacterium | reverse complement strand
TGAAAGAGTTGCTGAAAATACGCCGGAAATCATATCGTCTTTTCCGCCGCCCCTTCCCGAAAGGGATGCATTGTATTCCTTTGAAAGACCTTTAAGCTTTATATCCTTATCAGAAGTTGTGATGATATATCGGAATCCTCCGTCGCACTCCGTAAGGGCCACAACTATTCCATCACATTTTTCCTTGCCGCCGTTGGCCAAACTCCTGAGTGTATCAGTGTCTGCCCCGGGCATATATACAACCAAATTGCCGTCAACCACTCTGTCTATGGCATCGAGTTTCGCTGCGGCTATCGCCTTGGAAGCTTCGGAAAGATCATAATTCAACTGCGAATTTGAGCGCTGCAACTGTTCTACACAATCGGCAATTTCAAACTGACGTGCAGACAACAAGTTTATTATTTTCAAAACCTGATTCTGTTTCTCATCATAATCCCTAAGTGCGGTAATTCCTGCACGCAGATGAAGCCTTGTGCCGCCATGACTCTTTTCAAAGTTTATTATCTTTATCAGCCCTATCTCACCCGTCCTTTTAACGTGAGGGGCACAGCAGGCGCAGCAATCCACTCCGGGGATTGTAACTATACGGACACGCCCCTCCGAGAAATCTGCCTCATCAAAATCCAACTTGCTTCTGAAATCAATTGATGTGAGCTCTTTTGCAGACGGATATGCGGCTTTTATTTCAAGATTTGAGAAAACAACAGAGTTTGCACGCTTTTCCAGGTCTTTTATATCTTCCCACGTCATTATTCCGTTGTAGTCACAGGTGACGTATTCATCTGTGAGATGGAATCCGATATTGTCAAAACCCATAACGGAATTTACCAACCCCGAAACAATATGTTCTGCACTGTGACATTGCATGCGAACAAATCTCTTCTCAAAGTCTATAGATCCTATAACATCCGTACCCTCAGGTATGGGCTTTGAGGCATAGTGAGTGATGACCCCGTTTTTGATTTGAGTATCAAATACATCGGAATGCCTTTTTTCTGTGCCTACAAAATATTTTAATGTGCCGGAATCTCCGGGTTGTCCGCCGCCTTCGGGAAAGAAGGCAGTTCTATCAAGCTCTATCTTGAAAAAATCACCGCTCTGTATGCAAGATCGCACACAGGCGGTAAATTCTTTTTCATAACTGTTCTCGTCATAGAGCCTGACTGTCATCTCATTCTGGAATTCAGTCATATAAACACTCTTTTAAAAAACATTATTTTACTATCTCTACCTGCATGCCCGGAGTAACACCTGCAGCATTTGATTCATCTGTATCAATATGCATTGCAAGAGCATATTTGGGGCTTACGCGAACTACAACATCACCGAAAATAAGTGAGCGGCCGTCAGATTCGACTTTAACATTTACTATTTCCTTATCCGATACGCCGAGTGCAGCAGCATCTTCGGGAGTTGCATGGATATGGCGCTTAGCAACTATAACGCCTTCTGATATCTCGACTTCACCCTTAGGACCTACCAACTTGCAAGCCCCTGAACCTGCTATATCTCCGGATTCACGAATCGGAGCTGCAACACCGATGGAACGTGCGTCTGAAGCAGAAAGTTCTACCTGTGTTTCAGGACGAACCGGTCCGAGTATGGATACTGCCGGGAACTGTCCCTTAGATCCTATAACGGCAACCCTCTCTTCGCTGGCGAACTGGCCCGGTTGAGAAAGATTTTTCTTAACCGTAAGCTCATATCCCTCACCGAAGAGTATTTCAAGTGCCTCTTTTGTAACGTGTACATGTCTTGCTGATGTTTCAATTAAGAACTTCATTTTTCTTTGCATATCCTTTCTGATAATCCAATATTAGCTTAGCCTCATATTTTCCATTAAGCATTCTACTACTAATTAGATTTATTTTCAATTGCTTAGAACTTAGACTTTTAGCCCTTGCTTGTAATTTAGCTTTAACTCACTTTATGTCGGTTATATCGTACGGCGTATTCTGGTATACAAAATAGTTTAGCCAATTCGAGTACAAAAGGTTTGCACTGGAGCGCCATGTTACGGGAGGCCTTGAGGTTACCGTATCTCCCGGGAAATAGTTTACAGGTTTTTCTATAGGCTTTCCGGCATCAACATCCCGCTTATACTCATTGTATAGGGTATCGGCATCATATTCGGAGTGACCCGTTATAAAAATCTGTCTTCCCTTTTTGGTGGAGATAGCATATACCCCCGCCTCTTTTGAAGAGGCCAGAATCTTAAGCTCCGGTACGGCTTCAATATCTTTTCTGTCTACAGTTGTATGACGTGATTGCGGCACCATAAAAGTATCATCAAAACCTCGAAACAGCATAGAGCTCTTCTTTTCAACTTTATGCGGGAAAACACCGAAGAGCTTCTTATCCAGGTCATGCTTCTTTATTCCGTAATGATAATAGAGTCCGGCCTGCGCACCCCAGCATATGTGGAATGTGGACCAGACATGGGTCTTGCTCCACTCCATTATCTCACACAGTTCATTCCAATAGTCCACCTCTTCGAAAGGCATTTGCTCAACGGGTGCCCCTGTGATTATCATGCCGTCGAAGTTCTGATCTTTTACATCGGAAAAGGTCTTGTAGAATGCAAGCATGTGATCCTGCGATGTATTTTTTATCTCATGGCACGAGACCTGTAAGAGCTCAAGCTCTACCTGGAGCGGTGTGTTTGATAACAACCTACATAGTTGAGTTTCGGTTTCTATCTTCTTAGGCATGAGATTAAGAAGAAGGATTTTAAGCGGTCGTATATCCTGCTTTCCCGCTCTCGTTTCGGTCATAACAAATATATTTTCTGAGTTTAAAACCTTTTTCGCTGGCAGATCGGTGGGTATTTTTATAGGCATTTATATCACTTCTTTATCTGTTTCTTTCTTTGCATAAAATACATTCTTGATGAGAAGTCCTGGAAGTATCTGACTCCTTCGGAATATCCTGTTCCCGAGAATGCGGGGCTCAAACTGACACCTGCATTCATAAGAGTACTTCCCCTGGCCGTGTAATCCTCTGTTTCTCCGGGCATCTTATATACTCTTGATATAATATTTTGAACCACAGAGCCGTTCTTTATATGTACCGGTGAAACTGCATTTATAAGATCGCCGAATCTCTTTATATTTATCTTCGGCGCTTCTCCCGTAAACCGGTAATCAGCATTTTCATCAAGACCCTTTGCAAAAAATCTATGGGTCTGCATGTTAGGCACAACAAGCTCTTGCATAAGCATACCTATAGCTGTCTTTCTATCCTTATCCACGACAGTCCACTCGTGAATATTTCCGTTTCTTCCTCTGTAAAAATCTCCGAATTGCAAACATCCTCTGTACTTTTTATATACGGATATTTGTCGTTTTATCTCGCCCCGCTCCGAGGAGGACATATCACATAAATTACATTCATATCCTAAAATGCCAAACGCCGAGACATTAAATCTCGTATCCAGCGGTGTTGTCCTGAGTGTCTGGTGATTCGGACATGCAGAGACATGTGCGCTTATCGTAGACATCGGATATCCGTAGCTGTAGTTTGTCATCATATTCACACGGCAAAGAGCATCCGTGTTATCACTGGCCCAAATTTGCGGGAAATAACACAATAGCCCTAAGTCGAATCTGTTACCCCCGGATGCACATCCTTCAAAGAGTATGTCCGGGAATCTGTCAACCAAGGTTTTCATGACTTGATAAAGACCCATGACGTATCTGTGAGCCACCTCGCCCTGCCTCTCAGGCTGCAATGACGAGGAATAGACATCCGACATTATTCGGTTCATATCCCATTTAACATAGGATATACCGTAGTTTGAGAAAACGTCCGTCATACTTTCTATTATATAGTCACAAACATCTTTTCTGGTAAGATCCAATATTCGCTGATTGCGTCCCTCCGAGTGAGGTCTGTTGGGAATTCCCAAAGCCCAATCGGGATGTTTTCTGAAAAGTTCACTGTCGGCGTTGACCATTTCCGGTTCAACCCAAATTCCGAAC
>CAZIHW010000138.1:0-2069 GCA_964539045.1 uncultured Eubacteriales bacterium | reverse complement strand
CGAAAACGCCCACCCGCATTACAGCAAATCCGGAAAGTTTGCCGTTGTGCACAACGGTATAATTGAGAATTTCGCTGAGCTCAAAAGCGATCTGAAAGCCAAGGGATATATATTCCACAGCGAAACAGATACAGAGGTTGTGGCTCATCTTCTTGAAGACTGTTATACCGGGGATTTCCTCGAAACTGTTTTGAATACAATCAAAAAGCTCCAGGGTTCATATTCTCTCGGAATTATTTGTAAGGACGTAGCAGATAAATTAGTCTGCGTTAAAAAGTCCAGCCCGCTCATTGTTGCTCTCAGTGACAAGGGCAACTTCATAGCTTCCGATATAACCGCCGTACTCGCCCATACGAGGGACATCTATAAGATGCAGGATGACGAACTTGCTGTTGTCGGCAAGGACAGTGTTGAATTTTTCGATAATAACGGCAATAAAATAAGCAAGGACATAGAAAAGGTTACCTGGGACGTAGATGCTGCAGAAAAGGGCGGCTATCCTCATTTCATGATAAAAGAGATCAAGGAACAGCCGGATGCCATCAGAAAAACGATATCTCCCCGTATCGATGAAAACGGCAATATAAATCTTGACGGTATATCACTTACCAAAGAAGAGATAAAGGGTTATAATCGTATTTTCATAACTGCTTGCGGTTCTGCTTATCATGTAGGCGTAGTCGGCAAGTATGTTATAGAAGAACTTGCCCGCATTCCTGTAGAAGTAGATGTTGCTTCTGAATTCAGATACAGATACCCGCTCGTAGATGAGCATACTTTGGTTATTCTCATAAGTCAGAGCGGTGAAACTGCAGACACGTTGGAAGCTCTTCGTGAATCAAAAAAGAGGGGCGCACGTACTATCTCCATAGTAAACGTGGTTGGATCGTCTATAGCATCTGAAAGCGATGATGTCCTTTATACATGGGCAGGACCGGAAATTTCAGTTGCCACCACAAAAGCTTACAGCACACAGCTCACTTTGATTTATCTCTTCGCTGTAAAATTTGCTCTCGCTCACGGTACCATAACGGAGAGTGTCGCAGCAGAGATTATAAAAGAGGTTCAGACTCTGCCTGAAAAGATAGAAAAGATATTCGAGCTTGAAGATGAAATAAAGTTATCTGCAGAGCGTTATGCAGGTATTGAACACGCATACTTCATAGGACGCAATACCGACTATGCTGTTGCTCTTGAGGCTTCACTTAAGCTCAAGGAAATAAGCTATATACACTCAGAGGCATATGCAGCCGGTGAACTTAAACACGGAACCATATCCCTTATTGAGCCGGGAACGAACGTAATCGCACTTTGCTGTTGCGAAAGGCTCGTTGAAAAGACTATAAGCAACGCAGAAGAGGTTCGGTCAAGAGGTGCCCAGGTTCTTTGCATAACAACAGAAGACAACAAGTCATTATGCGCAGGCAGTTGTGATCATATGATCTGTATACCTAAGACGCATCCTCTTATTATGCCTTCTCTTGAAGTCGTTCCTCTCCAGCTTCTCGGTTATTACACTGCAAAAGCAAGAAAATGCGATATAGATAAACCGCGCAACCTTGCAAAATCAGTAACAGTAGAATAATCTGGAAAAACGGCAACAGTAGAATACGCCGGCCCGACGGCTAAAGAACAAGAGCAGTGACCTGTAACGGTCACTGCTCCTTTTTTCGTTTACTCAGAAAATTTGTCCCGGAAGCTTCAGTTTCTCTTTGTGAGGGAAGGTTTTATCAAATTCTTCGGCTTCTTCTTCATCTACAAGGTAGCCTTGCGGTGGTGCATACTCTCCGGTAATACCGTCGAGATATCCGGGGATTAATTCTTTACAGAGAAAGAATGATGAATCCGCACCTTCAGGCAAATCGTGATAACGGATACCGAAATCACTTGCATAAGTAAAGCCACTTTTTCCGTAGAAATCGATGTTCCCCTCGAAGCATAGTGCACCACAGCCGAGTTCCGCTGCTTTTTCCAGGGAATAATCCAGAAGCGCTTTACCGTACCCTTGTCGTTTCAATTCGGGTGTTATGCAGATAGGTCCCATTGCCATAATAGGAATATCACGACCG
>CAZIHW010000137.1:0-5116 GCA_964539045.1 uncultured Eubacteriales bacterium | reverse complement strand
GCAGGTAAGGTTAAAAGGTATGGAAGATCAGTAGCTCTTGAGCCTATGAATCCATTCGAAAGAAGAATTATTCATACCGAGATATCTTCTATTGAGGATGTTGTATCTTATTCAGTCGGATCAGATGCCGACAGAAAAGTTGTAATTGCATTGGCAGAAGGCGTATCTCCTAAAAACCCGAAGAGACCGTACAACGGCGGACGCGGCGGTTATAACAAGGGACGTTCAAACAAATCAAGGGGACCGAGAGAGGATAGGCATGTAGATGCTCCCGCACGTGCCCCGAGGTCCGATGCAGAAGGCCTTTCCAGATATGGAAAAATAACACCGAAGGAAGATTAAAGGCGCCGGACGAAAACTAAAGAGAACAAAAAAGCTCTTTGCAGATATTCTGCAAAGAGCTTTTTATTTTACTGCATATGTGTCATTTTACTGCACATGTGTAATTTTACTGCATTTTCATTATTTACATATTTTTTCAATCTTATCTACGCCCATATATGGTCTTAGAACTTCGGGAATGGTTATGCTGCCGTCTTCATTCTGATAATTTTCCAATATAGCTGCAACCGTTCTTCCGATAGCAACGCCGGATCCGTTAAGTGTATGAACGAGAGCTGCCTTATCACCTGCGTTATCTTTATATCTGATAGAGGCACGTCTTGCCTGGAAATCTTCAAAGTTTGAGCAGGAGGAGATCTCAAGATATCTTCCGTATGAAGGCATCCAAACCTCAATATCATATGTCTTTGCACTTGAGAAACCAAGGTCTCCTGTGGAAAGTGCTACAACTCTGTATGGAAGATTGAGACCCTGTAAAACTCTTTCTGCATCATTGGTAAGCTTCTCAAGTTCATCGTAAGAATTTTCAGGTTTTACAAACTTAACCAATTCTACTTTATTGAATTGATGTTGACGAATAAGGCCTCTTGTGTCCCTTCCCGCAGAACCGGCTTCCGAGCGGAAACAAGCGGAATAAGCACAGTATTTTATAGGAAGCTTTGAACCATCGAGAATCTCATCACGATGCATATTTGTAACGGGAACTTCTGCAGTGGGAATAAGGAAGAGATCTTCTGTAGTCTTGAATGCATCTTCCTCAAATTTCGGAAGCTGACCCGTACCTGTCATTGAATCTCTGTTTACAAGGAAAGGAGGAAGAATTTCGGTATATCCGTTTTCTGTATGTGTGTTCAGGTAATAGTTTATAATCGACCTTTCCAATTTAGCACCGAGTGCTCTATAGAAATGAAAACGGGTGCCTGTAACCTTAGCGGCAGTTTCCGGATCCAGAATACCCAATTCTGCACCGAGATCCCAATGAGCTTTAGCTTCAAAATCAAAATTCCTTGGCTCGCCCCATTTACGGATTTCAACATTTTCAGAATCATCTTTTCCTACGGGTACAGTCTCATTCGGGACATTCGGGAACTCATACATGATCTTCTTTTGAGTACTTTCAAGTTCGGCTATTTTCTCATCATTTGCCTTGACTTCCTCTTTTATTTTAGCCATTTTTGCAAATATTTCGGAACAATCTCCACCGGCCTTCTTTATTTGAGGAATCTCCTTGCTTGCGTCGTTTTGTTCTTTTTTCAGAGCATCATTTACCTGTGTTATTTTACGGCGTTCAATGTCTATTTTTAAAACCTTATCAACAAGTTCATCCATGTCCTTGTTCCTGGTTTTCATAGCTGCTTTTACCTTATCGGGATTCTCACGAATCAATTTAATATCTAACATTTTGGGTTCTCCTTTATATATCTAATTGTTTTGCTAACTTAGTAAGATCTTCTTTATCAAAGAATTCTAATTCTACGGTACCGCCGGTTTTCGAAACAAAAACCTTCACCTTTCGGCCGAGTGCTTCGGAAAGGGATAGCTCGACTTCATCATAAAATACATCACGACTGCGAGTCTTCCTGTTTCTCGGTTTTTTATTGTCAGCCGAAATACTTATTTTTGCTAATTTTTCGACGTCCCTTACGGAAAGTTCCTTTTGAACAATCTCTTCTGCTGTTTTAATCATGTCGGATTTTCTTTCAAATCCCAAAAGAGCACGGGCATGTCCGGCTGAAATTTTTCCGTCCCTTGCAAGAACTCTTATTTCCTCGGGTAATCCGAGCAATCTGAGTGCATTTGCTATAGCCGGTCTGGATCGTCCGACACGGGCGGCCGCCTCTTCCTGTGTAAGGTGATATCTGTCTATAAGGAGTTGAAGACCTTCAGCTTCTTCAATGGGATTTAAATCCTCTCGCTGAAGATTTTCAATCAGAGCAATTTCCATTGCCTGCTCATCTGACATCTCTTTAATTACAACGGGAACCTCCGTAAGACCTGCCATTCTCGAAGCACGCCAACGACGTTCACCGGCAACAAGTTGATACGAGCCGTCGGCCATAGGTCTTACAAGAAGCGGCTGCAATACACCGTTTTTCTCTATACTGCTTGCTAATTCGGCAAGCGCTTTTTCATCAAATGTTTTTCTGGGCTGTTCCTTGTTCGGCTCAATTTCATTTAACTTTAAGGTCGCGGAGCCCTTTGAATCCGTGATATCAACTGAGTTGTCTGTGAAAAGAGCATCCAGCCCTCTGCCAAGTCCACTTTTTTTTGACATAAACTCACCTCTGCCTGTTTAATTTTAAAAATTCCAAAGCCAGATCTTCATATGCCCGGCTTCCTTTTGATCCCTTATCATAGTACATAACCGGTTCTCCGAAACTCGGGGCCTCCGACAAACGTACATTGCGGGGTATAACAGAAGAAAAAACCTTTTTCGGGAAGAACTTTTTTACCTCTGCGACAACCTGTTGAGTGAGATTCAGTCTGCCGTCATACATTGTGAGAACGACTCCCTCAAGCTCAATCATCGGATTATAAAGGCGTTTAACCTGTCTTACCGTGGCCATAAGTTGTGACAGCCCTTCGAGCGCATAATATTCGCACTGTATAGGTACCATTATGGTATCTGATGCACAGAGTGCATTAAGTGTTATAAGTCCCAACGAAGGCGGGCAATCAAGGAAAATAAAGTCATAGTCATTATAAACGGAGAGAAGAGCATTTTTAAGTTTGCTTTCTCGCCCCCTTATGTCTACCAATTCAAGCTCGGCACCTGCCAGATTCATGTTTGCAGGCAGTATATCAACATTTTTGAACTTTGTGCTTATAATAGCATCTTTGGCAGCGGTGTTGTTTATCAGAACGTCGTAGGCAGAAACTTCGAGCGACCTTTTGTCTATTCCGAGGCCACTTGTGGAATTTCCCTGGGGATCTATATCTACCAGGAGAACCTTTTTTCCGTGCGAGCCGATAGCAGCTATCATATTAACGGCTGTTGTAGTTTTTCCGACGCCGCCTTTCTGATTGACAATTGATATTGTTTTAGCCATATATATCCTTTCCTCGTGCTGTTGTTTATAACAAACAATAGCTACGAAAAGTGTGTTTGTAATTATCAACTACAATATATTAACACAAAAACATATTCAATAAAAGGATATTTTAAAGGTTTTAAAATAAATTAATAGTGATGTTTCACGTGAAACAAAAACGCAATAGAGCCCGACCGCTATGGCTGAGCTCTGTTGCGTATGGATATATTGGGGAGTAAAATGAGATGGAGATGGCTGGTTAAGCTGCTGTAGTTGCGCTATCTGCACTATCTGCGCTATCTGTTCGTTCTACCTTTATGGCAAGGTTGTCCAGTTTCGGAATCCTGACAACATATTCTATATATGTGTCGGTTTCACTCTTTATGCTATCCGCCTCTATTCCGGCTTTTCGCATAGTGTCTACAGCATGATTCAGTGTATTTATAAAAAGTCTGACATCCTTGAAAACCTTTATAGTAGGTTTTGTCTTTTTGTTTGCCCGACTCACTATCTGTCTTATAAGGCGTTCGCTCTCGTCAACGGACAAGTGCTTGTCCGCCATTATACTGAGTGCTCTGTCACGTTGCTCATCGGTCTCAAGACTTAAAAGACAACGGGCATGTCTTTCCGTTAATCCGGATTCTATGATTTTTGTCCTCTGCTCTTCTGTAAGTTTGAGCAATCTCAGTTTGTTTGATATAAAAGATTGAGATTTACCTATGGTTGATGCCAATTCCTCCTGAGTCGTGTCAGTTATTCGCAATACATTCCGAAGCCCGACAGCCTCTTCAAAGAAATGGAGATCCGCCCTTTGCAGATTCTCTATAAGATTGTACAGGGCTGATTTTGTTTCTCCCACATTCATTATGATGCATGGAACTGTTCTGAGACCTACATTTCTCGCTGCGCGCAATCGTCTTTCCCCAGCGATCAATTCGTATTCTTCAGGGCCTATCTTTTTTACTGAAATAGGCTGTATAATACCGTTTTTTCTTACGCTTTGGGTGAGCTCCTCCATTTCGGAGCACGGATAGTATCTTCTGGGTTGATTGGGATTGGATCGTATGAATTCATTTGGTATAAGTAAAATCTGACCGGCACTTTTTACTTTTGATTGATTTAGCATTTTTAACGTCCCCTCGAAAAAAGGCTGAGTTTTCCTCGCAAATTTAGGATAAACTCAGCCTGTACTTTTTTCAAGAATATTCGATTTTCAAAATTCGCCAAAAAGGACGCAAATACAATGTTAAATAAGGGGCTTTTTCGTAATTTGTGCCGAAGGACGTGGGTATTTTGACGGAGTTTGCGATATTTTTTCAATGGTAATTATAGCTCGTTCTCCGCAGTCCTTAAGCGTAAATTGCTCAAAACCTGTAACTTTTCCGCCTAAAATGTCGATAGCGCGCTTCGCTTCGGAAAGCTCAGCTTTTGCTTCGGCACCCTTCATCGCTATAAATTGACCTTTGCAATGTATAAACGGGAGACAATATTCGCAGAGATTTCTCATATTTGTAACTGCGCGGGCGGTAACAAAATCAAATTGCTCACGATACTCAGCTTTTTTAGCGGCATCTTCCGCCCTGCTATGTAAGATATTTGCCGAAAGACCGAGCTCTTTCAGGATTTCCTCTATAACCGTAAGCTTTTTCTTTGTGCTGTCGAGCAAGGTTGCATTCAGATCAGGTCTTGCTATCAGGAGTACAACACCCGGGAATCCGGCCCCGGTTCCTACATCTATATAA
>CAZIHW010000136.1:0-2982 GCA_964539045.1 uncultured Eubacteriales bacterium | reverse complement strand
CAGTCGGGTAAGGGCGGCATAGGCTACATACTTGAAACACAGTTTAATTACGTTCTTCCGAAGAGGATGAAGGAAGACTTCGGATATATGGTTAAGGATGTTTCCGATCATGAGCATCGCGAACTCCAGCCTGATGAAGTTTTCGATATATTCTCTAAGAATTATATAAACATAGAGACAAAGCTCGTAGTTCCGGAGAGTCACTTCAAACAGGAGCCCGATGGTAGCATCATCGCTGAGGTTACTATGGTCTTCAACGGCGAAAAGGTAGTTGAGACTGCAAAGGGCAACGGTCGTCTGGACGCAGTAAGCAACGCTATTAAGCAGCGAGTCGGCAACGTGTATTCACTTGAATCATATACAGAACATGCTATAGATGAAAAAACGGATTCCAGAGCAGCAAGTTATGTTGAGATCAAAAATACAGACGGCAAGAGAGTATGGGGCGTAGGTGAGCACAACTACATCATAGTTTCCTCTGTTAAGGCTCTTGTCAGTGCCATAAACAGGCTTCTGGCCGACTGATTTGTTGCTCCTTATTTTAAGGATGTGAATATAATGAAACTTTCAGGATCACAGATCTTGGTTGAAACATTGATAGAACAGGGAGTTCGGGATGTATTCGGTTATCCGGGCGGACAGGTTATAGATATATATGACGCCCTATATGAGTACAGAGATAAGATAAATCACATACTCACAGCTCATGAACAGGGCGCGGCACATGCTGCTGACGGATATGCCCGCTCTACAGGTGGTATAGGTGTCGTTATAGCCACCTCCGGTCCGGGTGCTACCAATCTCGTAACGGGTATAGCTACAGCTATGCTTGATTCTGTTCCTCTTATCGCAATAACGGGTAATGTACCTTGCAATTTGATAGGTAGAGACAGTTTCCAGGAGATAGATATAACCGGAATTTCATTGCCGATTACAAAGCATAATTTCTTTGTTCATAATGTAAATAAGCTCGCTGATACGGTAAGAGAGGCTATAAGAATAGCCACTTCAGGCAGACCCGGTCCGGTGCTTATAGATATACCTAAGGATATACAGGTTGCAAAGGCTGAATATACACCCGTTCCGAAGGTTGAGAAGTTCCCGACTGTTATGCCTAATGAAGAAAAGGTAAAGAAAGCAGCGGAGCTTATTAACGGTAAAAAAAGACCGTACATATATATAGGCGGTGGCGTTATATCTTCGTCAACCTCAGATATGGTCTTAGAACTGGCAGATAAGATAGACGGTGTTATAGGCTGCTCTCTCATGGGTATCTCGGCTGTTCCCACTAATTCCGAGCGTTTTCTCGGAATGGAAGGTATGCATGGACACTATGCATCATCCGTTGCCCAAAACACTGCCGACGTTATTATAGCGGTGGGTGTACGTTTCAGTGACAGGGCTACCGGAAACGTATCAAAGTTTGCACAAAAGGCAGATATAGTTCACATAGATGTTGATTTCGCTGAAATCAATAAGAATGTTGATGCCTACCTGGGTATCAGGGGAGACCTTACCGTAACACTGAGACAGCTCATAGATGAGGTGGAAAAGAAGGAAAGACCTAAGTGGCAGGAGACAATCCGTCTTCTCAGAGAACAGGAGGCTGAAAACGACGTAGTCGGAGCCGGTCTCACACCGCGTGCTGTTATGGATGAGATAAATCTCATCAAAGATGAAAATACAATTATTGCTACGGATGTAGGACAACATCAGATGTGGACAGCCCAATACATAAATGTAAGTGTCCCCAGAACCTTCATATCGAGCGGCGGTCTCGGAACCATGGGCTTCGGACTCGGAGCAGCTATAGGTTCGGCAGTGGCTACCGGAAAGAAAACCGTACTTATCACGGGTGACGGAAGCTTCGGCATGAACATGAATGAGCTGGTAACCGCGGTTACCGAAAAGATACCGTTGACTATTGTCATTATGAATAATAAGGTTCTCGGAATGGTACGGCAGTGGCAAACGCTTTTCTTCGACCAACACTATTCAAGCACAGACCTCGAAAACAGGCATGTTGACTATGTTAAACTCGCCGAGGCTTTCGGAGCTAAGGGTGTGGTTGCGGAGACTGTTCAGGAATTCAGAGCGGCATTTAAGGAGGCATACAACTCGGATTGTGTAAATCTTATAGATTGCCGTATCGATAAGGAAGAACTCGTATTTCCTATGCTGCCTCCGGGAGGAGCAATAGATGATATGATCACATCAATACCGAAAGGCGGTGAGGATTGATGGCGAACAATGATAACAACAAGTTCGTAATAGCTGTCTATGTAGACAACAAGTTCGGTGTGCTTACAAGAGTCACAAGCATGTTTACAAGACGCGGATTCAACATCGATGCTCTTACCGTTGGTGTGACAGAGTCCCCCGAGTATTCACGTATAACCATCTCAATGAGCGGTGACGGATATGCTAAAATGCAAATGCTGAACCAGCTCAGAAAGCTCTACAATGTAAAGAAAGTAGAGGTTCTTGAAGAGGAAAATTCACTCGAGAGAGAACTCATGCTTATCAAAATAAAAAATACTGCCGATAATCACCAGACTGTTCTTTCGGCAGTGGACATTTTCAGGGCGGAGATTATTGATTATGCAGTGGATGCTCTGTGCATAGAGGTTACCGGTTCTTCATCAAAAATCGATGCATTCATAGAATTTATAAAACCATGTGGTATTATAGAAATGTGTCGTACCGGAGTGGTTGCCCTTCGTAAGGGAAGTTCCCGCATGTTGGACGTCCCGGACGCAAATTAATTCAGTAGTATAAAATTAATTCAGCACTATATTTGAAAAATATAAATTTGAAAATACATAAAGGAGAAATTATTATGGCTAACAGAATTTTTTATCAGCAAGATTGTGACCTTTCAAGACTTGACGGAAAAACAGTTGCAATTATAGGTTATGGCTCACAGGGTCATGCACATGCGCTCAACCTTCATGATTCAGGGGTTAATGTTATTATAGGTCT
>CAZIHW010000135.1:0-6045 GCA_964539045.1 uncultured Eubacteriales bacterium | reverse complement strand
TGTCTGACAATTCTTCATCATCTCCACGACACATCTGAAGATGGGTTCCTTGCCTCCAGGTTTCTAGATGTTTGCATCTTTGGCATAAGCTTGTAGTGTTTTAAGAAATATTTATTTTATACTGCACACAAAGCAAAATATAAATCCAAAGTGGCTTGTTGATTTGTGGATATCGTCTTACGGTATTGAAAACGCAAAGGGCATAATGGAGCACTCCCTCGGCAGACAAAAGATATATACGAGAATAAACACTTTAAAAATAAATACTTTGAAAAAGGATACCGATACGGCTTGCGGTGTCTTTGATGAAGAAGGTGCCGTAGAAGAAAGTGAGGCATATAAGAACGGAGAGTTCCACGTACAGGACAAATCCTCACAGATGTGTTGCAAAGCGCTCGATCCCCAAAGCGGAGAAGTTGTATTTGACTTGTGTGCCGCACCGGGAGGGAAGAGCTTTACGATAGCCGAGATGATGAAGAATAAAGGCACAGTATATGCTTTTGATCTTTATGAGCATCGTGTTAAGTTGATAGAGGACGGAGCAAAGAGACTCGGTATCGACATAATAAGAGCACAGGTAGGCGACGCATCGGTATTTAATGAGAATTTACCGCAGGCAGACAGGGTTCTTTGCGATGTACCTTGTTCAGGCCTGGGCATTATCGGAAAAAAGCCTGAAATACGTTACAAAATGGCTACAAACATTGACTATTTGCCCTCTTTACAGTATAATATTTTGGTCAATGCGGCAAGGTATTTAAAGGAAAACGGAACATTGGTATATTCTACCTGTTCACTTAATCCGAATGAAAACGAACGAGTGGTCGAGAGGTTCCTCTTTGAGCACGAAGAGTTTACAAAAACGGATATGATGACTGTTATGCCGCATTTGTATGACTGTGATGGATTTTTCTTTGCAGTGTTGAAAAAGGAAAGGCAAAAATGAGAGACGATATAAAATCCTTGTCACTCTCCGAATTGCAAGAGGTTATCTCACAAGCGGGATTGCCGAAGTTCCGGGCGGGGCAGATTTATTCCTGGTTACATCAAAAGAACGCTGAAAACTTTGATGAGATGACAAATCTCCCGAAGGATCTGCGTGTTTCGCTTGACGAGCGGTTTGAGATTAAGAATTGCCTCATAGAGAGAAAGCTTGTTTCAGCCCTTGACGGTACGATTAAGTATTTGTTCAGGTTGAACGACGGAGAGTTTGTTGAGTCTGTACTGATGAAGTACAAATACGGATATTCAGTATGCATATCAACACAGATAGGTTGCAACATGAAGTGCTCTTTTTGTGCGTCGACCCTGGACGGCTGTGTGAGAAGCCTGCTTCCTTCGGAGATGCTGTCTCAGATATATGCTATAGAGCGAGATAACAAAGATATCCGTGTTTCACATATAGTCCTTATGGGTATGGGAGAACCGCTTGAAAACTATGGCAATGTACTTAAGTTTTTAGATCTCATAACCGATGAGAACGGCAAGCATATAAGCGCAAGGCACATATCCATATCAACCTGCGGTATTGTGCCGAGGATATATGATCTTATAGAGAAACATCCTCAGTTTACATTGTCGGTTTCACTTCATGCGCCGAATGACGAGATCAGAACACGCATTATGCCGGTGAATAAGAAGTGGAACATCGATGAATTGCTCAAAGCATGCAGGGCTTACACAGTAGCGACAAACAGGCGTATTTCTTTTGAATATGCGATGATGAGCGGCATCAATGATACCGACGAATGTGCGATGGAGCTTGTTAAACTTTTAAAGGGTATTCTCTGCCATGTAAATCTGATACCGGCTAATGAAGTACGGGAAAATGATTATAAGAGGAGTTCAGCCAAAAGGGTTGAAGAATTTTCTGACATACTCACCCGCGGTGGCATAACGACCACCGTAAGACGGAGTCTCGGAGGAGATATAAACGCCTCCTGCGGACAGCTGAGGAGAAATTCAAGAAAGGAGGAGATGTTATGAGAATAGTAGCCAAAACAGATATCGGAAAAGTAAGAAGCTCAAACCAGGATTCATATGCTGCCGGAGAATTTCAAAACGGTGTTGCGTGGGTCGTTGTATGTGACGGTATGGGCGGAAGCGCCGGGGGCAGTATTGCAAGCTCTACGGCGGTAAAGAGTATTTCCGAGAGAATAACATCGGGCTACCGTGACGGAATGACTTCATCTTCCATAAAAAACTTGCTTATCACAGCTATAACCAATGCCAATTATGAGATCTTCGATTTGGCGAGTGCCAATTCGGAACTCAAGGGAATGGGCACGACGGTTGTTGCGGCGATAATAACACACAGCGCAGTTTATGTTGCCCACGCCGGTGACAGCAGGGCCTACCTTGTGTCAAAGAATGAAATAAGGCAAATTACTAAGGATCATTCGGTTGTCCAGGACATGGTTGAGAAAGGGGAGATAACCCCCGACGAAGCCAGGAGACATCCACGTAAAAATCTTATAACACGAGCTTTGGGTGTTGATGAAGAGATTAAGGCCGACTTCAATGTAGAGGATACAACGAAAGAAGATGTACTTCTTATTTGTACGGACGGATTGACTAATTTTGTAGATACCACAGATATATATCGTGTTGTTTGTGATAAACCACACGCTGATTTTGCGGATACGCTTGTTGACATGGCGAATGAAAACGGCGGCGGGGATAACATAACCGTTGTTGTTGCTGCATATTGATAACAGTGTAATCTTCACAGGAGAGTGCGAAAATGGATAGTTATGTAGGAAAGAGACTTGATGGTCGTTACGAAATCAGAGAGATAATCGGAGTAGGCGGCATGGCTGTAGTTTATAAAGCCTACGACAATATCGATGATCGGATAGTAGCGATTAAAATTCTTAAAGAGGAGTTCCTTGCAAACGAGGAGTTCAGAAGAAGATTCAAGAATGAATCCAAGGCTATTGCTGTGCTTAGTCATCCTAACATAGTAAAGGTATATGACGTATCTTTCGGTGACAGGCTCCAGTATATCGTTATGGAATACATCGAGGGTATAACTCTTAAGGAGTACATTGAGCAGCAAAAGGTAATAAATTGGAAAGAAGCTGTACATTTTACAACTCAGATTTTGAGAGCTTTACAGCATGCGCATGATAAGGGTATCGTACACAGGGATGTAAAGCCACACAATATAATGCTTCTCCAGAACGGCAATATTAAGGTTACAGACTTCGGTATTGCACGCTTCTCAAGGGGCGAAACAAGGACAATGACAGAGAGCGCCATAGGTTCTGTTCACTATATAAGCCCTGAACAGGCTCGTGGCGAGATAACTGATGATAAGGCAGATATATACTCCGTCGGCGTTGTTTTATATGAGATGATTACCGGAAAACTTCCGTTTGAGTCTGACAGCGCTGTTTCAGTTGCTATCATGCAGCTTCAGAATGAGGCTGTTCATCCGAGGGATATTAACCCTCAAATCCCGGTGGGACTTGAGCAGATAACCCTCAGGGCTATGCAAAAGAATACAAAAGACAGATATCAGTCAGCAGCAGAGATGCTTCTTGATCTGGATGAATTCAGAAGAAACCCTGCTGTTAAGTTCGACTACAGCTATTTCGTAGACAAGGAGCCTACGAAGTTTATAAGCCAGCAGGCTGTTACATCAGCTTCTCTCGCAGGTGCGGCAAAACCACAGGCTCATCCTTTGACTCCGGATGATGAGTATGATGAAGATGAAGAACCCAATAAGACCTTACCGGTTCTTGTCGGTGTTATGTCTGCGCTGTTTGCAGTTATCATACTCGTTATTATCTTCCTCGCATTGTTTACCGATATCTTTAAGAATGATAAGATAGAGGTTCCTGATTTGCTTGGCAAGAACTATGCTGAGGAAGTAGAAGGAAATTCCAAATACACAAGCGATTGGGAGTTCGAAGTAAAATATGTAACTTCCACAACATATCAGGCAGGACAGATCTGTAAGCAAAGTCCTTACGGCGGTGCTAAGGCTAAGCCGGGCAGCACTATAAAGCTCGAGGTTGTTTCGGGCGGATCTTTGGTTACTGTTCCGAAGATTAAGGGAGAAGAATTCAGCTCTGCCAAGGCTGCTCTTATGGCTGCCGGATTCTCGAACATAAATCCGATCCAACAGTATGACGACTCCCTTGAACCGGGTACGGTTATAAGCTCTGATCCGGCTGAGGGAACGAAGGCTGATACCTCTGCTACTATCACCGTATATATCTCAACCGATATAAACGAGAATGATGTTGAGGTACCGGGCGTAGTGAAGCTTAACTACAAAAACAACCCCGAAGAAGTAAAAGAGTTCTTCGAGAGTGTCGGCCTCAAGCTCGGCAGAGTTACAGAAGAGGACTCCGATGCACCTGCAGGTCAGGTAATTTACCAGAGCCTTGATGAGGGAGAGAGAGCTCCTAAGGGTACGAAGGTTGATATAGTTATAAGTTCAGGTAAGGCCGCCAACAGTGTTGCGAGCATCAAGATAACGCTTCCGAACCTTGACGGAGAGGTAAAGACCCTTGAAGTATTTGTTGATAATGAGAGATATGACTCAAAGTCGATAAGATGTGATGGAAGCACATACACATATGAACTTACAAATTCAGGCACCGGAAAAAGTATAGTTGTTACCCTCGGCGGTACTACTGTATACACCGCAACAGGAGACTTTACAAAATCACCTGCTGTCCTTTCCGATGTTAAGACTTATCAGATAGCCTCTAAGGTTGCTGTTCCGGCTGTAAAAGGCCTGACAGTTGATGCGGCTAAGGCTAAGCTTGCCTCAAGCGGATTCAACAATGTATCTGTGGAGACTTACCCGCTTTCGGGTATCACTTCGGGAACTTCCGGCACTGTTGCAAAGTCAGACCCTGCAGAGGGCGTTAAGAGAGCCACCAGTGAAACTATAACTCTGTATGTATACGAATAAGGTATATAGTGAATAAGGGTATATAGATGGATATCGGAAACAAAGAAAACGGAATAATTATTAAAGGTATAGGCGGTTTCTACTATGTGGAAACCGCCACAGGCATATATGAGTGTAAAGCAAGGGGTGTATTCAGAAAAGAAAAAGTAACTCCTCTTGTAGGAGATAGGGTAGTTATATCCGTAAACGAGCATTTAAATTCTGAAAATGCTATCGAGGAGATCCTACCGAGAAAGAGTTTTCTGAACAGGCCTCCGGTTGCAAATATAGACAAGCTTATCATTGTTATTTCAGGCTGTGATCCAAAGCCCAATACATTGCTATGTGATCGCCTTACAGCTATAGCTGTGAACAGGCATATAGAACCGATTATCGTGCTCAACAAGTCAGACCTTATAGATGTAAAGGATTTGTTTGACGCATATTCCCTGGCCGGATTCAGGACGATTATCGCCTCGGGCTTGACCGGAGAGGGTGTTGATGAGATACGGGATGTGCTGGATGGATGTATATCGGCCTTTACCGGGAACTCAGGAGTCGGTAAGTCTACGCTGCTGAATAAGATATCTCCTGTCCTTAACCTGAACACACAGGAGATAAGCAAGAAACTCGGTAGGGGAAAGCACACTACCAGGGAGTGCACATTGCACAAAATCGGAGACGGATATGTTGCCGACACACCGGGCTTTGCAAGCTTGGAACTTTTAAAAAATGAGATAATACTCAAAGACGATTTGCAGTATTGCTTCCCTGAGTTTGAGCCGTTTATAGAGCGATGTAAATTCTATCCGAACTGTGCACACATAGAGGATAAAGGCTGTGAAGTCAGACAAGCTGTCCTAGACGGCAAAATAGCCGAATCGCGTTATCAAAGTTACAGAGAACTATATAATGAGGTAAAAGATATAAAGGAATGGAACTTGAAATAGCTAAAATTACAGCTAAAAAAGCTTGCGACACATGATATTTTGCAATTTTTTGTGATATTTCGCTAGTTTTTTCAAAAAAAATCGAAAAAATTAGTAAAAAGTACTTGAAATTTGAAAAAAAGTGTTGTATTATGTGTTTGTACTCAACAATGAGTAACAAAAGTTACGAGGAGGATACACAGAGAT
>CAZIHW010000134.1:0-3535 GCA_964539045.1 uncultured Eubacteriales bacterium | reverse complement strand
TATTTTACTTAAAAAAGTGCCACCCTCTCTAACTGTCAAGGGGCAGTCTGTATGTATATTTTTTTCTGATATTTTATCCTCTAAACCGTAGTATACCTGTACCGGCGTAGGCATTGCGGCAAACATCTCATTGTTTTCCTTCTTGAGAAACTCGCCTATCTTTCTCGGACCGTCGTTGGCAATAACGCGTCCCTTATCCATAACTATAACCTTATCGGATGCATAGAATATATCCTCGAGTCTATGCTCCGTAATGATAACGGTAGTGCCTAGCTCCAGATTTATCTTTCTTACCGTATTCAGAAAGTCTGAGGCTGCTATCGGGTCAAGTTGACTCGTAGGCTCATCAAGAATCAAAACTGTCGGCTGCATAGCCATGATAGAAGCTAAGTTGAGCAGTTGTTTCTGTCCTCCGGAAAGCTCCGATACGTCCTTGTGGAACCACGTTTGAATACCGAAATAGCTGGCCATCTCGGCGACTCTCAGTCTGATTGTTTTCTGGTCCAATCCAAGGCTCTCAAGTCCGAAAGCAAGTTCATGCCATACCTTGTCCGTAACTATTTGGTTATCCGGATTCTGCATGACATATCCGATTTTGCTCGATTGGTCACGCAAATCGACATCTTCCAGGGGCTTTCCGTCAAATAATATCTCACCGCTTCTCTTACCATGCGGAGTCAATACGGATTTAAGATGACGGAGCAATGTAGTTTTACCGCTTCCGGATTTTCCGCAAACAGTCACATACTCCCCCTTTTCAATAGAGATATTTATATCCTCTAATGACTTCTTTCCGGGAGTTGTAGGATAAGAAAAATTCAGATTTTTGATATCGAAATGCGACATGCTATTTCCTCCGTTATATTGATTACGCTCGGTGTAATAAGAAATATGAAGTATGCAATTATGCCCACGGCCGTGTAAGGGTTGAGTAAATTGCTTATATAAAGCTTCGGAGTGTAAGTTACATATGTCCCGCCGTTAAAAGAGCAAACTAATATAATCACAAACAAAACAACCATATAAAGACACAGAAGTACGTCTCTGGCAGAAAATCTATATATGGAAAAACGGGTGCGATTTCCGCTTCCGTATCCCCTGCTCTTCATACTGTCTGCTGTGATTATACTTCCCTCCAAAGCATTTGAGACGAGAGAACCTAAAATAGTCATCCCGTTTTCCAGCCGTTCACTTCTGGAACCCCCGTCCCACGATTTTCCTACACATTTTCGGGCAGTACTTATCTGCTCCGTCTTTCTTTTGTAGTTGGGAATGAAACGTAAAACCATTGTAAAAATCAACGTTATGGTCGGTGCGAACCTTCCGAATATGTAAAGAAATTTATCACTGGTCATAATTGCATTGTACGATGCAAACCATATAAGCATAGAGACAAACACAGCAGCTAATGCCATACCGTAAAAAAGTGCTTCCAATGTATACGGTCTGTTAAAATAAGTAAAAAGCACGGTTTGTCCATAAGTATTAAATAAAGGATTTACAAGCGAAACAAACAAAAATAAAGGGATCAGTCTTCCTATAAAACCGAATGCGGATCGTCCCTTTATAGTGGCCAAAAGGACAGACGAAAGTACCACAGAGCAAATTGTAAATGCCGGATGTATAAAAATCAATCCAAGCACAATAGCTCCGACTAAAAATATAAAATTGATTATCGGATTATAGGAAGAAAATTTACACATACTTTTACCAATCCTGAGGAGCACCTAAATCGGCACCATAACCATTACATGTATACTGCCAAACCATAGCTTCTCCGTTCTTCATTATATACGAACTGCAACCATAGTTCGGATACCAGCCGTTTACCTTATACATCCAACCTGAGTCATTTCCGCAGTCAAATTCATAAAGATGATTTATACCCTCTATGTAATAGCTTCCGTACGCAGGTGTATAACTGTATTCTATCTGAATGCCGTAGGCGCTGCAAACACGTTTCAATACATCGAAAGCGGTTTCACCCTCAGTAAATTGAACTCTTGTTTTTGCAAGTATCGTACCGTCATCAGGTACATATTGCTCTTTACCGGGCTTCAGATTGCTCATATTAGGTACGCCGTTATAGTCCTGAAGTATTGTATCACAACGTATCTCTACAGTACAATAATATGTTTTTGGGGTTGTTACTTTTTTTGTGGTTGTCGTATTATTGTTTTTGGTTGTCTTTGTTGTCTTCTTAGTTGTTGTACCTGATTTTTTAGTGGTGGCAGCAGAACCTTTTTTCGTTGTATGAGAAGTGTTTTTCTTCTTTGTAACACTGCCGCTAGAACCCTTTTTAGTTGATGACTTTTCGTCACCGGAATCATCTTTATCTTTTTTGGGAGTCGAACCGTCTTTTAACGTAGTACTTTGATTATCAGAGGATTCATCCGGAGTTTCAGAGGAATCGCCTTTAACAATATCTCCGTCAAGCATTACGGTATTATCTCCGGCCTGTCCTGACTCTGCTTTTCTTTCTGATATGAGTTTATCTATTTCTTCTTTTGAGAAGCAAAGAGTGTAGTCCTTGTAATTATCTTTAAGATTGTTCAGAACAAAATCATTCTGGGACGCAAGAGAAGCATTAATAATCTCAGCCTTGTCATTGACAATGCTGATAGCCTCTCCTGCCTCAGCAGTAATAGATTCTCCTTTATATGTTCCGGTCACTTTACCGCTGAAAACGGTTACAGTTGAAGATCCGGTTTGAGCACTTATAAAAAATACTGAATTTTCGCATGAAAACGTCCAATTTCCGACAGTGATGCTTTTGCAATTTGCTTTTTCATCTATCTTTACAAATACTTCTCCCTTTAAAACAGTGAGAGATATATTGTTTTTTTCAGAGTCAATATTATCTACCAATACCTTGGTATTTTCATTTATATTATAATTAGTTTTACCGGCAGTTACATCGGCTATAGCGCCTTTTCTGGTTTCTATCAGATCGCCGGTTTTTAAAGCGCTTTCTTTTTTCTTTATCTCAAAAGAAACTCCGCTTCTCTCCATGTCCGCTATGCCTCTGGATGCTTTGACAAAAGCAAAGCTTTTTTCGGCATCAGAAGCGAACCAACCTTTGAGGCTTCCTGTAATTAAAACCCCTGCGACAGCAATAATCAGAATTATTGCTACCATTATTATGTTATTTCTTTTTCTTTGAGTCTTAGTTTCCATATTATGCACCCTTGTTCAAAGCGGCAGGACAGTTCATGAACCGTGAACTGCCCTGCCTTTTTTAATTTTGTACTTTTAGGAGAATATAAATCAATTTATATTGCCAAATATGTTGATTTATATGTGTTTTATTGTTGTGTTTTATTGTTGTTTATTTAGGTGTATTATTTGTTATTCATATCTCTTCTTTTTCTTGAGAAAAGATACACACCCACTGCTGCTAAGCCTACACCTGTAGCAGCGAGAGTAATAGGAGTATCATCGAGAGTGTTTGCTATTGTTTCGGTTACCTTCTCGGCTGCCTGAACAATTGCAGGCTTTTCTGCCGGTTTTGTACTTATAATAGCATAGTAAGAGA
>CAZIHW010000133.1:0-19412 GCA_964539045.1 uncultured Eubacteriales bacterium | reverse complement strand
GTGTGCAGAGATATAATAAAGTCTGAGGGCTACGGCGATTTCTTCGGTCATAGTACCGGACACGGCGTAGGCGTCGAGATACATGAGTTTCCGTATCTCGGTCCGAATGTTAAAGACAGCGTCGTCCTGAAAACGGGCAATGTAGTCACAATAGAGCCGGGTATATATATCCCAGGCAGATTCGGCGTAAGGATTGAAGATATGCTTTTTGTGACTGATGATGGCGCTTATAACTTTGTTACATTGCCGAAGGGACTTATAGTATTATAAATATAAAAAGGTCTTGAAAAACGACGGTGACTAATATACAATATTAGGAGTATATAAGTATACGTTAAAGATATAACGGAGGTTTATCGTATGATATCAGCAGGCGATTTTAGAAATGGCGTAACATTTGAGGAAGAAGGACAGGTTCTTCAAGTTGTTGAGTTCCAGCATGTTAAGCCTGGTAAGGGTGCCGCATTTGTAAGAACTAAGACTAAGAATGTTATAACAGGTGCTGTAGTTGAAAAGAGTTATAACCCGACAGCAAAATTCCCGACAGCATTTGTTGAAAGAAAAGATATGGAGTATTCGTATCAGGATGGAGATCTGTATTACTTTATGGATCAGGAGACATTCGAGCTTATTCCTATCAATCAATCAGAGCTTTCAGACAACTTCAAGTTTGTAAAGGAAAACATGGTTTGCCGTGTTCTCTCATATAAAGGAAAGGTTTTCGGCGTTGAGCCACCGAACTTTGTAGAGCTTCAGGTTACTCGTACCGATCCGGGATTCAAGGGTGATACAGCTACCAATACAACGAAGCCGGCCACTCTTGAGACAGGCGCCGAGGTCAGAGTTCCTCTCTTCATTGATGAGGGAGAAATGATTCAGATTGATACAAGAACAGGCGAATATATGGGTCGTGCCTGATTGACCGCTCAAGGAGGTAACTATTATGACTCTTATAGAAAAGGTTGCATATCTGAGAGGACTTGCAGAGGGACTTAATTTGAATTCGGAGAAGCCGGAAACAAAGATGTTCAATGCTATCATGGATGTTCTTGAAGAGGTTGCAGAGTCTACAGGTGATATTGAAGAAACAATCGGTTTGATGACTCAGCAGCTTGATGAGGTCGATGAGGATCTCGGACAGCTTGAGGAAATCATCTACGGTGATTGCGATTGCTGTGATGACGACGATTGTGATTGCTGCTGTGACGATGATGATTGTGAATGCGGATGTGAAGAAGAGGAGTACTACGAAGTAGAGTGTCCTGCTTGTCACGAAATAATCTGCGTTGACGAAGGTATCCTTGAAGAAGGCAGTACAGCATGTCCTAATTGCGGCGAAAATCTCGAATTCGAGATAGAGTTTGAGGAAGAAGTGCCGGCAAAGGAATAATTCCTTGGGATTTACGGGGGCATCGACGGGAGGGTCGATGCCCTTTTTGACCTAAGCCGTCAGACCGGACGGCTCGAATTTGAACTTGCGCTGTAGTGCTTCCAACCGGTGGTGATATTATGAATTTGATTCTCGCATCGAAGTCCCCGAGAAGGAAAGAACTTCTCGAAAGTGTGGGATACGAATTTACAATCAAAGATTCGGATTTTGATGAATCCCGAATTACACCGGAATCAGATAAGCCGGAGGAATATGTTAAGGCACTGGCCTTCGGAAAAGCCCAAAATGTGTTTGACAGTCTGGGCTGCAAAGACAGGAAAAGCTCCATAGTTTTGGGAGCTGATACTGTTGTTGTTTCGGATAAAGGGATAATGGGAAAACCGGCCGATGAGAAAGAGGCTGTGAAGATGTTGAGCAATTTATCCGGAAAAAAACACAGCGTATATACTGCTGTCGCTTTGGTCGGTGAGGACTTTTCAGAAGTCTTTTATGACAAGACAGATGTATATTTTTACGATTTGACAGATGAGGAAATAGAAGAATATGTTATGACAGGCGAACCTATGGATAAAGCGGGGGCTTACGGTATACAGGGAAAAGGAAAATTACTGGTTCGCAAAATAGACGGTGACTACTTTACCGTTGTCGGATTACCCGTAGCACTTACTTGCAGGTACTTGAATAAAACGGAGATCAAACCCAATATTAATAAGTAATTTATACAATTATTTATTGTGTATTAATTTACGGTGGGGTATAATACAGACGTAGTTTGAAAAAGGAGTAAAAAAGATGTTGCTTTTCACACAAGACATTGGCATAGATTTAGGTACAGCGAATACACTTGTTTTCGTAAAAGGAAAAGGTATTGTTATAAGAGAACCATCGGTTGTGGCTGTTGACGTTCGTTCAAATCCCAACAGAGTTGTGGCTGTAGGTTCTGAAGCTAAACAGATGATAGGACGTACACCGGGTTCCATCACAGCAGTAAGACCGCTTAAGGATGGCGTTATAGCTGATTTCGATATAACAGCTGATATGTTGAAGGAGTTTATAAAACGGGCAATGAGCTCATCACCTTTAACAAAGGCTCGTGTTATGATTTGCATTCCGTCGGGAGTAACGGAGGTTGAAAGACGTGCTGTTCACGATGCTGCCCGTTCTGCCGGAGCAAAGCAGGTAAGCCTTATTGAAGAGCCTATGGCAGCAGCTATAGGAGCAGGACTTCCCGTGGCTGAGGCTACCGGTTCAATGGTTGTTGATATCGGCGGCGGTACGGCTGAAGTTGCTGTTATTTCACTCGGCGATATCGTAACTTCATGTTCGGCAAGAGTTGCGGGGGATAGCTTCGATGATGCGATAATAGCTTATGTAAAAAGGAAGTATAATCTGCTTATAGGCGAGCGTACAGCTGAAGAGATAAAGATAAAAATCGGCTCTGCTTATCCTTATGAAGGTGAAGGGGCCATTGATATAAAGGGACGAAATCTTGTCGACGGCTTACCGAAGAATGTAGAGATTACCTCAGAGGAGGTAAGAGAGGCATTGTCAGACAGTGTAAATCAGGTTCTCGATGCCATACGTTCAACACTTGAAAAAACGCCGCCGGAACTGGCCGCTGACATTATCGACCAGGGCATCATGCTTACAGGAGGCGGTGCTCTTCTCAGAGGCCTTGACAGGTTGATATCGGCAGAAACAGGAATGCCTGTTCATGTTGCTGAAAATCCCCTGGATTGCGTAGTAGACGGAACCGGGGTTTGTCTTGAAAATGATATGCTAAGCTTGACCAGTACTAAAAATTACGACTAAAACATAAAGGGGCTTTGATTCAAAGCCCCTTTTCGGTCTATTATATTTAATTTGCATAGGCGGTATTTCTATATGAACAGATTTGTAAAAAGCGTATGGTTTAAAGTGCTTGCAGCCCTTTTGGCCGCGCTTGTAGTATTTATAATTGTAGCAGCCGCTACGGTAAATCGCTCTTCACCGCTCAGCACGGTGCTCGGAACGGTTGCGGAGCCACTATCCCGCGCCGGTTCTGCATTGGGAAGGGGCTTCTCTAAGATCGGTGGATTTTTTACATCTCCTGAAAAGTATGAAAAAGAGATAAAGGACCTGGAGTCTCAGATTGCAAATTATCAATCCCAACTCGCAGATTATGAACAGACGAAGCAAAAACTGGAACTCTATGAGGGTGCATTGGGTATAAAAGAAGATAATCCCGATTATGAGTTCGTGCCTGCTGTAGTTATAGGCAAGGATTCTTCAAGCCCGTTTTCCACGTATGTATTTAATAAGGGAACCGTAAACGGGGTTGCTGTAAACGATCCGGTTATATACGGCGAGGGACAGCTTATCGGTGTCGTAACAAAGGTTTCGGCAACATATTGTGTTGTATCCACGATATTGGATCCAAATGTAAGTGTAAGTTCTTATGAAGTCAGAACAAGGGAGACAGGATTTATATCAAATAATACAAATCTTGCGGCAGACGGTTACTGCCGTTTGTCCGGACTTGACAGAGAGACTTCTATAGCCGCAGGCGGTATAGTCTGCACGACGGGTGTAGGAGGAGTTTATCCCAGGGATCTTATAGTGGGAACGGTTCGTGAGGTTAAAAACGATGAGCATGATATATCTTCCTATGCTGTGATTGACCCGAGTGCGGACATTGAAAATCTTGAAGATGCCCTTATACTGGTAAGCTTTGCGGGACAGGGAGCTTCGCAGGCTGTTACGTCGGGGGAAGAAGAATCATGATTAAGACGCTTTCCTTATCCCAGTCAAAAAAGAATCTTTATATAAGAAGACTGGTTTTTGTGGTTTTGATACTGGTGGCTGCCTTATTGCAAAACACCCCAAATTTATTTCCTGAATTTTTCGGTGCGCCCGCGTTTTTGCTTGTGCCCGTAGTTGTCTGCATATCCATGTTTGAACGTGACCTTGCAGCGACCCTGATGGGCATATTTGCCGGGGCACTCTGGGACGTTACACTTGCGCGCGGCGACGGCTACAATGCACTGATATTAATGGTTATATCAACTCTTGTCGGCTTTTTGATAAACTATCTTATGAGAAACAATCTATCTACCGCATTGCTGCTCGGCGGGGTTGCAATTCTGATTTATGAAGTTCTGCATTGGCTCATATTTGTAATTTTCAGCGGTGTGGAAGGCGGAGCGAAGCTATTGATTGTTTTTTATTTACCTTCAGCGGTATATACCTTTTTGTTTGTACCTATTTTATACTTTGGAATGCGTACCTTTATACAGAAACTAAAGGAGGCATACCCGCACAGATCCAGGGTAAGAAGGCCATAACAAGAAGATCCTAACAAGAAGACCGTAATTTAAGAAAGGAGTAACAGGCATGTTAAACGGCATGATAAATACGAATAAGTCAGGTGATAAAAAAATCAGAACCATAATATTGTCATTTGTCTTTTTGTTTGCCTTCCTTTTTTTTGTCTGTGTACTCTTTAAAATCCAGGTTATAGACAAGGATGATTCTACAAAAAATACAGTAATGTCATATGCTCTTAACGTGGATGCGGCCAGAGGGGAGATATTGGACAGAAACGGTTCACCCCTCGTAACAAACAGACAGGGCAATTCTATCACTTTTAACTATGCTTACTTTCCTACAGATCAGATAGAGAGGGATAAAATAATACTATCCCTGATAAAACTGTTCGAGTCCAACAATCAGGAGTATGTTGATAACCTGCCCATATACTTAAACAGCAATGGCTCGTTTGCGTTCGAGAAGGAAAGAGATTCTGATATAGAGTGGCTGAAGTCATCCGATATGCTTGACTTGAACAACTACGCCACTGCGGATAACTGTATGACCGCCCTTGTAGAGCGGTACAGTCTTCAGGATTACAGCAAGTCTGATGCATTGAAGATCGCTTCCGTCTGCGTTGAAATGAAAAAAATAGGATTTTCAAAATCAATTCCGTATACCTTTGCGGAGGATGTTCCGACGGATCTGGTAGCCATAGTTATGGAAAACGGAGCACTTTATAAGGGCGTTGAGAATACAATTGTTCCTTATAGAGAATACACGGACGGCACCGTTGCTCCCCATATTTTAGGCAGAGTATCTGCAATTACAGCGGAAAAATATGAAGCTGAACAGGAAAATCTCGAAAAGAAAATAGAAGAAGCAGAAGAGAAAAGAGCTTCGGATGATGAAATTGCCTCTATAAAGAGAAATGCATATACATACAACGATGAATACGGAAACAGCGGTCTTGAGGCAGGCCTGGAATCTTACTTCCGAGGAAAAAGAGGAGTAAAGGTTGTTTCTACTGACTCAGAGGGCAATGTAACTGAAAAATATACTGTTACCCCGACCCAGGGCAACACGGTTGTAACTACCTTGGATACCCAGTTGCAGAAGATTGCTCAGGAAGCTTGTAAGAACAGAATAGAATCTCTTGATGTTGAATCGAGGTTGCTGGCTGCTGCCGCGGTTGTAGTTATGGATGTAAATAGCGGAGATATACTTGCATGCGCAACATATCCCTCTTATGACAACACTACCTGGAGAGAGAACTACAGCACTTGGGCAAAGGACATCAATTCGCCACTTTGGAATCGAGCCCTTATGAGTACATATGAACCCGGCTCGACATTCAAACCGATGGTTGCCGTAGCGGCTCTGGAAGAGAAAACAATTGATGATTCTTTTACCTGGAAGTGTACAGGTATTTATCCTTATCTTGACCACACATTTTCATGTGCAAATCATACCGCACACGGAACCCAGAATGTTACCGGTGCTATAAACAAGTCATGTAACTGCTTTTTCTACGAAACCAGCCGTATGCTCGGTATAGAGAAGATCGACAGATGGGCTACAGCATTCGGCTTAGGTCAAAAAACCGGAGTTGAGGTAGCCGAGGCACAAGGCATACTTGCAGGTATAGAATACCGTGAGTCTCAGGGCGGTGTCTGGCGTCCCGGCGATACATTGCAGGCTGCTATCGGTCAGTCCGATAACCAATTTACGTTAATCCAGCTCTGCAATTATTGTGCTACCATAGCAAACGGCGGAACACGTTATGTTCCCCGCTTTGTAAAGTCGATAATGTCATATGATTGTTCCAAAACAGTTCTTGAAAAAGAACCGGAGGTTGCAGCTACTCTTGATATAAGCAAACACACGCTGGATCTGGTAAGACAGGGTATGTATCTCGTAGGTACAGAAGGCTTCTGTAAAAACGCGTTTGCCGGCTTACCTGTGAAAGCTGCGGCCAAGACCGGCACATCCGAAGTTAAGAAGGTTGTTGACGGAGAGACAATAGAGGGTAATAACGGATTTCTTATTTCTTATGCCCCTTATGAAAATCCCGAAATAGCTGTTGCCATTGTAGTTGAAACTGCCGATACAGGTAGCCTTACAGCTCCTATCGCAGCTGATATATATGACTACTACTTTTCTCAAAAAGAACTTCAATCCGTACAACAATACTCACAACTTTTGTCATAAGGTGATTATATGGCTCAAAAAATATTATTCACTTCAGGAAAAGGGGGCGTAGGAAAGTCCACGCTCTCTACTACATTTGCTAAAGTTCTTTGTTCACAGGGGAAGACCGTCCTGATGATAGATTTTGATGTCTCACTCAGAACACTCGACATAATGCTTTCCCTGAGCGATTCAGTTCTATATGATTGGTATGATGTGATAAAAGAAAATTGCGAACCCGGTGCGGCCCCGGTAAAGGGAAAAGGACCGGCACTGCTTCCTGCACCTTTGGGTGAAGTAGAAGTTTCAAAGGAAGATGTCAAAAAACTTATAGATTTGTATGATGATGAATATGATTATATAATACTTGATTCCCCGGCCGGTGTAGGACCTGTGTTTGAACTTGCTCTCGGAGTAGTTGATCTGGCCATGGTAGTATCCACGCCGGATCTCGTATGTGTGAGAAGTGCCGCTGTTGCAGCCGATAAGATATCGGATTGCGGTGTTAATGCCCGTCTTATAATAAACCGATTTAAGAAAAGTATAGTGACAAACGGACAAGCGTTGAATATTGATGAAGTCATAGATGCAACCGGGGTACAGCTGATAGGGGTTGTCCCGGAGGATATCAATTTGTCACTGGCATTGCTTAACGGTGAATTAATTGATCCCGGAATAAAGAGTGTTCGTGCCGTAAAAAGAATAATAAGGCGGATTAATGGGGAAAAAGTGCCATTGAGAATTTAGACATTTTTTACAAAATCATATTGCCCGACACCTATAAATGTGTTAAAATAAACGGTATATTGAGCTATTAGGAGGCTTGTTTTATGAATATAGCTTTAATCGCGCATGATGTAAAGAAGGAATTAATGACTCAATTCTGTATAGCTTACTGCGGTATTTTAAGTAAGCACAATATATGCGCGACCGGAACAACCGGCAAAATAGTTGCAGAGGCTACAGGCCTTGAGATACAGAGGTTTTTAAGCGGTGCACAGGGTGGAGAGCAGCAAATAGCTTCCAGAATCGCATGCAATGAGATAGACCTTCTTCTTATGTTTGGAGATCCGCTCAACCCAAAGCCCAATGAACCGAACGAGGCAAATCTTCTCAGACTTTGCAATGTACACAATATACCTGTAGCAACAAACATAGCTACAGCCGAGGCTCTCATCCACTCATTAGCACGGGGTGACCTTGACTGGCGTGATATTGTAAATCCGAAGGGAAAAAAGCAGTAAAAAGCATGATAAGACAGCATTCTGCCACATATGCAGAATGCTTCTTTTTCGTGTTAAGATATTTTTTGCGTAAAATAAATTGCAAATATAACGCTAATAAATATAATACTATTAAATGTAGTACTGTTAAATGCAACACTATTATGGTAAAATAAACTGCGAATGTACCGGTTTAAAACCGGAATTTTTTAATAAGGGAGATACGATGAGTAAGCTTTTATCTGTATACTTGGATATTCTCAAATCACATAATTTGGTTGTTGAAATCTCCTTGTCAGAAGAGTTGCTTGAAAGGGACATAGATTGCCTGACCTATGATACCAGAGAGGTATTACCGAATGCTTTGTTTGTCTGCAAGGGTGCTCATTTCAAGGAGGAATATGCCGATGCCGCAATGAAAAGCGGCGCTGTAGCATATGTAAGTGAAAAGAAATACGGAAGCAGCGATTCTTATATAATTGTCTCTGATGTGAGGTTGGCTATGGTATATCTCGCAGAGGAGTTCTATGACCATGCGCCGGAAAAAATTACATCTGTAGGTATTACGGGAACAAAGGGCAAAAGTACAACAGCATACTATTTGCGCGGGATATTGAATTTGTATATGCATGATATCGGAAAGCCGGATTGTGCATTGATATCCTCGATAAAGACCTACGATGGGGTTGTCGATGAGGTTTCCCATCTGACTACACCGGAGGCGATTCCCCTCCATGCGCACTTTAACAATGCGATAAACTGCGGAATAACTCATCTTGTTATGGAAGTTTCAAGTCAGGCTCTTAAGTACAATCGGGTACTCGGCATAAACTACGATGTGGCCTGTTTTACCAATATAGGACTTGATCATATCAGCCCCGCGGAGCATAAGGATTTTAATGACTATTTTACTTCAAAGCTTAAAATATTTGATTCATGCAAGGTAGCTTGTATAAACATGGACGCACAGTATTCGGATGAGGCATACGACTACGCAAAGGGAAAATGTGAGATTGTAACTTACGGTTCTTCACCGGATAACACTATATATTGCAGCAATATCGAAAAACGTGACGACGCCACATTTTTTACTGTAAAAACTCCGGAGTTTGAGGGTGAGTTGTGTATAACAATGCCCGGCATATTCAACGTTTCAAACGCACTTGCAGCTATAGCTATGTGTTATGTTCTGAAGATTCCGGTAGAATATGTTGCCGCCGGTCTTAAAACGGCAAAGGTTGCAGGAAGAATGGAAGTTTTCAAAAGTCACGACAAGAGAATTTCAGTCATAGTTGACTATGCTCACAACAAAATGAGTTTTGAAGCTATATTCAGATCCATAGCGATAGAATATCCGGATCATAAAGTGATAAGTGTATTTGGATGTCCCGGGGATAAGGCATTTCTCAGACGTCACGACTTAGGATCTGTGGCGGGTATGAATTCAGACTATATAATCGTTACCGAGGATGATCCGGGCGATGAGCCTTTTGATAAGATTGCGACTGATATAATAGCAAATCTGGGTGCTTGCCCCTTCGAGGTTATCGAAGATAGGGGCAAGGCAATAAGAAAGGCCATACTTGACATTGAGGCGGATAGGAAGGTTGTAATTCTTGCCGGAAAAGGTGAGGAGACTACCCAAAAGCGGGGCACGGTATATGAGGACTATGCATCTGACATAGTATATGCACAGCAATTCCTGAAAGAATATGATAATCAGTGAAAGAATGCGATAATCGTTGAAAGAATAGTATAATTAGTTTAGAAAAAGACTCATTTGTGTTATAATCTATAGAAAATTAAAATCTATAGAATACTTATACAGAAAACTTAGGAGGCAGAATAAAATGGCATTACTCACAAGTGCTATAAAGGGTACACAGGATACTCTGCCAAGTGAAAGTTATAAGCTAAGATTTGTGGAGCAGACAATTGCAGATATAGCCGGAAACTACGGATTTAAAGAGATAAGAACTCCGGTATTTGAGCATACAGAACTATTTTGTCGTTCCGTGGGTGATACAACAGATGTCGTTCAAAAAGAGATGTATACATTTGACGACAAGGGCGGAAGATCGATAACGTTGAGGCCCGAGGGTACTGCAGGCGCAGTCAGAGCTTTTCTGGAGCACGGACTTTTCAATGAGCCGCTTCCGATGAAGGTATTTTATCAGACATCATGTTATAGATATGAAAAGCCGCAGGCCGGGAGACTCAGGGAATTCCATCAATTCGGGGTTGAATGCTTCGGACCTGAAAGTCCTGCCGCCGATGCCGAGGTCATATCACTTGCGAATGAGATTTTCGGCTTCCTCGGTGTTGAGGGGCTTGAACTTCAGATAAATTCAATAGGTTGCCCTACTTGCAGGGCGAAGTTCCAGGAAGCACTCAAGAAGTATTTTGAGTCACATAAGGGAGAGCTTTGCGACACGTGTCTTGGCAGACTTGACAGAAACCCGATGCGTATATTGGATTGTAAGAGTCCGGTGTGCAGCGAGATAGCAAAGGGTGCCCCAAAAATTCTCGACTTCCTTTGCGATGATTGTAAGGATCACTTTGAAAAACTTCAAAGATATCTTGATGCTATGAACATAGCATATACAGTAAATCCGACAATTGTGCGCGGACTTGACTATTATACAAAGACCGTATTCGAGTTTGTTTCTACCGGTATAGGTGCTCAGGGAACTGTCTGCGGTGGCGGTCGTTATGACGGGCTCTGCGAAGAACTCGGCGGCAATCACATACCGGCTCTCGGGTTCGGCCTGGGCATGGAAAGACTAATGCTTGTGCTTGAATCTCAGGGGATTGTTCTTCCGGCGGAAAGCAAATGCAATGTATACATAGCTCCGGCCGGAGATGCTGCTTCTATAAAAGCTGCCGAGATAGCGACACATCTTCGTGAAGAGGGTGTTTATGCGCTGTTTGACGTTTCAAACAGGGGCATTAAGGCGCAGATGAAGTATGCTAATAAAATAGGCGCGGAATTTGTTGTTGTTATAGGTGACAATGAATTGCAAAGCGGAGTAGTGCAGCTCAAGAATATGGAAACCGGGGATATTGTTGAGATGAAACTTGATACATTCGTTGATGATTTCTCATCTGTTGCGATTGCGCAATCGGTTTCTAAACTTTCAGAGGAATTGTCCGCGGAGGAGTTTAAAAATACAGACTTATCCGGAATTGATATAAGTTCGTTACTCGGAGGTAATTTTTAATGGATTTTATGACTGGTCTAAAAAGAACCAACTATTGCGGTGAATTCCGTGTGGGGCACATCGGCATGGAGGTAGTTGTGGCAGGTTGGGTTGCAAAGCAACGCGACCTCGGTCAGCTTATTTTCATAGATCTCCGTGACCGTACAGGTATAGTACAGCTCGCATTTGATGACACGACGGATAAGGCCGTTTTTGATAAAGCATTTTCGGCTCGCTCTGAATTTGTTCTCATGGCAAAGGGTGTTGTCCGTGAGCGTTCCTCGAAGAATTCCGAGATACCCACAGGTGATGTTGAGATATTTGTTTCTGATTTGCGGATTCTCGGCAAGTCGGAAACCCCTCCTTTTGAGATAGTAGAGGATTGTCAGACTTCAGAACTGACCAGACTCAAGTACAGATATCTTGATTTGAGGAGACCGGATCTTCAGAGAAATATATTGCTCCGTCATAAAATAACCAAGATAACCCGTGATTACTTTGACGAGAACGGATTTGTAGAGATAGAGACGCCTATACTCATCAAGTCTACCCCGGAGGGGGCACGTGATTTCCTTGTTCCGAGTCGTCTTCATAATGGGGAATTCTATGCATTGCCTCAGTCACCGCAGCTTTATAAACAATTGTCCATGGTTGCCGGCTTTGACAGATATATGCAAATAGCCCGTTGCTTCAGGGACGAGGATCTGAGGGCGGACAGGCAGCCTGAGTTCACGCAGATAGACCTTGAGATGTCCTTTGTTGAGATGGAGGATGTGCTCGCTATCGGTGAAGGCTATATGAAGAGAATATTCAAAGAGGTATTGGGAATTGATGTTACTCTTCCGCTCCCACGTCTCACCTTTAAAGAGGCTATGGAGCGATATGGTTCGGACAAGCCGGATACACGCTATGCCATGGAACTCTACGATCTCACTGATATAGTAAAGGATTGCGGTTTCGGAGTATTCGAATCAGCAGTTGCAGGAAACGGTTCAGTACGTGGAATCACAGCAAAAGATGCCGTTAAGATTCTCTCGAGAAAAGAGATAGATAAGCTTACGGAATTTGCCAGGGGTATAGGAGCCAAGGGCCTTGCCTGGGCCAGACTCACCGAAGATGGTATATCTTCATCATTCGGCAAATTTATCAGTGAAGAAAAAATGGGCGAACTGCTTGATAAGGCAGACGCAAAAACCGGCGATGTAGTGCTGATAATAGGAGATACGAACAACTCTCATGTGCTCAGCATACTCGGAGCTATCAGACAAGAAGTAGCGAAAAAACTTGATATAATACCAAAAGATAAGTATAACTTGCTTTGGATTACAGAGTTCCCGTTCTTTGAGTGGGATGAGGAGCTCGAAACCTTTGTGGCAATGCATCATCCGTTTACTGCTCCTATGGACGAGTGCCTTGAGTACCTCGAGACAGACAAGGCAAAGGTTCGTGCAAAGGCATACGACCTTGTTCTCAACGGAGTGGAGTTGTCTTCGGGATCAATTCGTATAACAAATCCGGAACTTCAGAGTAGAATTTTCGATCTTTTGGGTCTTACAGAAGAGGAAGCTCATGAAAAGTTCGGTTACCTTCTTGATGCGTTCAAGTACGGCGCACCTCCTCACGGTGGAATGGGAATCGGCCTTGATAGACTTTGCATGCAGCTTATCGGTGCCGAAACCTTGAGAGATGTTATAGCATATCCGAAGAACAAGGATGCTGTTGAACCGATGACATCTTGCCCGGCAGGCGTAGATGACGAGCAATTGAAAGAGCTGGGTATAAGCATTAACATTCAGGACGAATAAACTTCAGGATGAATAAAACAACCCCGACTTTGAACACTCAAAGTCGGGGTTAATATTTTGTCAGTTTATACGGTGATACCGAGAAGTTCTATCAATATACCGGATATAACACCGTATCCGTATAGTATACCGATGATTTGAAGATTTTTCTTAAGGTCGTGATTTGATCGGATGAGAACGAGGATACCTATCCCCGCACCTACCAGAAGTCCCGACATCATAGCGCCGAATGAAAGTGCGCCCTCAAGATAGAGTTGTGTTATAACAACGGAAGCTGCGCAATTCGGAATCAATCCTATAACGCCGGCAATCAATTGCCCGATAATGGGCTTGTTGGTAAGGAAAGAAGAAAGTGTTTCCTCTCCGACAAATGTGATAATGAATCCGAGGATCACATTAACTATAAGGATAAATAATGTTATTTTAAGGGAGTGTATGAGCCCGGATTTGAAGATGTTTTCTTCTTCGCAATGACAATGCTCGTGCTCACATAGACTGTGCACATTCGGATTGGGAGAATGGTTACGGTTCTTTATTATAGTTCTTGCGGCAAAGTCAAGTAAAAATCCGGAGATCATGCCAATGACTATTTTAAGTCCGATAACCTTAAGTATTAAGCCTAGGGGTACATGTTCGGAAATGAAAATAGGCAACATCTCGTCCGAGGTTGAGAGGTATACTGCTATCAATGTTCCGACCGTGATTATACGTCCGGCGTAAAGACTTGAAGCGGCAGCTGAAAATCCACATTGAGGAAAAGCTCCTATCAATGCACCTGCGGCAGGACCTACCTTTCCGCTGTTCCTTATTATGTTTTTTGCCTTATCACCTGTCTTATGCTCTATATATTCCATTATGAGATAGGTAATAAGCAGAAAAGGGAATACCTTTAAGGTATCCATGCCCGCATCAATCAGAATGTCTATGATAGTATCCAACATAATGTCCCTCTCGTATAAAAGTTATAGTGTAAAAGTTATAATGCGTTAAATAAGTTATACCATATAAAATAAGTTATATCACATTATCAGGTCAAACAACCTCAAGATACTATCATTTAATAATAGATTTGTCAAACAGTCGCAAAAATTTTCAGAGATAAAAAAACCGCCGCAGTTTTCACCGCAGCGGTTTTAGAATTATTGATTATTCACCCTTCATACCGAGGAGCTCAACGCCCTTTTCAGCAACGTCAACTGATACCTTGATTGAATCGAAGATAGCAGCACGAATGTCATCCTCTTTAACTCCGAGATCTTTGTAGCAATAGTCTGTATCCATGTAGAGACAAAGATCCATGATGTAAGGAAGACCGAAAGGATCGATACCTGAATCAACGTTTCTGTCCTTGTAATCCTTAGCAGGACCGAACATACCCATAGCCATCATCCAAGGAGCAACGCCGATTACCTTACGGTTAGCGCCCATTCCACGAGCATCATATACGATCTTGAGGAATTCATCCCACTTCATGTTGTAGCAGGAAATAGGCCAAGCACGTCCGCCCTTAGTAACTTCAGCAGCACCAACTATTGACTCACCAACCTGACGAGCTGTGAGCATAGCTGTACCTCCCTTTGGATAGAGAGTGAACGGCAACTTGTCCATTCTGTGAAGCTGTTCGATAAGGATAACCCAAACAGGTCTACGACCCGGCTGTGTTCCGAATATGTAAGGAAGCTCAAGAGAAGCAACTGCAAAGTTGTCATCTGCAAGAGAAAGAGCATACTCTTCCTGATCCAAACGGCTCTTAATGTACTGATGCTTTTGAGCAAGCTTCATGTCAGGACGCTGTTTTGCAAGATAGGTGAAGTAAGAGTTACAAATTACTGCACTCTTGTATCCGAGCTCCTTGCAAATAGGAAGAAGTCTCTTAAGAGGAGCAATGTTGTACTTGTAGTAGTAGTCGTAAACAGGAGCAGGGAATTCTGCACGCTCGTCTACACCGGCTGCGAAAACAAATGTGTCGCAATCCTTCATGAGGTCTTTGAGCTGCTCATCTGTAGCCTTGTTAACATCCTGGAAAATGATTTCCATTTCCTTTGGAAGCGGAGCTCCTTCAGGAAGAGGAGGAAGAGCAAGAGTCTTTACAGAGTGACCTCTTTCGATGAAAATTTTTGCAGCTTCAGAACCGAGAAGGCCTGTACCGCCGATCATGAATACTTTCATGAAAACATCTCCTTTTAAATTTTTTAATTGAAAAACTCCAAAAACGTAGTGAGTAAAAACTCACGAAAGTATAAACCTTTTCTATTTTATGATTATTTGGCCTCAATGTCAATTTCTTTGTAGATATTTTTTTAACTTTTTTTATATTTATATAAAATGTTCATATTGTGCTATAAGGCGGATTGTTATAGGAATTTACAGTATTATTTCGTTATTTGTTCTTCATTATATTGAAAAGGCCGATAGGGTATGGTAAACTGTACATAGTATTTGCTGATGGAACGACATTTTTTGTATGTTTTTACTACATTTTGTCGATGAATATTGTGCAAGTAAATCATATTGAAGGCAATAGACAAAATCGAGGAGGAATTAATTTTGAAAACCTTTAACTCAAACAACATCCGAAACATTGCGGTGGCCGGCCACGCAGGACGAGGAAAAACTACCCTTTGTGAGGCTATGCTCTATGTGGCCGGAGCAACAGACAGACTCGGAAAGGTAGCCGACGGTACAACCGTCATGGACTTCGATGCTGAGGAGAAAAAGCGTGGGGCTTCATTGCAGAGTGCAGTGGCAAGTCTCGAATGGAAAGATGTAAAGATAAACCTTTTGGATACTCCGGGTCTCTTCGATTTTGCAGCAGGACTTTCAGAGGGTGCGAGAGCTGCCGGATGCATGCTTATCGTTACGGACGCAGAAAAGGCAAAATATGATGTCGGTGCGGAAAAGGCTTTTGCCGCCGCTGAAACCCGCGGCCTTTCCAAAATTTTCGTAATCAATAAAACAGATGCAGAAAATGCAAACTTCGGCAACTTATTTGAGGAGTTGCAGGCAATCCACGGCAACAAGCTGTGCCCTGTTGTTGTTCCCTACATTGAGGACAGTAAAATTAAGTACATAGTAAACTTTGCCCAGAACAAGGCTTATGAATATAAGGACGGAAAGGCTACTGAGGTTCCTATGCCGTCAAGCGATAAGCTCAATGCAATGAGAGATATGTTTAATGAATCTGTTGCAACGGAATCAGATGAGCTTATGGAAAAGTTCTTTGCAGGTGAACCGTTTACAGAGGTTGAGGCTCTTACGGCTCTTCTCGCCGGCGTTACAGACGGATCCATATATCCTGTTTACGCCTGCTCCGGAGCAACACTTGAGGGTGTGGATCTTCTCCTCGACGGACTTGTTAATCTCGGACCTTCAGCCACATCGAAGACCGGAGAAACAGCAGTTGATGCAAACGGTGACGAGGTTGTATTACCTTGCGATCCTGATGGTCCTCTCGCTGCTATCTGCTTCAAAACAGTAGCTGACCCATTCGTAGGTAAGCTCTCGTATGTAAAGGTTATTTCAGGCAAAATCACGCCGGATACACCTGCGTACTGTGCAAGAACCGGTGAATCGGAGCGCATGGGTAAGATTGCTATGCCGCGTGGCGGAAAACAGGAAGATGCCACAGAGATTTCTGCAGGAGATATCGGTGTTATCACAAAACTTTCGGGAATAAAAACCGGAGATACAATAACAAGCGCCAAAAATCCGCTGACCCTTAAAGGTCTTACCGTTCCGAGCCCGTGTATGCCAATGGCTGTTAAAGCTGTTAAGAAGGGCGACGAAGAAAAGATTGCTCAGGGTCTCATAAAACTTATGGAAGAGGATCCTTCTATAAAATTCGGATTGAGCGCAGAGACAAAAGAGCAGGTACTCAGCGGTCTCGGAGAGCAGCATATAGATGTTATAGTTGCAAAGCTAAAGGCAAAGTTCGGCGTTGATGTAGCTCTTGCTTCTCCGAAGGTTGCATACAGAGAGACAATAAAGAAGAAAGTTGAAGTACAGGGCAGACATAAGAAGCAGTCCGGAGGACATGGTCAATTCGGTGATGTATGGATCAGGTTTGAACCTTGCGATTGCCCGGGCCTTGAATTCGCAGAAGAGATATTCGGCGGTGCAGTTCCGAAGAATTTCTTCCCCGCAGTTGAAAAGGGTCTTCAGGACTCCATCCAAAAGGGCGTTCTTGCCGGATTCCCGATGGTCGGCGTGAAAGCAACACTTTATGATGGCTCATATCATCCGGTTGACTCTTCCGAAATGGCTTTCAAGACAGCCGCTTCCATAGCTTATAAGGAGGGTATACCGAAGGCAAATCCGGTTCTCCTTGAGCCTATAGGAACACTCACTGCTGAGGTTCCCGATGATAACATGGGCGACATTATGGGCGATGTAACAAAACGTCGCGGCAGAGTTCTCGGTATGGAGCCGATAGAAGGAAAGCCGGGTATGCAAAGCCTTGTTGCAGAAGTACCAATGGCAGAGATTTCTGATTTCCCGACAGTTCTTCGCTCGATTACAAAGGGAAAAGGTTCATTTACCGTAGAGTTTGCACGTTATGAGGAAACACCGGAGAACGTTGCTGCGAAGGTAATTGAAGCTAACAAAGCAAATGCAGAATAAGAAATGATATAAAAAAAGCAGACACTGAAAAGTGCCTGCTTTTTTATCTGTAAAATTTTCTCAGATAAGTGAGTTCTTTATTTTCTGCTCTCGTCTCTCATAGAGATACATAAATCCTGCCATGAATACTTCTCCGAACATCGTTATGAAGAATGTGAGCTCTCCGTCGCCTATAGATGGACCTGCTCCCGCAAAAATAAACATAAGGAGTCCTGACAAGAACATAAACGGGGTCTTCTGCTTAACCCAGACCACTATACCCGTTATGACGAGCGGTATAACGGTACCAAAGGAGAGGGCCATGGTGATTCCATCCGCCCAGGCCGGTGTGGATTCGCTCGACATATAGCGTGTAACACCTGCAAAATCGATTGCCACAAGATCACTTGCAAGCGCACTCGCAAGGCCGGCAGCACTCAAAATCGCTGTAAAAACCCATACTACTCTTTTCGTTTTATCAGACACCTTGAGTGAGTAAGCGCAAATCGGGAATAAGAGCGGAATGAGGGCCCCGTGGCTTATAAATCTGATTCGGCTAATCACCTTGAGAACCGCAGGGGCTGTAAAAACGCTTCCTATATCGATTATGAAAGCATCAAAGAAAAGTCCGAGTGTAATAGCCGCCATGCACAGAATCATAATATTCTTTGTCTTTTTGTAGTCTCTCAGGAAAAGTATAAGCAACACAAGTTCCAGAAAGGCAATAACGGCGATCATCTGAGGGCAATACTCTGTCAAAAATTTTTCCATAACTATTCTCCTTTTTCACTTCTTTTAGAGTCCTTTTTTTGCAGCAGCATGGATACAAATGTGAGTACCGCTGCGATCCCGAGCGCTATAGAAAGCGCGAATTCCAGGGTTACATATGCATTTTTTATAGCCTCATCCGCATTTCCCTGAACGATATTTATCATAGTGTAGTACAGTCCGCTTCCGGGTATCAGAGGAACAATGGATGTAATTAATATCGTCGTAGCCGGGGTCTTTTGTATTTTTGCAAGTACCTCGGAATAGAGCGCACATACGATTGATGCTATGAGACTCGACAAAAATATTTTTTCGGTAAGGTTGAACATCAAAAGGTATGTTCCCCATGTCAAAAATCCGCCCAGTCCTATCGAAACCATGAGTTTCGGACGTACCCGGAATAAAAGCGCAAATCCTATAGAGCCTAAAACAGCTGTAATAAGCTGAATTATGTAAGTAGTCATAATCAACCTCCTATCAGCCAGATGGCGCTCATAAGTCCTCCGGCGAGAGAGCCGGCCCACAATGTACTTTCCACAAGCCGCATAGTTCCGGAAACAGTATCGCCCATCAGTATGTCCCTTATAGCATTTGTCATAGCTATTCCCGGTATCAGCAGCATTATATCGCCTATGATGATTTTATCCATATTGAGAATCGGAAAAAGTTTTACGCAAAGGCAAATGCCTATACCGACTAAAAAAGAGCACACTATATTGAACATAACAGGAGTCGGGGATACCCGCTTAAGATTTCTTTGCAGGAAACATATAAAAAGACCGAAAATGGCTGCCACCAATCCGTCGGGCAATGTACCTCCGAAAAATATTGCGAATGAGAATCCTACTATGGCGGATCCTATATATGTTATGATGGGGCTGTTCGTAGGTGTCTCTGCTTCTAATTGCTCTCGCAACTGTTCCAAAGAAACTTCACCGGCGGAGCAATG
>CAZIHW010000132.1:0-3366 GCA_964539045.1 uncultured Eubacteriales bacterium | reverse complement strand
ACTGCGGTATCTGCGGTGAGCACGGCGGCGACCCGACATCAGTAGAGTTCTGTCACTCAATCGGTCTTGATTATGTTTCCTGCTCACCATTCCGTGTGCCTATAGCACGTCTTGCTGCTGCGCAGGCTGCTATTAAAGATGAAGCATAATTAACATCCAATAGGCAAAAAATCCCCACCGAGAAATCGGTGGGGATTTTTGTATCTCTTGAAAATATCCATGTGAAATATTAGAATATAAAGAAAGGTGATGTTATGGAACTGTTTGAATCAACAAACAAAAATCAATGTGCAACACAAGACTATACACATCGTTTGACCGATGGAGAAAAAAGGCTTTTGCTTGCTTGTGAATATTGCGGAAGGCCTATTTGCTCTTATGGTTATATTGCGGAGAAAATAACGGAATATGATGCAAAGGCGACGTATTTAAAAGGAAAGATCTGTTGCGGTGATTGCTATAAAAAATATTTCCCCATATTAAAAGAAGAATGTTCTATTTGTAAAAGCACCTTCTTCCTTCCGCAAATCTTTTCCTTTAATTGGAAAAATTTTTGCCCAACCTGTTGGGAGAAAGAACGGAACATACTTTGTACTTTTTTTGAGAGATATGAAGAAATGTTGGCAAATTATTTGTTGCAAAACAACATAAAAATTGACTCGACCAAAAAAATTAGAGAAATAAATCAACATACACCCCTTAAAGAATCAGATGTATTATATGAGATTTGTAATGAAAACATAACTGTTGTTTTTAGTTGCCATCAAAGAATTAAAATATCCCGTGCGTTAGGCGTTTCAGATATTGACTATATCAACGATAAACTTTTAGATATATTTAGCAAAAACCTCATATACAACATTTTAGCAGTTAGGTTATCTGACAATGTAATCTATATTCTAACACAACTTGGTGTGGTTTTTTCTTTAGAAATAATCCCTACAACAATTTTGCTATCTAAAGAAAATAAGATTTTTTCACCAAAAGAAGAACTGCAGTTTATTGCCGCAAAAGCAAACGTTGAAGAATATAATAAAAATGAATGTTTAATTGCAGATAGATATTATTGCATCTCGTTAGTAGGCCACACTTATTATGATATAGAACAAAAGTGTTTCTTTGAGGTTTGTATATCAGGAAGTTATCACGATGGATATGAAATTGATTACCATGTTATAAAGAGAGAAGAAATCATGAAATATCTTTCGAACAGATTTACTTATTACATATATGCGCATGAAGCATCATACAATGAGGAATTATCATTCATTTTTGGTTTGCCCGAAAAAGAAGGAGTAAAGGAAGTCAACCCCACCGACATGTTTAAAGACGCAATATACGGAAAAGAGTATATGTAATTTCCCTCTTTTGTACACTGCGCCGCAGGTGGCTATCGCTTAGATGAAACAAGAATTTTATTTACACTTTTTACAGCTATGATGATAACGATTTTCGCATCGTGGCTGATAAACACTTCGCACAATGATATTTGACAAAAGAAGCGGCATGAGCATCTCATGCCGCTTCTTTTTACTGATATGTTTTTGATGATATGCATTGGAAACCTTCACATATGAGTGGTATAATTTGTAGTAGCATAGCTCGATGGCGCGAATTTGAACCCGCTCCGTCAGGCTACACTCAAAGGATCCCGGATAGAAGGTTTTGAAGAGGTACATTTATGAGAGAAAAAAGAATTGTGAAAAGAAAAATCCTGAAAAAAACACTCGCATTGCTGATAATAGCAAGTGTTTTGCTTACAGCCTCTGCTTGCAGAAAAGAGCCGACCTTCTCAATGGATAACTTTAACAAGCATGAGAATACCGTAACCACAACCTTTTCTTTTACATCAGACGACTCCTCTGAGGCAATCGTTTATGACAAGACAAAACTGGAAGAGTTTAAGAACACACTTGCATCCTATTCAGTTGAGTATGGGTACGATGAGCTATTCAACTATGAACAGGCAATCTCCGGCATTCGGGTTGATTGCACAGTATCTGAACACAAATTCTCTGCACTGGATTCAAGCGGAAAGCTAACCAAGGAACACCTCTTTGAAATTGTCAGGAAGAATAATGCTGCGTATTTGGACGGCATGCCATCCATCGTAGAGGATATAGATGACGAACTTTTACTGCGGATTTGTGAAATCATCGTTGATACAATTAACGACACCCTTTCTGATTATCCTGACATAGACAAAGCTCGGGTATATTGCAATCTTGGTAATCTTAAGGTTGTTGAGAAGAAATCAGCTCTTGATTTTGCGGCTGTTGAGCCGGGCATGGTTCTGCATATAAACAGCAACACATCTACCCTGGCAAGTATGCTCACAGAATCAAACATGTACAGCGTTCTGGCCCATGAGTCAATGCACATAATACAATATGGCTGTTCCTGTGAATCGGTTGAAGGCTGCACCCGCAGATGCGGTCTTGCCTTTGCTTATAAAGATCGGGAGCAGGATTATTCTGACTGGATTTGGTTGGCGGAAGGCTCTGCAGAGCTTATGGCTTCCCTCTATGCTAATGTAGAGCCAATGACCTATGAAAACATGGTAAATTACATCCTGTCCCTGGATCTTGCTACAATGCTTGATTCCTCGGTGCCGGCGAACTATGTGGAGACCCTGTCTTTCTACAATGATTTGGACAAGCTCTTTTCCCTTTTCGACGCTACGACTGACGAGCAAAAGCAGGAGATCTATAAGATGCTTTACTCACTGGAAATCATGCAGATGGAACCTGATGATGTCAAAAAAGCCTATCAACGGATATACGGGCAGGAATGGACAGATGAGATTCGCGACGAACTAAATAACCGTGTTAAGCGCCCGATCGTTCAGACGCTGACCAAAGTGTTTTTCGCGAATCTGGCAGATGCAATTTGCGATAATAACCTTTCAAAGAATGATTTCTTCTTCCTCATGAATCTGTACGAGAGTACGATTAACTACCATCTCCGCCTCGACAAAAGCGGATATGACCACTATAATGAAGACTTTGTCGCCTGGTACGGATCGGTACGGAAGGATTTGTTCGCCTGCATTGAAAATGTATCCGTCGAAGACTACGAACAATACACTGCCAGTGATGGATCCGCCAAGATCTTCGCAGGAATGAAATGGCTGGATCAGGAGAAGCGTGATTTTTTGATTGCCAAGTTTGAGTCAAATAAATGTGACTACAAATACCTATCTACCACCGAAGAATGAGGTTGTAATTTATGCACAAAAAATATATATTTTCTTTTATTGGACATTATTCTTAAAATATGTTAATGTGAATTTATGAACGCGTTCATAAATTCGCGTATTAATAGTATTTTATATCGGGAGGCTATATATATGTCAAAAAAGGAGTA
>CAZIHW010000131.1:0-4974 GCA_964539045.1 uncultured Eubacteriales bacterium | reverse complement strand
GTGTGCCTGTTTGCACTGTTGTTTGAAACTACGGGTATTTCCGCTTTAGCATATTTATCCTCAAGAATCTTTGTCTCATCTTTTGTAAGATTTACGGCACAGAAAACAAAGTCAACAAGTGCACCTATTTTTTCAACGTCTGCATCTGCGTCCATAATAATTATATCTTCCATAGCTTTCGGCATGGGAACCTGCATAGCCCATTTATCGCCGATAGCGTCTTTATAAGTTTTGCCGGCTGAGCGTGAGCTTGCTGCCAAAACTTTTACATCAAACCAGGGATGGTTTTCAAGGATCGTAGCAAAACGTTGACCTACCATACCTGTAGCGCCAATGATTCCTACATTGTACTTTTTCATAATCAAGGACCTCCAAAAATATATATGCAAATTCAGTTTATGCGATGATAAAATAAAAAACGGTTGTAAACCGATCACCATTGCAATATAATATGACACGTGTTAACCCGTGATATATATATTAAAGTATTTTATCAAATTATTCAGTTAAAACATTCAGGCATAATTGTTTTAACTACTTAAGATAGTGATGTTTTAAATACTGAAATAAAATGTTTTAAATAATATATAATAGGATTTAATGTATGTCAATTAAAATAAAGGAAATTTAGTATGAATACCAGTGATTTTTATTATAATCTGCCCGAAGAATTAATAGCACAGCATCCGCTTGAGAAGAGGGATGCATCGCGTCTTTTACATGTGGATAAAATAACCGGTGATCTCGAGCACAGACACTTTTTTGACATAACAGAATATTTGAGACCCGGAGATACATTGATAATGAATGATACCAGGGTTCTTCCTTGCAGGATTTACGGTGTAAAAGAGGGAACGGGAGCCGTGGTTGAGTTTTTACTTCTCAAACAACTTGAACTCGGTGTCTGGGAGTGCCTGGCAGGACCGGGTAAGAAGGCGAGAGAGGGAAGTCGTTTTTCTTTTGGTGACGGTATTCTTATGTGCGAAGTCATATCTGTTAAAGATGACGGAAACAGAATAGTAAAATTTGAATTTGAGGGCAGTTTTTTCTCAATTCTTGATGAGGTAGGACAAATGCCCTTACCACCATACATAAAGGAAAAGCTCGAGGATAAAGAGCGTTATCAAACAGTTTATTCGAGGGAACTCGGATCTGCGGCGGCTCCTACAGCCGGATTGCATTTTACACCGGAACTCATGGATAAAATAATTAAAATGGGTGTAAATATCGGATACGTTACATTGCATGTCGGCCTCGGTACATTCAGACCTGTTAAAGTAGATGATGTAACCAAACACAAAATGCATTCGGAACATTATGTTCTTTCTGTGGAAACGGCCAATCTGATCAATGAGACAAAAAGAAGCGGCGGGAGAATCATATCTGTAGGTACAACATCGTGCCGTACTCTTGAGTCAGTGGCCACAAAATTCGGTTGTATAAAAGCTGATGAAGACAACACGGAGATATTTATATATCCGGGTTACGAGTTCAAATGCATAGACGCCCTGATAACCAATTTTCATTTGCCGGAGAGTACATTGATAATGCTGGTTTCGGCTTTCCTGGGCTATGATAAGACAATGAATGCTTACAAGACCGCGGTTGAAGAAAGATACAGATTTTTCTCATTCGGAGATGCAATGTTTATCTCCTGAATACATTGTTTTTCTTCTGAGTGCAATGCATATTCCCGGAGCTGAAAAAGAAAGTAGGTCTAATATGTATAAATTGATAAAAAAAGACGGGGATGCCAGGCGGGGAGAGTTTACTACGGTGCATGGAACCGTGCAAACTCCGGCCTTTCAAAATGTGGCTACCTGCGGCGCCATAAAAGGCGGATTATCAGCTTATGATCTTAAGGATATAAAGTGTCAGGTTCAGCTTTGCAATACATATCATTTACATGTGAGACCGGGTGACGAATTAGTCCGTGACCTCGGCGGTATACATAAGTTTACCGGTTGGGAAGGCCCGATTTTAACCGATTCAGGTGGATTTCAGGTATTCTCACTCGCTAAACTCAGAAAAATAACCGAAGATGGTGTTGATTTTAATTGCCATATTGACGGACATCACATATTTATGGGTCCTGAGGAGAGTATGAGAATTCAGTCAAATCTCGGCTCTACAATAGCTATGGCATTTGATGAGTGCGTAGAGAATCCTGCCGAGTACTCTTATGCAAAGCAATCATGTGAACGCACAACTCGTTGGCTTATTCGCTGTAAGGAAGAACTCGAGCGTTTGAATTCGAGATATGATACATTGAATAAGAATCAGCTTCTGTTCGGTATAAACCAAGGCTGTACATATGATGATTTACGTATGAAGCATATGGAGGAAATAGCTGCACTTGACCTCGACGGATATGCCATAGGAGGACTTGCGGTAGGGGAGCCGAAAGAGGATATGTACAGAATAATTTCTGCGGTGAACCCCATAGCCCCACAGGATAAAATACGTTATTTGATGGGTGTAGGTACACCGGGCAATATTATTGAGGGTGTTTACCGGGGTATTGACCTTTTTGACTGTGTTATGCCGAGCAGAAATGCAAGACACGGACATCTCTTTACTTGGTCCGGAATTATCAATATAAATAATCAGAAGTATGAGCGAGACGAACGTCCTATTGATGAAAAATGTAATTGTCCTACTTGTCAGAGACACAGCCGCGCCTACATAAGACATCTTCTCAAAGCAAAGGAGATGCTCGGAATGAGACTTGCAGTAATTCACAATATCTATTTCTATAACAATTTGATGGAAGAGATCAGAAAGGCTATTGATGAAGACCGCTATGAAAGCTTCCGCAACAAATATGTTGACTTGCTTGACACAAGAATTTAATATGTTAAAATATACAGGTATTTTAAGTAAGTATTTTAAGTAAATTACTCGGAGGTATTATAAATGGAACTTAATTCTATCGCCCTTGCTATGTCCAGTGCGAGTGCTTCACAGCAGGGAGCCGGAAACACGGGTCTTATGATGGGCATATTCCTTGTTTTCATGGTTGGTTATATGTTTGTCATTTTCAGAAAGGACAAGAAACAGCAACAGGCTGAACAGGATATGCGTGAAAACTTGAAGATAGGCGATGAGATCATCACTATCGGCGGTATCATGGGACGTGTTGTTACAATAAAAGATGATTCCGTTGTTATAGAGACAGGAGCCGACAGAAACAAAATTCGTTTCACAAAACAGGCTATAGGAAGAAATGTAACAGAGGAAAAGAAAGCTGAAGAGCTTAAAAAGGCAAAGCTTGAGAGTGCCAAAAAAGCGGCAGCTGAAAAGAAGAAAAAGTAATTCTTGTAATATTAAAAAATATCACCTCATAAACTTAAGTAAGTTTGTGAGGTGAATTTTTATGTCCAGATTTAAAAGCTCATTATACGGTCTTGTTGCCGGGATAATAGCTGTCATTATATTGGTTATAGTATTTTCAATTCTGTATCTGAAATTTGATTTCGGAAATGGATATATATCTGTTCTGATGCAGGTTGCTTATATCATAGCCGGTTTTATATCGGGCTTTGTAAGTGCCGGATTTTACGGAAAAAACGGTATTGTCTCAGGCGCTGTTACCTCTGCTTTAATGAGTGCGGTTTGTATAGGAATTACATTGCTCTTCGGAGGTTTAAATATCGGTCCGGTTTTGATTATAACGGTACTTGTTATGATCGGTTTTGGAATTGCAGGAGGTGTACTTTCTCTAAATGTCGGAAAGAATAAGAGTGTCTAAAGTAAGCAAATTAGGCTATAAATCGTTTAAAATCAGAACATTGATGACCGAGAGATGGCAGGTGGTACTGTTAATATCTCTTTTTTGGTCGGGCCTCATAATAGGATGTATATATGTAAACAGCGGCGAAGGCGAAACCCTTGAGAAGATGCGGGACCTCATATCGGGCAATTTGAGCTCAAGGGTGGAATATACGAGCTTTCAGTTATTTAAAAATGCCATATTCAAATACTCCGTATTCCTGATTCTGTCATTTTTTCTGGGTCTTTCAGGCGTGGGTTATCCTTTTGTTTGTGCCGTTCCTCTCCTTTGCGGTATATCTAATGGTCTTATAACGGGATACCTATACGGAACTTTCGGTATAAAAGGATTTTTATATTGCCTTGTAACCATGTATCCGTCTATGGTATTGTCGCTTGTGGCACTCATAGTAGGTTCTTGCGAGAGTCTGGAAATGTCGCTGAATATATTCAAAATTTTGGCGGACAAAAACCGTATTTCAAAAGAAAATCTTTTAAGGAAATACGGTTATCAGTTTTTTATATTGTTTTCTTTGGTTGTAGCGTCCGGAATTACGGAAACAATAGTTTGCAATTTATTCCTTCACAAATTCAATCTTTTTTAGAATCTGTGTCGATTATTACCGAATTCAGAGGATTTGCTTCTACTGCTTTCTTCAATTGTTCATTTACAACATGTGTGTAAATCTGTGTTGTGCCTACGTTTTCATGTCCCAAAATCTCTTTCAGAACAAGGACATCTGCATTGCCGTATTGGTACATAAGGGTTGCAGCGGTGTGTCTCAGCTTATGTACGGAATACCCATGCAATCCGGCTCTGTCCAGTGCAGAATAAACTATGTGTTGCACCGTTTTTGGGCTGATTCTTTTAAGTCTTGAGCTTAAAAATAATGCGTTCCTGTCCTTAAATTCTATGCCTGTTTTCGGACGAACTCTCATATATGCATTTACGGCGTGAATACAGGCATCATTTAAGTAAATAGTGCGTTCCTTATTTCCTTTACCGGTGATTTTAACAGTGTTATCGTCGCGAATATCTGTATAGTTTAAGCTGACAAGCTCTGAGAGACGCATTCCGCAGTTTAAAAACAGAGTTATAATAGCAACATCTCTTTCGGGATAAGGGCTCTCTGCTGCCGTTCTGAGCAATTTATGGCTTTCCTCTAAGGTAAGATACTTAGGAAGTGTTTGCTTAAGCTTCGG
>CAZIHW010000130.1:0-5155 GCA_964539045.1 uncultured Eubacteriales bacterium | reverse complement strand
ACAACCTCTGTATCTGTTTCGCTGTGGAATATATATCCCTTGGCTTTCAGATCGCTTTTGAGCTCAGCGAAATTCTCAATTATACCGTTGTGCACAACGGCAAACTTTCCGGATTTGCTGTAATGCGGGTGGGCGTTTTCGTCACTCGGCTCACCGTGAGTAGCCCAACGGGTGTGGCCTATACCTATATAACCATCGGGTGTATGACCTCTCGAGATTTTTTCTCTCAAGGTTTCAATCTTACCCTTTGATTTCACTATGTTTATATTCCCTTCATCAAGAACGGCGATACCTGCAGAGTCATATCCTCTGTATTCAAGCTTCTCAAGTCCGTCGAGAAGAAGCGGTGTGGCGTCCGTGGTGCCGGTGAATCCGATAATTCCACACATAAAATTCAACTCCCTTTTAATGGAATGATTTAATAATATATCACATTTTGTTTGACTGAGCAACAAAAAGGGATTAAAATTATATATGAGCTTTGAATAAATTCAAAGTAAACGGCGGTTGTTTAAAAAATTTTTTAGGGGGATTTTTATGTTACAACCAATGAAGGCTGCTGATTATAGGAGGCAGGCGAGAGAAAGTCTTAATAAAAATTGGGGCATTGCGGTACTGACTACATTTGTTGCAACCTTACTCGGAGGCTCAACAATAAGCAGCTCTGGCTCTGCCGGTTCCGGTTCTTCCAGCTTTAGTTCCGGTTTTGAATCCGGTTTTGAAGCCGGCGCAAATTCTCCGGAGTCATCACAGGCAATTGCGGACGAGCTTGCACGTTTCATCAGTGAAAACCAGGTGTTGATAACAATAGTCAGCATAGTCGGTATCATTTTATCAATCTGGGCATTGGCCACATTTATTTTGGGAGGTCCCACCAAGATTGGACTCTGCAAATTCAACAAGAACCTCTACGAAGGCAATGGAGAAGCGAAGCTTTCAAACATATTTGAGTATTATGACATATTCTTAAAGGGCTTCGTGGCTAACCTCCTCGTAACTATATATACGGTTCTCTGGACATTACTTTTTATAATTCCGGGAATCATAGCTGCATTTTCATATTCGATGACATTCTATATACTGGCCGACCATCCGGAAATGGATGCAAACGATGCTATCAAGGCATCAAAGCAGATGATGAAGGGCCATAAGTGGGAGTTGTTCTGCTTAGGACTCAGCTTTATAGGTTGGATTATTTTGAGCGGATTTACACTCGGCATAGGCTATCTGTTCCTTGCACCGTATCAGGAGCAGGCCTTCTACGCATTTTACAGAAATATCTCAGGCACGCCGAGCATGTCGGTTACAGAAGAGCTTCCGGTTATAGTAGAGACTCCGGTTGTAGAAGAGACCAATGAAGGATAATTGCGAATACTGCCTTAACTATTCATATGATGAAGAGTATGAAGAGTATATGTGCAATGTAAATATGGACGAAGACGAATACCAACGTCTTCTCTCAAACCATTACAAGGAGTGCCCATATTTCAGGTTTGGTGACGAGTATTCTATAGTTCGCAAGCAAAACTGAACAAATGTAAAAGAATTGTATTGCTAAACGTAACTATAATTGATATAATCTACCTGTGAAAAGTTAGGATACCGATAGGGAGGCAAAATCATGTTAAATACAATTCTTGAGAAGGTTTCAAAGGGCATAGGTTCACTTAGTGAGAAGTTGCGTCCTAAATTGCACAGCGGAAAAGTGCAGGAGTTTTGGAACTGGGTTGACCAGAAATGGTACAGAAGTGATCTTCACAGATAAAAGGTTTTAACTGCGTGGTGGCAGCTAATCTTTTTGAGAACAATAAAAGTATAAGAAAAGGGCAGCTCTTAAGCTGCCCTTTTTTATAGAGAGGGTATATATGGACTTAGAGAAGTTTAATTCGGAAGTTGATGAAATAGCAGATATAATAATATCCGCTTACAATAAGCCTATTGATTCTTATGATGATGTGGAGAAGCAAATTGTACCCGCATATGTGTTTGGTTGTATAAATACATATGCACTCGAGTTTGAGAATGGCGGGGTAAAAGAAGTACGCGATGCCATGCTTCACATTTTGAAGGATAAGTTTATGTACAGTAACGAATATGCGGCAGAGATGTTTGGATTCCTTGTAAACTGTACTGATCCTGAATTCCATTCAACTGTTAATGCAGTTATACACAGAGGAATAGATGCATACGGTATGCTAAATGATGAGCCCGCCATAAAGGCAGATCTCGACCAGATCATGGCGGTTATATATAAGTGGATGACTCAGGCTTCCGAGAATTAAGCCTTACTGCGCGAGACCGCGCCATAAGGCTAATGAATATGAAAAAACGCACGGCTTGTAGGCCGTGCGTTTTTAATTATTCTTCACACTTTGGTTTTACACCGAAAGGACTGGTCCATGGTGCTCCGGTTGCTGCTGCGGGTTCAATATAGAAGAAGTCTGGTAATCGGTTATCATCCTCAGTTAAACCTTCCCTCTCATTGAAGGCGCGTTCCATACCGAGAATTTCAAATCCCATTTTTTCTATGAGACCCATATCCGGACCTTCGGGTTCACCTGCAAGGATGCCTGCCATTCTGCAAATAGCAGTTCTTGCATTCATATCATAGTTTACTGCCGACCAAGGGAACAAGCACATGAAAGAGTCGCAGGTCGCGGTCTGTGCAAGTGCGGTATCGGCCTGCATCTCGGGTGTCAGATCCTTTCTGAATGTAAGACCTGAACCTGATGTGTGGTCGCCGCCCATAGGAGATCTTTCAAAGCAAAGACCATATCCTAAAATAACTCTCGGGTCATATGCGGCTATAGCCTGCTTTTTCGCAACGGGAATTCTCTTTGCTCCAAGCGATGTACCGGTAGCATAACAACCGTGTCTTAAGGCCGGAAGTTTTGAATCCTTATCAAGGGATGTTTTCACAAGATTTACAGCACCTTCTGCATCTCCGAAAGGAAGTACACCGTTTTCCATAGCAACAGCAAGTGAATTGCCTATTTCTATAGTATCAAATCCCATGTCATCACAGAGACGGTCTATGGTTACAATAACATCGGTGTCATAGATGTCAAGGTCGGGTCCGCAAAGACCTATTGTTTCGTACTCGATGCCGGCAGAAAGATAATTTCCGTTTTTATCCTTGTATTCATTTGAGCAGGCGACAATGCAACCTGCCTGACAAGGTATTCCGCTTCTGCCTCCTTGTTCAAGAATGCGGTTGCGCAGGTTGGTAGATTGGAGTGTTTCCCAGTTTTCAGAGAATTGGCCGTTGAAGTTCTTCACCGGCAGTGCGCCCATTTTTCCTGTTACATCTATACCGGCTGCAGAGCCGAAAAGACGCATTTGCTGACCGGTGAGCGGGTTTTCTTTTATGGCATGAACAACCACCTTATTGCACTCTTTAAACTCCTCAGCATACTCTGAAGGTATTTCAACTTTATAAGGGGTTTCGGCTCTCTCAATTATGATGGCTTTTATACCCTTTGAACCCATAACTGCACCTACGCCGCCTCTTGCTGCTGCACGGCACGGGGAGTTCGTCTGGAACTCGGTGACCTGTATTGACGCAGCCAGGGATTGCATCTCACCTGCCGGTCCGATAGAAGCTATGGAGATATTTTCGCCGAAATCCGATCTGAGAGCAGTTCCCAGCTCATAGTTTTTCATTCCGACATATTTTGAAGCATCTTTAAGCGATATGTTTCCGTTTTTATCGATATAAATGAGTTTGAAAGTGCCGTCGGTTACAGCACGATCTATGTGTATGTACTTTATACCGTGCTCAGTCATATACTTTGCGAATGTACCACCGGCATTTGACTCCTTTACTGTCCCGGTGAGGGGACTCTTGGTACCCACGGAAAGTCTGTTTGAGCTTGTAAGAATTGTTCCCGAGAAATACCCGGTACAGAAGAAAAGAGGATTATCCGGTCCCAACGCATCACATTTTGCGGGCACATGATCAAGCAAAAGCTTTGCTATGAGGCCCCTTCCTCCTAAGTAGCCGTACTCCTTCTGATTAAAAGGTGATATCGAAATCTCACCTGTCTCCGCATTAATCAAAACTTTTTTCATTTTTTCACACCCTTTTAACTTTTAAGTTTTCACCACTGAACTTTAAGCTTTTTTGAATGTTGCAGTAAGAACTGCCGAAGTACCGAAGTCTACATCCCAACTTGCTTCCTTCGATACGGCCTCTCCGTCGGCATTTATCCAACTGTCAAATACATAACCGTCCTTTGCCTTGGCTACAAATTTTTGCATCCACTCTCCTGTCTCTTTCCACTTCTCGTTGTAAATAGGCTTGAAGAGAACTCCTACATATCCACCCTCTGCAGCAGTCAGCTCGATTATCTCATCTGCTCCGCGCTCATCCTCGTGATCGGGGCGGGGTGCATAGCATTTAAGATGGGTCATAGGATTTTCCGTAGTGTCAACATGTCTGAGCAATGGATTGTTCATACCATCAAACTCAGAGATGTTGTTTTTGTGGCAATAGAAATATTTGAGTTTGTGATTTGCCGAAAGATCAACTTCTGTTATGTTGTGGTTTTCATCACAATAGAATTCTACCATTTCCGGGTTGTTTGATATATCTATATGATCACAGCCGCAAATACCTGCATCAAGTCCCTGAAGTGCCGGACACTCACTTATGTCTATTGATTTGAGTTCCTTACATCCTCTATATCCCAGTATACGGAGAGACGGCATGTTTTTCAAGGAAACCTCTTTGAGGTTGTTGTAGTATAGTTCCATGAAAACTACATCTTCGAAATTGTCTGTGTTCAAAGATCCGCAAAGCCCGAGTTTCCTGTAATAGGCCTTTGCACTCTGGATTGGATAGACATCCTCGTTGTAAATGTGAATACCGACGCCGATGAGCTTATCGTTTTCGTCATAAACTATTCCGGTGTCCTCTGTGATGTTGTTCGGATCCCAACCGCCAACTTTTTCGGAATTGGAAACACCGTCTGCATCCTTTTCAGCAAAAAAAGCAGAAAGCTGTTTGATCTCATACTCCTTTTTTGACATATATATAGCCTCCCGATATAAAATACTATTAATACGCGAATTTATGAACGCGTTCATAAATTCACATTAACATATTTTAAGAATAATGTCCAATAAAAGAAAATATATATTTTTTGTGCATAAA
>CAZIHW010000129.1:0-27264 GCA_964539045.1 uncultured Eubacteriales bacterium | reverse complement strand
TCCACGTCCTTTCTTGAAGACAGTACTTATGGGCTGTGTTGATTGGGCTAAGGAAAACGGCGTTGAACTTATCGACAATGAGCACGTTAAGATCATCAACGATAAGCGCGCTGCTGAAAAGGCTGCAAAGAAGAAATAATTTCAACATTGCAAAAATTATGGGCTGCGAGTTTACTCGCAGCCCTTTTTTATCATAAGTATGCAATTTGTCATCCCATTAAATTGTCTGAGCAAGACTTATTATCAAAGGCATGGTTATCAGGGATATGAGTGTAGCAACGGAAACCATCTGTGCACCGAGTTCTGCATTTCTGCCGTAAAGCGTTGCGAACATGGCTGTATTTGTGGCAGTCGGGGCAGATGCGGCAACTGCACACGTAACCATTATTGTTTTATCAAGTCCGAACAAATGCATGCCGACTATTGCAAAAAGCGGAATGACTATCAATCTGAGAAAAACAGAAAAGTACTGTTTATAATCAGACGTGAAGTTTTCAAGTTTTAAATTGCCCAGATAATATCCGATAATTATCATGGGAAGCGGCGTGTTCAGAGCTGCCATATAGCTTATGGGCGTTCCTATAATCGCGGGTAGCTTTATTCCGAATGCGAACACCAATAAGCCTGCAACCGTTCCCAATATACCGGGATTGAGCAGCATCTTTTTGATATTGACATCCTCTTTTCTGCCACTCATCAGCCATACACCGTATGTCCAGACGACAATATTAAAGACGGCTATGTAACCGGCGCCGTAAAATACGCCGATATCGCCGAGAAGTGCCTGTTGCAGAGGGAGCCCCATGAACCCGCAATTAGAGAAAACCACAGCATACCTGAAAACCCTCTCTTTTCCGTCATCGCTGTCCTTCACAACAAGGTGCGCAAGCAAGGCGGAAAGTGACATTGTAAGTGCAGCCACAACAACTGTAATTCCGAGCCCGTGTATGAGCTCATCGCTGGCCTCCCTTGTAAAAGAATTTACAATAACGCACGGTGTTACAAAATACAGAACAATATTTGTTATACTCTTTACGGATTTTGCGTCTAACCAACCCTTTTTGTTAGCTACTATGCCTAACGACATAAGCATAAACAAAATGACAACTTGCTGAGTTACAACAGACAAACTTTCTAACATCTCATGCACCCTTATCCGTGACTTACTTAGAATTTGATATAATTACCAGGATTATATTATCATAACGCACTCTTGCAAACAAGAAAAAACTACTTTATAATGTATTATGTGGAAATATATATTAAGGGGTAGTGTAAGAATGAACAAAAAATATTCTCGCGTTATAGCATTATTGATGGCCGTATTTATGGCCTTCAGTCTTACAGGATGTACTTCCGACAACGTGTACCTGACCTTCCTCTTCGAAGGCTGGGACGGCATAGTTGACGGCGAAGTCGTTTGGGAAAACGGAAGCGGAAAAGAAGTTACCGACGAAGAAGGAACCACAGGTGAGGAAATCCCCGCCGAAGGTGAGGAAGCAACTGATGAAAGCGGCGAAGTTGTCGTAGAAGAAGTTGTAACAGATGAAAGCGGAGAAACCGTTACAAAGAAAGACGGTACTCCCGTTAAAACTACTAAAAAGGTTTCAAAAACACAATCCGGCGTTAAAAAGCCGGGCTCAACAGCCTCAAATTCTTCCAAACCGGGATCAACCGCCTCAAAGAAACCTACCGGCGGAACTCAGACACCGGCAACAACACTACCGGCAAAAACAAGCTACACAACAGCAGAAGCTCTTGATCTTTACAAGACAGCTGCTAACAAGATAAAGACAATGGCAGACGGTGCAGTAACATGTACAAGAACACGTGAAGTCTACACCGAAGTAGGTGAGAAAAACCTTTCAGGTCTTTCCGGTACTATCATAAGTAAGGCATTCGCTCCGAAAGATGACAAGAGCCAGAAGGTTCTCTCATCAAAGAGTGATATAGCAAAGAGTTTCGTAGTTGAAAAGCAAAGCTATGTATGTGCCCTTACAACCTCTGATATCAAATCTGCCTCAGCTAAGACAAGCGGAAACAATGTAATAGTCACCATATATGTTAAAGATGACACATCAGGCCAGAACTATTCCAACAAGGCAGTGTCTGCTACAGCTGTTGCAGATCTCGCAGAAACATTCTCATCAGGACTGAATATGTCATGCAAGAATGTACGCGTGACGGCTACCATAGATGCCAACGGAAGACTTGTAAGTCTCAACACTTATATGCCTTCATATTTCTCAAAAGATGACCAGAAGTTCGGCGCAGCTATTGAGCAGTGGTGGTCAATTTCTTACAAGTAATTAAGGTGTTAAAATGAATAGATCCAAACGCATTATAGCTATGATTTTAACTGTAGTCATTGTTATTTGCATGTCCGCATGCAACGGCAGTGATGACGATACAGTATTAACAACAAAAAAACGTAAGTCTACAACAGAGGCCCAGCAGGATGGATCAATAGATATTTGGTCTTACCTGGAGAGTGAAGGTGCTGACGATCCTCTCTCAGAGGAACCGGGAACATTACCTTCTGGTGGATTGCCCGTCGGAGGTTATACAAGCCCCTCAGGCAATTATACATATGAAGATACTCCGGTAAGTTTCGGCAACACAGATATTTTCTCTTCTGCCACAACTTCAAAAGCAGGATATCCCACGTTCAAATGGAATCCTGTTTCAGGCGCTATAAGATACAATATCTACCGCTCTACCTCAAAAAACGGTACATATTCTTACATTGATTCGACTACTGCTACTTCATATACAGACAAGACTGCTATTTCCGGTAAAAAATACTTTTATCAGGTTAAAGCCGTGAAGCAGGTTCCTGTAACTACGAAGAAGAATACTAATACTACAAAGCCGACAACGGCTCCCGAAACAACAGTTCCGAGAACAACACGCAGTTCTGCGAATATACCGCAAACGGCACCTCTCCCGTTCAGATCATATCGGGATGCTGTAAATCTTTTCAACAATGCCGCAAACAAGGTCAAGACGAGTGCCACTTCGGCTACCCTTATGTATACAAATGTTGTATATATTGAGGACGAGAAAAACTCTGATACACTTAAGACATTGCTTGCTCTGGCCGGCGTTAAAGAGGGTAAATTAAACCAATCCAAATCATATGTCGGTCACGATAAAATCATCAAAGAATTCCCGATAGAAGAGTCTGAGGTTTCAAGTACCCTTACGGTTGATTGTGTTAAGAATGTTTCCGGAAACTACGATCCTAAAACAGGCTATTACACTCTCAACATAGTTCTTAAAAACGACCCTGCGGGTACCACACAGTACTCGGGAACGTGCACAGACGTGGTTGATATCTCAGAGCACTACAGCGGTGCGACCTCCGAGACAAGAGGTACTACCATCCAGGCAATGATTTACTATGACGGAACACTTGATTATGTAAAGTATTATGTTCCTACCTGGATATTTGCAAAGTACTCGGGAAATGACGGCAATATAAATATGCAAATGGCATTCTCTGTTGAAGAACTTTGGTCAGTAAACTACTAAATAGTAAAGCAAAAAACCTTTCAATGCTTTGACATTGAAAGGTTTTTTATTAGTTGATTACATTTAGTTAGCCACATTTGACGTATCCGTCGGAGCAACGCTTGACACCTCCGGAACAGTAGTGGAAGTACTTGCTTCCGTAGTAGTTGTCGTAGGCTTTGTTGTAGTAACCTTTGTCGGTTTGCTCGTCGTGACAGCTTTAGTTGTAGTGGTGGTGTGGGTTGCCTTAGTAGTCGAAGAGGTATCGGTTGTACCTGTGGCTTCCGTTTCTTCCGAACTTTGACTTTCATCCGAGGTTTCCGGAACATCTTCGTATGGAAGTAACTCCTCATCATCTTCGTAATAATAATCTGTAGCCGTAGTTTGTTGCCGTTTAGTCGGTTTTACGGTTGATGCCTCTGTAGTCGTTACATACTCCTTTGTGCTGGCCCTGGCATAATCCAGATCCGTTTTAACCGATATCAACCAATTCGCTATAAAAGCTGCAATCACTACATATACAATAAGAAAATACCATCTAAACTTTATTTTCTCTTCTACTGCATGATCATCTTGTGAAACTGCGGTTCCTTTTGAAAGTGGCTTAGTATTCAGCTTTCCAAAAATGGGTTTTATTCTTTCCCCAATGGTGGGCTTAAGGTTGGCAGGCTTGCTGTTAGTAGGCTTGCTGTTGGCAGGCTTGCTGTTGGCAGACTTGCTGTTAGCAGACTTGCTGTTGGCAGACTTGCTGTTAGCAGACTTGCTGTTAGCAGGCTTATTAGCAGTCTTATTAGCAGGTTTACTACTAGCAGACTTACTGTTAGCAGGCTTGCTGTTGGCAGGCTTGCTGTTAGCAGCCTTGCTGTCGGAAGTTTTATTATTTACCTTTTTAGAATTAGTTGGCTTTTTAGAATTTTTCTTCTTTTTACTGCCACCACTCACGCAATTTCACCCCCTTGTTTTTAACGATGTCGGATTTTGCACCCTTACTTATGGTACTTGCCCCCTGAGCTTATCTGAAAAGCTCTGTAGATCTGTTCCAACAGCATTACTCTTGCCAATTGGTGGGGAAATGTCATCTCCGACATAGAGAGTTTTTTATCCGCTCTGTTTTTTACTTCATCTGAAAGTCCGAATGAACCGCCTATAACAAAGTCAATCGTACTCTTTCCGCTTATAGGTAATTCATCAAACGATTTACTGAATTTTACAGAAGATTCTTGTGTTCCCTCAATACACATAGCATATACATATGCACTTTCCGATATTCTTGAAAGGATTAATTTCCCCTCCTTTTCAAGTCCATCCTTAATTTGTGCATCACTTGGGTTTTCCGGCAGAAAAGCCGGAGATAGTTCAATTATATTTAGTTTACAAAAGCAAGTCAATCTCTTTATATATTCGTCCGCGGCGTCCCTCAGATATTTCTCCTTGAGCTTTCCTATGCATATTATGTTCACATTCAGCATAAGCTACACCTCCATGACAACAACGTCGTCAGGGGCTGCAACATCAAGGAAAACATCCGAGCCTACCTTTATCCCGGCCAGTTCAAGTTCGGAGGCCGTAGTCTGATAAGCTAAATCAGGTGTATTGCTGATTTTCGAAAGGTGTGCCAACATTATTGATTTAGCACCACCCTTTACAAGTTCAACACACTTTGCAGCGCTCACGGGATTGCTCAGATGTCCCTTATCCGACATAACCCTTCTTATCAAAGAATACGGATACGGTCCATTTTGAAGCATCTGTATATCGTGGTTAGACTCAAGCAAAATTGCGTCGACACCGTCAATACCGAACGAGACGTCATCGCTTATATATCCGAGATCGGTGCAAACAGCTACCTCTTTCAGATTCGGCAATGTAATCCTGTACCCCATACTCTCAGCAGTATCATGACTTGTTCTGAATGATCTTATGCTGAAATCTCCCACTTCTGCTTTATCAAATATCTGATACACCGGAAAGTCGCCTGAAAGATGTCCTGCCCTGTCTAAGGCCTCCAGAGTTCCGCCCGATGAATAGACAGGAATATTGTATTTGTTGCAAAATACCCTTAAACCCGCAACATGGTCTATGTGCTCATGTGTAATAAAAATTGCCTGTATACTTTCAGGAGAAAGATCAGCAGATTTTAGAGCATTTATCGTTTGTTTTGCACTTTTTCCTATATCTACAAGAATTCCCTTGTTTCTGTTTCCTATGTATGTAGAATTTCCGCTGCTGCTGGAAAACAAAGAATATAGATTGTACATATAACTCCCCTAAAAAATGAGGGGTGCTTGTCAGCACCCCTATTAGTTCAAAATATACCTCTTAACCCGCGGACATCTCAGCTTTGGACGGTTCGTCTTCAAAAGTAACTCTCTTTATATCTGCACCGAGTGCTGAGAATTTTTCAACCACATTTTCGTAACCGCGATCAATATAGATTATATTCTCTATCTCCGTACGGCCCCTGGCTGCCAAACCCGCAATAATCATTGCTGCACCCGCTCTTAAGTCATCCGCCTTAACCGGTGCACCGTTGAGATGATCTACTCCGGTGATAACCGCAACCTTACCGTTAACCTCTATCTCAGCGCCCATTCTTATAAGCTGGTCTACATACTTAAACCTGTTATCCCACACGCCTTCAGATACTATGCTCGTTCCGCTCGCCAAACAAAGAGCAACCGAAATCTGGGGTTGCATATCTGTAGGAAATCCCGGATGTGGCATAGTCTTTATATTGCACTTTGAAAGTCTGCCTTCAGACACTATCCTGACGGAGTCATCATACTCAAAGATCTGAACCCCGCTCTGTACCAGCTTAGCCGTTATAGACTCCAGGTGCTTTGGAACAACGTTCTTTATGAGAACATCGCCGCCGGTAGCGGCAACTGCGGCCATATATGTTCCGGCCTCAATCTGATCCGGAATTATAGAATAGTCACAACCGTGGAGATAAGAAACTCCGCGAATTTTGATAACATCGGTACCTGCGCCGCGTATATCTGCACCCATAGAGTTAAGGAAGTTAGCAAGGTCAACTATATGAGGCTCCTTAGCCGCATTTTCAATAACAGTAAGACCTCTCGCCTTAACCGCTGCGAGCATTACGTTGACAGTAGCACCAACCGAAACAACATCCATATATATGGAGCTTCCGGTAAGTTGATCCGCCGTAGCATAAACAATAGCATTTTCTTCCATGGTTACTGTGGCACCCAACATCTCAAAGCCCTTAAGATGCTGGTCAATAGGACGAACCCCGCCGAAATTACATCCGCCCGGCATTGCAACCCTTGCACAGTTACAACGGCCGAGAAGTGCGCCTATTAAATAATATGAAGCACGCATATGACGTGTGAGTTCATAAGGTACAGTAAAAGAAGAAACGGCTCTTGTATCTATCTCATATGTTTTATCATTAACCAGCTTTATCTTTGCTCCCATAGTGGCGAGCATCTTAAGCATGGCACTTACATCGCTTATATTCGGAACATTTTCAATTCTACAAACTCCTTGTGCCAAAAGTGTAGCGGGTAGAATAGCAACTACTGAATTCTTAGCACCGCTTATGTCTACTTCGCCACAAAGTTTGTTGCCCCCATTAATAACAAACTTTTCCAAGCAATTACACTCCCAATTAATTCAATTTCAATCTATACAAAGCATAATAATCAAAAAACGTCGAAAAATATCAATAGTCAAAAAATTAACCACAAAATATAATAACATATACGCGCATTGATTTAAAGCATTTTAATTACATTTTGTAATTTTTGTGTAACTTGTCCAAAATATTTTGCATGTCCGAAGGAAGGTCCGTTGTCAGTTCGATTACCTCCCCGGTATATGGTTGTCGAAACGTTGCTTTGCCGCAATGTAAGGCCTGATGAGATATATCGCCCCTCGGCAACCCGTACATTGTATCTCCAAGCAACGGAGTTCCCAGATGGGCAAAATGCACTCTTATCTGATGCGTTCTTCCCGTTGCTATTTTAACCTCCAGAAGTGTGGCAGACACACCGTCCTCCAAAGTTCCCGATTCCAAAGCAATCCAATGTGTCAAGGCGTAATCTCCTCTTTTATCCACGGTTCTATACGTCTTAATTGGGTCTGGCCTGTATATCGGTACTTCTATGCTCCCCGCTCCGTCATATTTACCTGAAGCAATTGCAAAATAAGTTTTCTCAATATGACCCTGGAGCTTGTTTGCCGCGAAAGCGTTAAGAGCGCAAATCACTATACCTGAAGTACCCTTATCCAAACGTCCCACAGCCCTGAACACAGAGGCCTTCCCTTTACTTTTAAGATGTGCCGCAAGCACATTTGCCAAGGTATCTCCCTGATGGTTGTGAGAGGGATGAATTGCAAGCATGGCAGGTTTATTGACAGCTATAATATCATCGTCTTCATATAAAATCTGCACACCGTAATTTTTAAGTGAAAAATCACCGTTATCTGTCCGGAAAAAGCTGTCCTTTGAGAAGTCCAAATTGCTGTCTTCGGGACAAACATCATCGTCGGGTATATTTACGGTAAGCATGTCTCCTCTATGTAGTATGTCCACAGTTCGTGTATGCAATCCATTTAACATCAAACCATTTTCATAATTCTTCAGACTTCTTATCAGACGCGACGAAAGCCCCGCATTTCCTTTCAAGAAATACAGGACCTTTTTTCCGTCGTATTCTGTTGGAATTTTGTATTCCAATGTTCTCATATATCTTAACTATTTGCTGTTCTCAACTATTTGCTTTTCTTAACAGTCGGACCATTTTCATCTTAGCCTTTTTAGCACCCGGCATAAGTTCCTTATATATCCAATATCTGAGCCTGTTGCCTATGAGAATATACTCTCCTATGAACTCACAGTACGACGCGCCGAAGCTCATTTTGAAATCATTTATTCCGATGAAATTCTCCCTCGGTTTGAGCTCACCAAGCGTACCGTCCGAGGTTGTAGGAGGTTCGGGATTATCACACAGAACATATCCGAGGTCGTGAAAATCCATATTTTCCTTATAGCTCTCACAAATTCGAATGTAGTTTAAGTAGTGACTGGATCTTGTATTGTTCCTTACTATGTTCCTTGTGCCCCCGAATACGCACGAGGCAACACCGCCGTATCTTATAGTGAGTCCTGCGGCAACAGCTATCTTGGCATCATCCGGGTACTCAGAAGTTTCATTGACACGCTGCTCGTAGCTCGCATTGTTCTTGTTTATGACATCAATCTCATCATGAAGCCCTCTGACTTTCTTTTGAGGCGCTGTTTCAAGTTCCTTTAATGCCTGCTCTTTCCTGGCGAGGCGTTCATCGTTCAGTTTCTTATCCAACGACTTGTCATAGTAAACAACCGTTATATCGGTATAATCCTTCATTATTCTCATCAGGTTTGACACATAATTTGAATCCCGATTAACAAAGCTGTTTCTGTCGGAGGTATCACCCATAACCTCCATAAAGGAAGCCATTATTGACGGATCTTTTTCCACATCGTCATATCTGTATATAGAGTAAGTAAGGCCCCGTGAATTGCCGACCCTTACGGAATATCTTACGCCCTTGTCACATCCCTTCAGAATCTTTTCAGGAGCAATCGACTCACCGTTTTCATTCTTCATGGGAATCATGGTTTGAACCGGATGCTTGTACGTATAAGAATCCAGGTCGGTATTAAGCTCATATCCCAAATTTGTAAAAAGCTTATGTGCATCCACACCCTCTTGTTTTGTTTCGCCGTTAATCCTGAGAGTAATAAGCGGATCTACTATCACACAGAAAGCGCCATGACTCTTCATCTCAGATTTAATAAAATCAGAAAACTCAGACACTAAGGTTTCGTTCTTATAATCGCATACGGCTCCGCAGGATATATACCAAAGTTTGCCTACAACAGGCAACTTCCTTTCAAGTACCAATGCAGTGAGGACTCTCTCATCGCCGTCAAATCCGGAATACATATACGGTGTCCAGCTTGATTTTACTTCAGGCCAAGAGCTACATTGCATATATGTTCCTTTATTTCTTTCGACGAACTCATCAAAAGACGCCTTATCAGTTTCAGGTTTGAAGCTGTACATATTTTTTGCTTCCTTTCTAAACGCCGGCACAATAAACCGACATTCTCAAACAGATAAATTATAAGATTTGACGTTTTTAATGTCAATAGAATTAGCCTGCCGGCGCCGTCAGTCTAAATGCAGTCAGGCTACGCTCCGTAAATGCTTGCAAAAAGAGTATTCAAATTGTATACTATATTACTATAGTTATTAACCTTAGGAGGCAACAGTATGCAAAAGGAACTTGCTACAAAGTATAATCCTGCAGAAGTTGAAGATCGCATTTACGCTTCCTGGATAAAAGGAAACTACTTTCATGCAAATCTTGACGAAAGCAAAAAGCCTTATACGATAGTTATCCCGCCGCCGAATATCACGGGACAGCTTCACATGGGCCATGCACTCGATAATACATTACAGGATATTCTTATTCGTTATCACAGAATGAAAGGGTTTGATACCCTTTGGGTCCCCGGAACCGATCACGCTTCCATAGCCACAGAGGCAAAGATTGTGGAGGCGCTTAAAAAGGAAGGTACAACAAAGGGAGACCTCGGTCGTGATAAGTTCCTCGAGAGGGCTTGGGAGTGGAAAGCTCAATACGGCGGACGCATAGTTGAACAGCTCAAAAAAATGGGTTCATCATGCGACTGGCAGAGAGAGAGATTTACTCTCGATGAAGGTTGCTCAAAAGCAGTAAGAGAAGTATTTGTACGCCTGTATGAGAAGGATCTTATATATCGCGGCGAGCGCATAATAAATTGGTGCCCTCATTGTATGACATCAATTTCGGATGCAGAAGTTGAATATGAGGAGAAGGACGGTTCATTCTGGCACCTGCGTTATCCGCTTGCCGATGGTTCCGGAGATGTTCTCCTTGCCACAACAAGGCCTGAAACCATGTTCGGAGACACTGCAGTTGCTGTTAATCCTGAGGATGAGAGATACAAAAACCTTATCGGCAAGAAAGTAATTCTTCCCATAGTAAATAAAGAGATTCCGATCGTTGCCGATGAATATGTCGAGATGGATTTCGGTACCGGCGTAGTTAAAATAACTCCGGCACATGATCCCAACGACTTCGAGGTAGGACTTCGCCACGATTTACCTGTTATAAACGTAATGACCGAAGACGGATACATGAATGAAAATGCCGGAAAAGAATATTGCGGCATGGACAGATATGACTGCAGAAAGAAACTGGTAAAGCAGTTGGAGGAAGAAGGATACCTTGTAAAGATAGAGCCTATGAAGCACAACGTAGGCACTTGCTACAGATGCGGAACTACGGTTGAACCAAGAGTTTCAAAGCAGTGGTTTGTACGCATGGAACCTCTCGCAAAGCCTGCTATAGACATTGTTAAAAACGGACAGATTAAGTTTGTTCCCGAACGCTTTGACAAGATATATTATCACTGGATGGAGAACATCAAAGATTGGTGTATATCGCGTCAGCTTTGGTGGGGACACAGAATACCGGCATGGTATTGTGAGGATTGCGGGGAGATAACAGTTTCCAGGGACAATGTAACAAAATGTGCGCATTGCTCAAGTGAAAAAGTTTTCCAGGATCCGGATACACTTGACACATGGTTCTCATCCGCACTCTGGCCATTCTCTACACTCGGTTGGCCTGACAAGACACCGGAACTTAATCACTACTTCCCTACGAACACACTTGTAACCGGATACGATATAATTTTCTTCTGGGTTGCACGTATGATATTTTCCTCTTGCGAGCAAATGGGTACATTCCCGTTCAGCACAGTATTCATTCACGGCATCGTAAGGGATTCCCAGGGAAGGAAGATGTCCAAATCCCTCGGAAACGGAATTGATCCGCTTGAAATAATAGAAAAGTACGGTGCAGATGCACTTAGATTTACTTTGGCCACCGGAAACAGCCCGGGAAATGATATGCGTTTCTCGGATGAAAAGGTGGAAGCCTCCAGAAACTTTGCAAACAAGATCTGGAATGCTGCCCGTTTTATCCTCATGAATCTCAGCGGGGACGAATCCGCTCCCCACATTCCCGATACATTGGAGATAGAGGATAAGTGGATTATATCCAAGCTCAACACACTCGCAAAAGAGGTAAGCACAAACATTGAAAATTATGAGCTGGGCATAGCAGTGTCAAAGCTTTATGATTTCATCTGGGACTTCTTCTGTGACTGGTACATTGAGATAGCAAAGATAAGAATTCAACAGGGCGGTGAAGCGGCACGCAATGCAAAGGATGTACTCATCTATGTGCTTTCAAATGCACTTAAATTGCTCCATCCGTTCATGCCGTTCATAACAGAAGAGATTTGGCTCACTCTGCCACATGACGGAGAGACCATAATGCTCTCTGATTATCCGGAGTTTGACGAGGCTCTCAATTTCGCTTCAGAGGAGAGAGAATTTGAGCGCATAATGACAGCGGTAAAGGCTATCCGGAATAGACGAGCAGAGATGAATGTTCCCCCGTCAAAAAAGGCCGAGATATTCATAGATACGGACTACGAAGAAACATTCAAATCCGGAACTGTCTACATGCAGAGACTCGCCTTTGCTTCATCTGTAACAGTTTGCCGCGGAGCCGAGATAGACGGAGCCGTAAACATAGTTACAGAGGATGCAAAAATCTACATTCCTATGAATGAGCTTGTAGACTTTGAGGCCGAGAGAGCAAGACTCGAAAAAGAGCTTAAAGCAGCTGAGGATGATTTAGCCTTCTTCAACAAGAAACTCAATAACCCCGGATTCCTAGCGAAGGCTCCGGCGGCAGTTGTTGAAAAGGATAAAGCGAGCGCTGCTAAGATAGAAGATAAGATTGCTATGCTCAAAGAAAGTATAGCCAAACTTTTATAATTGAGGAGTGACTGTATGGACCTCAAAAAGAAGGAAAAGGTTATCATTGTCGGCTGCGGCCGTCTCGGCGGCAGACTGTCTACAATGCTGTCAGACAAAGGGTATCATGTAGTTGTCATTGATAACAATGATGCAGCTTTCGCTAAACTTCCGGAGACATTCGGAGGAATTCAAATAAAAGCGGACGGAATAGATGTCGATACGCTGAAATATGTTGATATAGACGAAGCTGACATATTTGTTGCCTGCACAGGTGACGATAACATAAACAACCTACTTGCCCAAATAGCCAGCAGAATTTTCGGTGTTCCGAATGTATTTGTAAGATTTGAGGACACTGACAAAGAATTGCTTATAAAAGGTTTCAACATACAGGGCATATACCCATTCAACCTTACAATGGGCGTGTTTGAGCGCTTTCTCTTTGAAGACAGTGAGGAGGAAGAAGAATGAGAATAGTTGTTGCAGGCGGTCGTACACAGGCCGACTTCCTTATCGGGACTCTCGTAAAGAAGAAACACAAGCTGATTGTAATAAATGACGATCAACAATACTGCGATTATCTCGCCACAACACATCGTATCCCGGTTTTTTCCGGGGATCCTTCAAAGTATTTCGTACTTGACGAGGCAGGTATACAGGGCTTTGATGTTCTCGTGGCACTTACCCACCGAGATGCAGACAACCTGGCCATTTGTCAATATGCCAAACGGTGCTTCGGAGTTAAGAAGGTCATATGCTCTGTGGCAAACCCGAAGAATGCCGAATTGTTCAAAGAACTCGGTGTAAATACAGTTATAAGTTCAACTCATATGGTTGCCCAGTATATAGCCCAGGCCACCAATATAGAAAACTTCATAAAGACCATGTCTATAGAGGATGAAAAGGTTATCATAACAGAGGCTGTAGTCGAATCTTCATACAATTGTGTAAACAAAAAACTTATGGACATTACATTGCCCGCAAACACAATTATAGGATGTATCATAAGAAAGTCTTCCGATATGATAGTGCCCACCGGTAATACAGAGATACGCACAGGAGACAAACTTTTGATTTTGTCTTCACCTGAAAACCAAAAGAAGGCAATGGCTGCTATCACCAAATAAAAGAAGGTTTATTATGATTAGTTCTAAACAGAATGTTTTTTCTGATTATGCTGACATTTTCGGATCTCTTGCATATGCAGTCATTATGCTCGGCATAATCATTCTTATTCCGCTTCTCATTCTCCCCTTCTATCCGGATGAAGCTTATCAGATTCCGTGTTTCGCTTTGCCCGGAGCCCTTTCGATAATTGCGGGATATATCGTAGTGCTTTTCACCGGGGAGAAAAAGCAGCTCGTTTTAAAGCGACATGGCGGCTCCCTCATAGTCTTACTGATTTGGATAGTTTCTATTCTGATAGGTTCCGTACCGTTCATAATGACGGGAGAGTACACATTCACACAGGCTGTGTTTGAAGCTACGAGCGGATTCACAACAACAGGATTTACCGTAACAAGCGTTGAGAGTACAACTCATCTTATACTACTGTACAGATCCGTTCTTCATCTCTTCGGAGGGGTCGGACTTATACTCATACTTTCTTCCGTTTTAGCCAACATTTACGGTATGCAATTGTTTTCCGCAGAAGGACATACGGATAGAATTACACCGAGTCTTCTCCATTCAGCGAGAACCATCGTATACATATATCTCGGATTTATCTTAGGCGGAACAACCCTTTATGTACTTTTCGGCATGCCGCCGTTTGACGCTGTAAACCATGCCATATCAGCTGTTGCTACCGGAGGCTTTTCAACAAAGAACTCCAGCATCGGTTATTGGCACAGCGTGCCTATAGATATAGTAACTATAGTACTTATGATTCTCGGCAGTACGAACTTCGGTGCGAGCCTTCTGCTCTTAAGGGGAAAATTCAGAGCTTTCTTTTCACACGCGGAAACCCGTATAACCGCATTCCTTATTGCATTTGCAACTCCTATAGTTACAGTGTTGCTCATGGTCGAAAATATCTGTCCGAACATATTGAGTGCTATAGACAATGCCACCTTCCAGGTAGTATCGTTACTTACGACAACAGGTCTCTCAACCATAGACAACTTCCTTCCGAGGGCCGGCTTTGCTCTTGTGCCGATCATTTTGCTCATGATAGTGGGCGGAAGCAGCGGCTCAACCGCCGGCGGTATAAAAGCTTGTAGAGCAGCTCTTGCAAGCAGAAGCTTTTTCTATGACGTGCGCGACAATATTCTTCCGAAACGTGTAGTTTGCCTAAGGCAGATAAACAGGTTCGGTAAATACGAAAAAATCACTGACACTGAAAAAAGCCAGAACTACACATATATCACACTTTATATGATGATAGGACTTACCGGTACATTCGGCCTTATGCTATGCGGATACAATTTTGAACAATCTTTTATCGAATTTTTCTCCGCACTCGGCACGGTGGGTATGTCTATAGGTGTAGTATCACCTACCATGGGGAATGCAGAGATGTGGATTATAATCGTCGGCATGCTCATAGCCCGATTAGAGGTTTATATTATTCTTTTGGCTGTCTCACGTCTTGTACTGGACGCGCGCGAATTTATTCTTAAATTCAAAAAGGGGAAAGATAGATGAAAATGACTAAGCGAATAGTGAGAAACACTATTGAGGTTTTGGTTATATATATTTTGACTACATTGCTTGCCTATGTGCTTGATGGATACAGTGTACACTCAGAGAACCTTCTTATGCTTTATCTCCTCGGAGTACTTATGATAAGCATGCAAACTAAAAACTTCATAGCAACCGTATTATCATCCGGCTTGTTTATTCTGACACATGATTTTCTATTCCTTGAACCCAGATATCAATGGGTTCACCACAGCGGAAGCTTTGCGCTGTCGGCAACTGTATTTATGGTTGTTGCGCTCTTTGTAAACACCTTGGTTATACGTTTACACAAGCAGGTACAAGAATCAAAGAAGAATGAAAATCTTCACAAAAAGCTCTATGAAGCAAGTCAGGGTCTTCTCTCAGTCCACGGTAGAGACCGTGTTATAAAATACTCCGACGAAGCCTTAACGAAGCTTACGGGATGCGAGGTTGAATTCTTTTTTGACATAAGCAAAAACTGTGATAACGAAGCACTGAAATGGTGTTTCAAAAATTCCTCAAAGTGCGGCTACGGAGAAACGGAATTTTCAGATGCAGGATTCAAATACATACCCATCAGGAGCAACAAGAAGACCGTAGGTGTGGTTTCGATAGACTGTAATTCACAAAAATTGTCCCCTACAGCCGAAGAATGCGTTATAGCACTTCTATCTCAGGTTACAATAGCTATCGAAAGAGAAACTCTTGAAGCAGAGAGAAAGCAAGAGGCAGCTTCCCACGAACGCGAAAAGATCAAGGCTATGGTGATGAAAGGTATATCCCACGACATGTATCCGAGAATCTCATCAATTCACAAGACTTCAAAGGAGGTCTTTGAAAATATGAATCTCATGGAGCAGGAAGAGATAAAGACCAAGCTTGATGATATTGTAAAAGAATCGGATTACCTCACTCAGACTGTGGATAATCTTCTGAATATAACAAAATAAATTAGCGATGTAAGGCTTAATCACAAAAAACAAATAACGAACAACAAAAAGGAACTGAGTTTATCAGTTCCTTTTTTGTTTAATTACATTGTCTCCCGGACACACAAATGCTAAATCAGAATAAGACAGTGCTTGCAATGCGACTTTTGTATAAACTCACCTTTTTTCTGGAATAATACCAGTGTGACAACAAATGTCATCATATAAAAGGGGGTTAAAACATGAAAAAGCTCATTTTAGCTGCAGCCGCAATCGCATTGACATGCATGATGTGCGGATGCATGAACGGCAATGATAACGATGCCGGAAATCTCTCCCCGGCGACATCGAACGTAGCTCAGGATGTTGCAGCAACTGCAAATGAATCCGAACCTGCGGGTAAGAAAACCAAGACCGGATTGTATGCACTGAAACCTGTGCATTATGTCGTCGGGGATCCGGAAAATAAATCCGGTCTTGATACAACCGGCATCGGATATGGTTTCGGCGCCGCTTCAAACGGAAAGCCACATGAAATATCCGTAAACAACCAAAAATATTTCAAAAGCCGGAATGCTTTTTGCCTTGATACCAAGAGCGATGATAAAGTTCTATATCTCACATTTGACTGTGGGTATGAAAACGGATACACCGCTCCTGTCCTTGATACATTGAAGGAGAAAAAAGTGCCTGCTGCATTCTTCCTTACACTGGATTACCTTAAGAGCGAAGCCGGAGAGGAAATGACGGTAAGGATGATAAAAGAGGGACATATAATCGGAAATCATTCCTCTACTCATCCGGTTTTCCCTGATATAACAAGGACGGATATGGCATATGAGATAGAAACTTGTGAAAATTATATGAGAGAAAACTTCGGTTACTCTTCAAAGTATTTCCGTTTTCCGACGGGAGAATACTCGGAGTGTTCGCTTGATCTTGTAAAATCCATAGGATATAAATCTGTATTCTGGTCCCTCGCCTATCTCGACTATGATACAGAAAAGCAGCCGGATCCCGACTCAGCCTTCAAGACAGTAACGGAGAGACTCCACCCCGGCGCAGTAATTCTTCTCCATTCGGTATCTTCGACAAATGCTCAGATATTGGGAGAGATAATAGACTATGCACGCGAACAAGGATATGTCTTCAAATCCCTTGATGAGTATCCGATTTGATTTTAAGTACCTGAACAAACTGATAACAAAGGCCGGAACAATAGTGTTCCGGTTTACATATTACAGAGATTTTACATTATGAAGATATAAAAATTTACTTTTTTCGCATATAATTATGATATAGATATAGCTTGACGGCACTGGCCTTAAGGCTAATTAAAATGGAGGAAAAATTTGAAGAACTTATTAGATAAAAAAGGTTTTATATGCGATATGGACGGCGTTATATATCATGGTAATCGCCTTCTTCCCGGAGTACCCGAATTTTTAGACTGGCTGAAGAAAAACGATAAAAACTATCTCTTTCTTACTAATTCAAGCCAATCTACCCCGCTCGAACTGCATCTGAAACTCGAGCGCATGGGACTTGAGGTTGACGAATCCCACTTCTACACAAGTGCATTGGCAACCGCACACTTTCTGAACAGTCAGGCACCGGGATGCAGCGCCTATGTTTTGGGTGAACATGGCATTGAGGTAGCTCTTCACGATGTCGGCATTACATACAACGATGTCAATCCCGATTATGTGGTTGTAGGTGAATCCAACAGCTATAACGTTGATATGATAACCAAAGCTATTCGTCTTGTTAACAACGGAGCAAAACTTATAGGCACTAATTATGATTTAACCGGACCGTCCGAAACTGGCATCATTCCCGCATGTCGGGCTCTGCTCGCACCGATCGAACTTGCAACCGGTAAACAAGCTTACTACGTGGGTAAGCCAAATCCCCTGATGATGAGAACCGGTCTCAAACTGCTCGGTGTACATTCCGCAGACGCAGCCATAATCGGAGATCGGATGGATACCGACATAATAGCAGGTATAGAAACCGGTCTTGATACGGTACTCGTTCTGTCAGGAGTAACCACAAGAGAAGAGTGTCAGAAGTTCCCGTATAGACCGAGGATTATCCTCGACGGTGTCGGCGATATACCGAACAGTGCAAAAGCATCATAGCCTGAAGGCTCACTACCCGCAGCTCTCATACTGCGGGTAGTTTTTCATAACAGAACTTTTACAACAATCTTTTATGTAGTCTTTTATACCACCACCATAGATTTTGTTGAACAATTTATTTTTGTATGTTATCATTTTTTTGTGTAATTATAATACAATTACATATAATTACGGCACAAAAAATCTGGAGGTACGGCAATTGTTTACTCTCAACATAGTGCTCGTAGAGCCGGAAATACCGCAAAATACCGGAAACATAGCCCGCACATGCGCCTGTACCGGAGCAAAACTTCACATTGTAAAGCCAATGGGCTTTACACCTACGGACAAACAGCTTAAACGCTGTGGTTTGGACTACTGGCATTTCCTTGATATCACATACTATGAGAACTTAGATGAGTTCTTTGAAAAGAACAAGGACGGAACATTCTATTACTTTACGACAAAAGCCTTGAACAGACATTCTGATGTTTCCTACCCAAACAATGTATTTTTACTTTTCGGAAAAGAAACCAAAGGTCTTCCCGAAGAGCTTTTACTCAAGCATCCGGAGAGGTGTGTAAGAATACCTATGATGGATGAGTGCAGAAGCCTGAATCTTTCAAACTCGGCTGCCATAGCAACATATGAGGTTTTACGCCAATGGGAATACCCCGAGTTGCTGTGTAAGGGTGAGTTGCACAACTACAAATGGACTGATGCAAATAACATTTCGTAAATGATTCGTTAAATTTTTGACAAACATAAACAAATATATTATAATTCTTTAAACAGGAGGTCTTTATATGAGTAAAACCATGATAATTACAGACACATGCAGTGATTTGCCTGTAGAACTCACTGACGGATACGATATTGAAATTTTGGCTACAACTTTCAACATCGACGAAAGATTCTTCAGTGAGGGTATAGATTTCTCTCATGAGAATTTCTATGAAATACTCCCCGCTCCTAAGGGTAAGATAAAAAATTTCTATATACCTGCTGCTGTATATCTTGATCGTTATAAGAATGCTGCAACATGCGGTTTTGATAATGTAATTGTTATCATGGCCGGTAGCAAGGATTTTCCTATGCACTCGTCTGCAAGAGAAGCAGTTGAACTATTCAAAGAGCAAAATCCGACATCAGATTTGAAAATAGAAATAATCGACACGCTCAACTACACCATGACTGCGGGCTTGCTCGTTCTTGAGGCCGCAAAACTTGCGGCACAAGGTATGGACCTGGAAGAACTTGCAAACACTGTAAAGGAGTCAGCTGAAAAGATGACTCTTATCGTTGATGCGTTCAACATACCATTCTCATATAACGACCCTACGAAGCCATGGAAAAAGTGGATTACTTTCAAGGGAAATTACCATCCGTTCCCCACTCTGAAACTTTGTAATGACTCAGCTGTTGAGCTTCCCATAGTGAAAGGCGATCATTCTGCTTTTGACCAATTCTATGCTTATTGCATAGAGGCTCTCTCCAAGGATAAGCCGGATTACGCTATAGGATATGCCAGCAGGGTTAAAGAGGCCAGAGGACTTGCATTGCTCCTCGAAGAAGAACTCGGATATCCGCCGGTTGCTCTCTATAAGCTCGGTGCTATCTCATCATACGGGGCCTCGAAGGCTGCCATAGCAGTGTGCTTTAAGGGTCAGTAAAGAAAGGAAGAATTAAAATGACACTAAATAAAAAGACTGTAGATGATATCAATGTAAGTGGCAAAAAAGTTCTGGTACGCTGTGACTTTAACGTTCCTCTGAAGGACGGAAAAATCACAGATGAGAACAGACTTGTTGCAGCATTACCTACTATAAAAAAGCTCTCAGATGACGGTGGACGCGTTATTCTGTGTTCACACCTCGGCAAACCCAAGGGCGAACCGAAACCCGAGTTATCACTGGCACCTGTTGCCGTGAGACTGTCCGAGCTTCTCGGTAAGGAAGTTAAGTTTGCTGCTGATGAAAACGTTGTCGGTGAAAATGCAAAATCTGCAGTTGCAGCCATGAAAGACGGGGACATCATACTCCTTGAGAACACCCGCTACAGAGCCGAGGAAACCAAGAACGAAGAGGCATTTTCAAAAGAGCTCGGTTCACTTGCCGATATATTTGTAAATGATGCTTTCGGAACAGCACACAGAGCTCATTGCTCAACAGTGGGTGTTGTTGACTTCGTCGATGAGGCAGTTTCCGGATATCTGATTGAAAAAGAATTAAAGTATCTGGGCAATGCAGTTGAAGATCCCAAGAGACCTTTTGTCACAATATTGGGAGGGGCCAAGGTTGCAGACAAACTCAGTGTTATAGATAATCTTCTGAATAAGGCCGATGTGCTCATTATCGGCGGCGGAATGGCTTACACATTCCTCGCTGCAAAGGGTTACGGTATAGGCTCATCCCTCCTTGACGAGACAAAGATTGATTACTGCAAAGATATGATGAAAAAAGCCGAAGAGAAGGGTGTAAAGCTTCTCCTTCCTATCGACACTGCGATTGCCGCAAGCTTCCCGGATCCGATAGACGCATCTATTGATGTTCAGGTGGTTGATGCAGACAAAATCCCTGATAACTTCCAGGGTCTCGATATCGGTCCTAAGACAGCAGAACTTTTCGCAAACGAAGTAAAGAATGCCAAGACCGTTGTATGGAATGGACCTATGGGAGTATTTGAAAATCCCACTCTCGCCAAAGGTACACTTGCAGTAGCACAAGCTATGGCCGAATCCGATGCTATCACAGTTATCGGCGGAGGAGATTCAGCAGCAGCTGTAAATCAACTCGGTCTCGGTGATAAGATGACACATATATCAACCGGAGGCGGCGCATCTCTTGAATTCTTGGAAGGTAAAGAGCTTCCGGGAATCGCTGCTATGAATGACAGATAAACAGATACAGAAAGACAGATTAAAAATTAAGATTATACAAAGAAGGTTTTTAAGATGAATAAGGAACTCCGCAAGGCGGTTATCGCCGGTAACTGGAAGATGAATAAGACTCCTGTGGAGGCAGCAGAATTAATTAACGAACTGAAACCACTTGTGGCCAAGGCTGATTGTGATGTAGTAATTTGCGTACCATATGTTGATCTTCAAACAGCTCTGTATTGCACAGAGGGAAGCAATATAAAGGTTGGCGCAGAGAACTGTCACTGGGAAGAAAAAGGCGCATTCACCGGGGAGATATCCCCTCAGATGCTCACTTCCATGGGCGTAGAATATGTTGTAATCGGCCACTCCGAGAGGCGCCAATATTTCGGAGAAACCGACGACACCGTTTCAAAGAGGGTTGATGCCGCACTCGCAGCAGGTCTGAAAGTAATCCTCTGTGTCGGAGAAACCTTGGAACAAAGAGAAAAGAACATAACCTTCGAAACTGTTTCCATACAGACAAAAATAGCCCTCCGCAATGTAAACGAAGAGCAATTGAAGAATGTTATTATCGCATATGAGCCGGTATGGGCTATCGGCACCGGTAAAACCGCAACAGCTGAACAGGCCAACGAGGTTAACAATTATATCCGCGGCCTTATTGCAGAGCTTTACAGCGTAGAAGCAGCAAATGCTTTCGTTGTACAGTACGGTGGTTCTATGAACGCAGGAAATGCAGCTGAACTTTTAGCTCAGGATGACATCGATGGCGGTCTCATAGGCGGTGCATCTCTCAAGGCTCCTGACTTTGCAAAAATTGTAGAAGCAGCAAAGGTGACTATATGAAAAAACCGGTTGTTTTATGCATTCTTGACGGTTTTGGATGGACATCCGAAGAATACGGCAATGCTATAAAGGCAGCAACAACTCCAAATATAGACAGAATAATGACTGAGTGTCCACATACAACAATCGGCGCATCCGGTCTTGATGTCGGACTTCCGGACGGACAAATGGGCAACTCCGAGGTTGGGCATACCAACATCGGTGCAGGAAGAATTGTATATCAGGAACTTACCAGAATCACAAAGTCAATAGAAGACGGAGATTTCTTTGACAACGAAGCCTTTAAGGGCGCTGTTATGAATTGCAAAAAGAACGGATCAGCTCTGCACCTCATAGGACTTCTCTCAGACGGAGGAGTTCACAGCCACATAGAACATCTCTTCGGGCTACTGGAGCTTGCGAAGAAAAATGGACTAAGCGATGTATATGTACATGCTATTCTGGACGGACGCGATGTCCCCCCGACATCAGGCGTAGAATATATTAAACAACTGCAGACTAAGATGGAGGAGCTCCAAACCGGAAAACTTGCCACGGTTACCGGTCGTTTCTATGCAATGGACCGTGATAACCGCTGGGAGCGAGTTTCAAAAGCTTATGACGCTTTCGTAAACAGTAATGGTATAAAAGCTGAAAATGCCGTAGAGGCGGTCTCAGAGTCATACAGAACCATCGATGAAGACGGAAAGAATTTAACGGATGAATTTGTACTCCCGACTGTTTTGGACGAGAACGGAAAGATAAAAGAAAACGACAGCGTTATATTTTTCAACTTCCGTCCCGACCGTGCGAGAGAAATAACGCGTTCTTTTTCAGATCCGCAATTTGATGGATTTGATCACACCTATTTCCCTGTTTACTATGTATGCATGACACAGTATGATGCTACAATGCCGAATGTCCATATAGCATTCAAGCCACAGACGCTTGTCAACACTCTGGGCGAATATCTGGCAGCACTCGGAAAGAAACAGCTCAGAATAGCCGAAACAGAAAAGTATGCCCATGTAACATTTTTCTTTAACGGCGGTGTCGAAACCGTAAACAAGGGTGAGGACCGAATTCTCGTACCGTCTCCCAAAGTTACGACCTACGATCTTCAGCCCGAAATGAGTGCACCCGAGGTTACCGATAAACTTGTAGACGCAGTTGCTTCCGAAAAGTACGACGTCATAATAATAAACTTCGCAAACTGCGACATGGTAGGACATACAGGCGTATTTGAAGCTGCCGTAAAGGCAGTGGAAACTGTGGATACATGCGTGGGAAGACTTTGGGATGCTGTAGAAAAGGTAAACGGAGCTATATTGCTCACAGCTGATCACGGAAACGCCGATAAGATGTATGAGGCTGACGGTTCTCCTTTCACCGCACACACTACCGCTCCCGTTCCGTTTGCAGTTATCGGTTGCGGAGATGTAGAGCTTCGTGAAGGCGGAAGACTTTGTGACTTATCCCCTACCATCTTAAAGGTTTTAGGTCTTCCGAAGCCGGAAGAAATGACCGGAGAATCACTGATAAAAGAATATGAATAAGTATTTACTCAAATGCCCTGTATGCTCAGAATCGCTCAATATGGTGACTTCAGGTGGAGCACCCTCCTCTATCAGCTGTAAAAATGGCCATAGTTTTGATTTTTCAAAGGACGGATATGTAAACCTCCTGCTTGGATCAAAAAGCGGAGACAAGACCGGAGACAGCAAATTTTCCGCACGATCAAGACACGAATTCCTGTCAAATGGATATTACTCTTGCCTGAAAGAGAAAATTACATCTTTGATGAAAGGGACAGTTCTTGATATATGCTGTGGCGAAGGCTACTACGATGATTATGCAGGACAGATTTACGGATTCGATATAAGCAAAGAGATGGTGAGGCTTGCGTCCAAGCGTTACAAGGACGAAAATCATCACTATTTTGTTGCAAACATATCAAACATACCCATATCCGATGCATCGATAGATACAGCTATTCACCTGTTCGCACCATTCAACGAAAATGAGTTTTCACGAATTCTCAAAGACGACGGCGTGTTGTATTCCGTAATACCGGGTGCAAATCACCTTTTTGAGATGAAAAAGATAGTTTATCCCTCTCCTTATAAGAACGACGAAAAGCCGCCTTTGGCAGAGGGAGATAAATTAAAGCTCATATCTACGGAGTCAGTATCAAACACCGTGAGTATAGGAAAAGATGATTTAAAAACCCTTTTTTCCATGACTCCTTATTTTTACAGAACCTCCGATGAGGACAGAAAAAAGCTGGATGCCGTGGACACGATAAATCTAACCGTCGAATTTGTAATACTGAAATATGTTAAGAGATAAAACAAGGGATACAAAGTAAGAGTTAAAAAGTAAAAGGTACAAAGTAAGACATAAAAAGTAAGACCCGCTCAAAAAGAGCGGGTCTTTGCTTTATCGAATTATAATACCTTCTCGATAAGATCCTTAAGTTCAGCAAGTTCGTCCTTTGTAAGACCTATACCCTTGCCCATTTTCTCATGCTCCGGTGCCCAGTCACGAATATCGTACTTCGGCTTTCCGCCATTCCAAGAGATGAGATTAAGCTCTCTGGTCCATCCGCTGGCATTCTCAGAAATAACTCCGAGATGTTCAACGATTTCATACTTGAATTCCGGCATCTAAAATCTCTCCTTTTCTTATTCATTTTCAATGATTATTTGACAACACTTCATTGCGTTCAACGCATTTGTGTGGCTCTCCGGAGTAACTCCCGCACAGCAAGAAGCATCTACAACTACAGGCGTCTCCGGTAAGAATGCCTTTACCAGCAATGCATTGGATATAACACATATATCCGTACAAAGACCTATCAAGGTCACCTTACCTATAGGACCGCTGTCGTTCATTTCCCGAAGCTTTTCCCCGAGTTCACTGCTTCCAAAGGTAGGCTTGTTTATAATATCTCTACCGGTGGTATATCCATCAAGTTCGGATACTATTTCAAAGCCCCATGAACCCTCCACACAATGTTTTACAGGAAGATTTTTTCCCTCTTGGGAATCGAGGTAGTCCTGGGTATGCGTATCACGAGTGAATATTACGGTCTCACCTTTAGAGATGCCGTTTGCGATGCGTGAAGATACATTGCTGACAATTCCGGCTGCGTCCTTTGTACCGAGAGTTCCGCTGACAAAATCGTTTTGCATATCGACAACAACAAGTACGTCCCTCATAGAAAACCTCCCTATTTAATTTATCCACACATAAGAGTATATTCAAACTCAGCACTTAAATCAATAATAAAAATAAATAATAAATATAAATACTTATTATTTATATTATATAAATAGCGGGTGAAAAGCGGTAAAATGCCGCAGTTTTGGGCAAGTTCAAATTCGCGCTGTCAGGCTATACTCCTCAGACGTTTTCTACGCTCCTTCCAATCCGGCATAAATCTATCTAAAATCGCTTTAAAGTCCGATCCGTGATTTGGAACCTCAGTATGAGCCAACTCGTGCAATATAACATATTCCAGGCACTCCACAGGATACTTGGCCAGCATAACATTAAGCCATATTTTCTTTGTTTTGGTGTTACATGTGCCCCATCTTGTCTTCATATTTTTACTCTGCCATGATGAGCAATGTAAGCCTGTATATTGCTCCCACTTCGGAAGAAGTATCTCTACGCGTTCAGTAAGCTCAGCCCTGTACCACTCCAGTATAAATGCACGTCGCTGATCAACAGTAGAATCGGTTCTCGCAAAAAGGTGTGCGGTAAGGGCGCCATCCTCAGATTCTTCAAGTTCCATCGAAAATCTGCCGGAATAATGCACTTCCAGTGTGTATATATCGCCCCATATACTTATCTTCTCGCCGCTTTCATAATAAGGATCCTGCGCTATCGGTGAGTTTTGCATCTTTTCGATGTTTTTCACTATCCAAGCCTCTTTCGATTTGACAAAGGTCTCTATCTCAGTAAATGGCATACGCAAAGGAGCCGTAACGGAAACTTCTCCGTAAGGCGGCTTTATATAAATATGCATATTTTTAATTTTCTTGCGGGTTATGCTAACCCTTACATTACCGATATAACAAACATCATTCATGCCTAAAATTATATTTTCGGAATTGATATATGTCAAATGCAACGTGTGTACGTTGGATAATTTTGACAATATCAGAAAAGCACCTTATAATCAAGTTAGTTAAGAACAGTTAGCTGAAATATAAATAGATAAAGGAAGGTGCCGGAAATGAAAGAAGAACACATAACAGATAGGCTTTTCAGGGGCGAGAAAGTTCTGTGCCCGGAGTGTGGCAAAGCATATATAACAACAGACGAACCCGATCTTTTAAAAAGCTATTATTTTTATTGCCCTAATCCTAATTGTGATTGGCACATTAATGTAGATGATCCGGTAGATATAATTTAACAGTCTTCAAAAGCCCGCTCATGAAATAGGAGCAACGTTGTAAAAGAAATGAAGTGATATATATGTCAAAGAAATTAACAACAGAGCAATTGGCATCTTTAACAGATTCAGCCATTGATAAGATGCGTACTCTTTTGTATGAATACAGGAATGATGAATCTGAAAAATACCAAAAAAGGGCATCACTATTAGCTTATTGGATATGTGACTATATTAAATACATACGGGCAGAAGATGACTTCAAACCGCAAAATTTAATAAAATATTCACGCGGAGACTTAATCATAGTAAATTTTGGATACAGAGTAGGCCGTGAACTTGGAGGCAGACATTTTGCAGTTGTTCTCGATATTGATAACAGCAAGTTTTCACCAAGTATTACCGTGATACCTTTAACTTCTTTAAAGAAAACCACAAAAGAAAATAAATACACCTATATGTTAGAAGAAGATTTGCCTAAACTCTATCAGCAAAAATATGATGAAATGATAGCTGATTGCTTCGAACTGATGAATCGTAGTACAGGTAAAGAAACCATAAAAAAAATCAAGGAAAAAATGGCTGCCATGTCAGACTTTGATAAAGAGTTAAAAAAGCTTAAAGATGGAAGTATTGCTCAAATAGCACAAATAACTACCATATCGAAACAACGAATTATATCGCCAAAATCTACAAAAGACGGCATGTATGGTCTTAAAATATCAACTAAAGATTTAGATGAAATAAACAAAAAGATCAAGGGACTTTATATTTTCGGGAATAATTCTTGACGAAATGTATATAATTTAATATACTATTTATACAAAGCCCTTTAGGGGCCGCGCATTTGCGCAGAATAGTATTAATGGGCAGCTCATCTTGAATCTGATTCAGGGTGAGCTGTTTCCATTAATAAATAAAAGAAGGGACTTCCCTGTTAGTGGAGCAACGTGTGGATCAACGAGTGGAGCAACCGAGAACTATTTTCCGCAACTCAGAACAATTGAAACAAAAAATAAAACCTCGCAGATACAAC
>CAZIHW010000128.1:0-1998 GCA_964539045.1 uncultured Eubacteriales bacterium | reverse complement strand
CAGGAGCCTCTTCAGGAAGAAGAGCACGGATAGAAAGGCTTACGCGCTTCTTATCGTAGTCTATCTCTGTTATCTTAACTCTTACTGTCTCACCTACAGAAAGCACATCCTGTGGCTTTTCAATGTGCCTGTTAGCGATCTGTGAGATATGGATAAGACCGTCGATACCATCGATAACATTTGCAAATGCACCGAATGTTGTCATGCCGACAATTTTAACATCTGCTTCGTCGCCTACTTCATAAGTCTTCTTCAGAATAGCCCAAGGATTATCCTCTTCCTTCTTGTAACCGAGAGAAATCTTGTTGTTTTCAAGAGACTTTATAAATACTTCAACGGTATCACCGATTTGAAGAACCTCAGCAGGATTCTTAATGCGCTTCCATGAAAGTTCGCTGATATGAATCATTCCGTCTACGCCGCCGATATCAACAAATGCGCCGTAGTTTGTAAGAGATTTTACAACACCGGTATAAACCTGTCCGACCTCTGCTGTAGCCCAGAACTTCTCCTGAGCTTCACGACGGGCACTTCCGATGACAGCCCTGATTGAACCGACTGCACGACGACGACCCTTATTAACCTCTATAATCTTGAAAGACACTTTAGTCTTGAGAAGATCATCCATAGGCTCGTTCTTACCTACACCGCTCAAAGAACCCGGAATAAATACGCGAACACCTTTAGCAGTTGTGGCAATAAGTCCGCCCTTAATGATATCAGTTACGGTTCCTTCAACATTTTCACCGCTCTCAACACAAGCCTCAAGTTCATCCCAGGCATTAGCGCTGTCGAAACGTTTCTTTGAGAGCATTATGGTACCCTCGGCATCGTTAGTCTTCATAATAACGACATTGATTTCGTCACCGATTTTGCAATCCGTTGCAGGATCTACGTTAGGATCATAGCTGTATTCAGCATATGTTATGTAGCCGGTTTGCTTCCTTCCTATATCAACCTGAATCTCAGTCGGTGTTATACCCACAACCGTACCTTTCACCTTCTGATCAGTAGACATGCTAGTCAGTGATTCTTCAAGTGCAGCTGCAAAATCGAAATCATCTGCGTCATTAACAATAGTGTTTTTTACTTCAGACATAGCCTCAAGTACCTCCTTTATTATCGCGAGAGGCGTAGACGCCCCCGCAGTAACACCAATGGTGTTAGCTCCCTTAACAAACTCGAGATCTAATTCATCAGGGGTTTCAATAAGACGAGTTTCGCAATTTTCCTTGCATACGTCATACAGCTTAACTGTATTTGAAGAGTGCTTTGCACCGATAACAATCATTCGGTCACACTCTTTTGAAACCCTGATAGCCTCAAGCTGTCTCTCCTCGGTAGCTTTACATATTGTATCAAAAACAGTAGGTTTTGTACATAATAAATTTAATTTTTTTACACACTTTTCCCACTCTGAAACTGCAAATGTGGTTTGACTGACCGCATATATATCGGAATTTTTAAAATACTCTTCGTTTTTCCCGAACAATTCTTCTAACTCATTACAGTCAGAAAATACAAAAGCGGGACATTTACAGAATCCTTTTATACCGATAACCTCCGGATGGATCGGATTTCCTGCAATCAAAACTACAGAATTTTCCTTGGGTATTTCGGAAACTATATTGTGAATTTTCGTAACAAAGGGACATGTAGCATCGACATACTCCATGTTTTTTTCATCTAAGTAGTCATATACACTCTTCGGAACTCCGTGTGCCCTTATAACCACGGTGGCATTTTCGGGTATAGCCTTATAATCCTCTTCGATTTTAACGCCGAGACTTTTAAGGCTTTCATTTATTGTATTGTTATGTATGACTTCACCGAGTGTATACACAGCATCGTCATTGGGATTGGCGGCACATTCGAAGACCTTTTTTACAGCCCTGTCAACGCCGAAACAAAAGCCCGACTTTGATGCCAGAATTATATTTGGTCCTGATCCCATAATTCACCTATTTTACCCATAACAAGCTTCGTTGCTTCTTTTAA
>CAZIHW010000127.1:0-2468 GCA_964539045.1 uncultured Eubacteriales bacterium | reverse complement strand
GAATGCCGGATTCAAAAAGCTCAATGCATCGGGTATGAAAATCACCGAATTTGAAGACACAAAAATAAGCGGTACGGTTACTGCCGAAAACAAATGCATTCTCTATACCTCTATCAACTACGATAACAGTTGGAAGGTTTACGTAGACGGTAAGGATGTAACCGATACCCATGTTTTAACAGTAGGTAATGCATTGATGGGAGTTCGTCTTGAAGAAGGCGAACATACAGTAACATTTGAGTACAAAGCAAAGGGACTTTCTCTCGGTATTGTTGTCTCCGTATTCTCGCTGTTGCTCCTACTCTTCATTACGTTCGCTGTCCCCGTTTTGAAAGTTAATGCTCAAAACAGGAACGCCGAGTATGCACCGGATGAGCAGGTACCGGATGAGGTATCGTCCGAACAAGTGCCGGCCGGGAACTCACCGACTGAACAAGTATCGGAGGATGCACCGGCCGAGAGCACACCGGCCGAGAACGCGCCGGTCGAGCAAGCACCGACCGAAAACGCACCGGCCGAGCAAGCACCGACCGAAAACGCACCGGCCGAGAGCACACCTGCCGATGAAGATAGCCCGGTACAAGAAAGTAATTAGTACAGGATATAATAAAATACAAAAAGGCTACAGTTATTAAACTGTAGCCTTTTACTTATTGATTCAACTTATTGATTTAACCCATAACCCTTTGATATAATTCACCGATTATTATTTGAAGAATAACGGAAGAGGCTCAAGGAAGATGATGTCGTCTCTGTCTTTGGCATCGCCCTCCGCAAGGATAGCACACTTGCCTACAACATTTGCTCCGGCTTTTTCACACAGTAGTTCTATGGCTTTGAGTGATTCGCCTGTTGATATAACGTCGTCAACTATGAGAACTCTCTTTCCTTTCATCATATCTGCTTCTTTTTTATCAAGATACAGATGCTGATCTCTGTCAGTTGTTATGGAGCGTACATCTACTCCGAAAACTTCCTTCATGTAGAGCTTTGTCCCTTTACGAGCTACAAAATAAGGCTTTCCTGCCTGTCTTGCCATCTCATATCCGAGAGGTATACCCTTAGCCTCAGCGGTTATGATGTAATCAAATTCAGGAACCTTTTTAAGAAGTCCTGTGGCGCTTGCAACCGTCATCTCGACATCCCCGAAAATAACGAAAGCCGCTATATCCAAGTGCTCGTTTACCTCACAAATAGTAAGTTCTCTGGTCACGCCTTCAATGGTAATCTTATAAGTCTCCATTCATGTCACCCTTACTGTAAATCTTTATTCCGCGCAATGCTGAACAACATCTAAAATTAACAACTAAAATTATACCACTCATTGTGCCTTATTACAACTTGAAAAGTTGTAATAAGGCATTTGATATGTTAAAATGACAGTGATGTATTATGTATAGCCTAACGGCGCGCATTTAAACGAAGGGAGTTAAAAATATGGCAGACGAAAAAGTTGGTTTCTTAACGAAAATTGATAAAGCTGCAGAGGCTAAAGGCGGCGGAGTCAAAACCCTTTGGCAAATAGTTAAATTCTGTGTTGTAAGTCTCGGTGTATCCATCATACAGATAATACTGGCCAATGTATTGCCTCTTATTTTTGACAGTGTAACGGCAACTCTGCCCGCATTTCTGCAGGGCATCTTCGATCCTAATTTCCTCTTTGATGTCACTACGGAAAACGGAAAAGAAGATTTCGCAAAGTATGTTGTCGGAGGCGTTGTAACCTGGGGTTACGTTCTTCCTTTCTTCCTTTCAAACGCACTTGCAAATGTATACGGATATATACAGAACAAGAAGACTACGTTTAAATCCGATGCACCCACCTATTGCTTTGTTATCTACATAGCTATTATGGTTGCCTTGATACTTTTCTCAACATGGTTCCAGGGATTCATATTCGGATGGCTCTCAAACCTCGACGTGGCATTCTTAAAGAGCTTAGCGAGAACAATAGCCGTACTTGCATCCGGAACTATTCAGATGCTGGTTCTGTTCCCCATGGAGAAATTTGTTTTGTTAAAAGAAAAGAAAGATTAAGTTTTAAAAATGAGTTGAAAAACCATAATTGTATCCTTGATTTCATTGAACGGTGTAGCCCTATCGGCTATGCCGTTTTTGCACTTATTTTCCGCCGAATTGCCTTTGCCCGATAATTGTAATTTATCGCTTAGACAAGAAGGCAATTGTACTACGGTTTTTGTGTAAAATCAATTTCACAGGCAGAAAAGAAGCGGCATGAGCAATTCATACCGCTTCCGATTTGTTATTAACCTTTAAAGTATTCTACTGCCGCCTCAAACAACTTCATGTCATACTCACCGTCAACGTTCTTATAAAGGCCGTCTCCGATACGCTCCGAGTGTCCCATCTTACCGAATATCCTTCCGTCAGGTGACAAGAGTCCTTCAACAGCAAAGACAGAACCGTTTGGATTGTAAGCGATATCATAAGTGGGATTACCTTCAAGA
>CAZIHW010000126.1:0-31620 GCA_964539045.1 uncultured Eubacteriales bacterium | reverse complement strand
AAGGAAAACAATGAGATGTTTGCCGCAATGCCTACGCCGGTACAGGTATACTACGGTTTAGAGGATAAAATATCAGAAAAAAATATACATACAGACTGCCCCTTGACAGTTAGAGAGGGTGGCACTTTTTTAAGTAAAATATTTGATGGCACGGAGATAAAAGTAGATTCCGTAAATTCCGTGGAGCCGTCTGAGGATGAAGCAATGAACCCTGCAATTATAGTCAAAGAAGCTTGGTTCAGATATGAAAAAGATTTACCGGATGTTCTTAAAGGAGTTTCCATTGCAGTACCTAGAAACAAGATTTTCGCTATAGTAGGCGGAAACGGTACCGGAAAGTCGACTACCCTGAAGAGTATATGCGGAATTTGCAAGCCTTACAGGGGCCAGATTCTCATTGACGGCAAAAGAATTGAAAAGTATAAGTCGAGCGAGTTGTTTTCAGGATATCTGGCTATGCTTCCGCAGGATCCGCAAAGCTTATTTGTAAAGAAGACGGTTCGGGAGGATCTCGCAGAGATGTTAGGCAGGTCCGTTAGTGATAAGGACAAGAAAATCTCTGATGTTGCGGCTATTTGTCAAATAGAGGATTTACTCGACAGCCATCCGTATGATTTATCAGGAGGCGAACAGCAAAGGGCAGCGCTTGCAAAGGTTCTTCTTACAAATCCTAAGATATTGCTGCTTGACGAGCCTACAAAAGGACTCGATAACTTTTTCAAAATAAAGTTTGCCGAAATATTGGACAATCTCAAGAGCAAAGGTGTAACTATAATTATGGTTACTCACGATGTTGAGTTTTGCGCTAAGTATGCAGATAGCGTAAGTATGTTCTTTGACGGTTCGGTGATAACTACCAATACGCCGAACAATTTCTTTGCACAGAACAGCTTTTATACCACTGCTGCAAACCGTATGAGCAGACATATATTTAAAAATGCAATCACAAATGAGGATGTTATAAGCTTATGTCAACAGAATCTGTAACTGAAAACAAAAAGCCAAGTCAAAAAAAGACAGGTAAAAAAGTTAATATAAAAGGCATATTAAGTGTTATTTGCTGCCTTATCCTTATTCCTGCATGCATATTAGTCATGTGGAAAGTCGGGGGAAGAAGCTTCTACATAGGAAGCGTGGTAATAATAGTACTTGCTATGATTCCTTTCTTCATAACTTTTGAGGGCAGAAAACCCGATGCCAGAGAACTTGTAGTTATAGCGGTTTTGAGCGCTATAGCCGCTGTGTCCCGTGTTGCTTTTATCATGATTCCGCACTTCAAGCCTATAATTGCCGTGATAATAATTACAGGTATATCTTTCGGCCCCCAGGCAGGCTTTCTGACCGGAGCAATAAGCGCTGTTGCATCCGATTTTGTATTCGGAATGGGACCGTGGACTCCCTGGCAGATGTTTTCCTTTGGAATGGCAGGATTTATAGCAGGACTCCTGGCAAAGGTCGGTATAATGACCGGAAAAAACGGAATAAAAGACGGAATAATAGGCTTTATTATAGTTGTGCTCATAGTGGGTCCCATACTCGATACATCTTCGGTATTTTCGATGGCTTCTGAGATAAACCTCGGAGCGTTTGCAACCTATTTTGCATCAGGTTTTCCTGTTAACGTTATATTGGCTACATGCACATTTTTAACAATATTGCTCTTTTCCAAGCCTATGACAGAAAAGCTTGATCGTATAAAACTCAAATATGGTATGCTGGAGGAGTTTGAGGATGAGGTTTGACAGTTATCATCCGGCAATTAATCTGATTTACTTTCTCAGCGTATTTACATTGACAATTGTCTTTAATCACCCTGTGTTTGTACTGTTAGGATATCTGTCGGCATTTTCATATTCTGTTAAATTGAACGGCATAAAACAATTAATTTTCAATATAGTATTAATTCCGGCAATCTTTGCATATACTGCTTGGTATTCATACTACAATCATTTCGGCGTTACAGTTCTGACAACAAATTTTATTGATAACTCCATAACCCTCGAATCGGTTTTGTACGGATTGTGTCTGAGTGTAACAGTGGCTACCGTTCTCATGCTTTTGTCTTGTCTGTTTACTATATTTACAACGGATAAGATAGTTTATCTCTTCGGAAAGGTCTCGCCCAGGTTATCGCTTTTTATCTCTATATTGCTCAGAACTGTACCAAGGGTAAAAAAGCAGGTAAAACGGATTAACGTTGGGCAAAAGTGTATAGGAAGAGGTCTTGGCGGAAGATTTGGTCACAGGGGAGTTATAGGCTCTGTAATTGACTTTTTCAGAATTGTATCAATAACAATCACCTGGACGCTGGAAAGCTTCGTAGAGAGCGCCGCAAGCATGAAGTGCAGAGGTTACTCACTTAGAGGAAGAACTGCATTTTCAATTTACAGATTTGACAATCGTGACAGGGGATTTGTCATATCCATATTTTTACTCCTTACAACGATTTTGATTGCATATTTGCTCGATCAAACGAATATCCACTATGATCCGGAAATTGTAATGAACAGGATAACTCCGGTTTCCTTTATTTTTTACATCGCTTATGCGGGACTCTTTATATTGCCGATGATATTGCAAATCATAACCGAAAAGCGATTTGAAAAACTGAAAGACAACAGGGAAGGCACAGAAAATATCTAATAAAAATGTATAAAAACTCCGAATGATGAAAATCATTTGGAGTTTTTTCAGTTTGTTCGATTGACAATAAAAAATACATTAACTACAATATTCATTGAATTTTATCACCGAATTCATTGAGTTTTATCATCGACACAAAGGGGGTGGGCAGACATTGGATAGATTTAAACTGGTTTCGAAGTATAAGCCTACCGGTGACCAGCCTGAGGCAATTGACAGGCTTGTTGAAGGTATAGAAAAAGGTTATAAGGAGCAGACGTTGCTCGGTGTTACAGGCTCCGGTAAAACTTTTACAATGGCCAATGTCATAGAGAGATTAAACAGGCCCACTTTGGTTCTCGCACATAATAAAACTCTTGCCGCACAGCTTTGTTCCGAGTTCAGAGAGATGTTTCCCGAAAATGCGGTTGAATACTTTGTATCCTATTACGACTATTATCAACCCGAGGCTTATGTTCCGTCCTCTGACACCTATATAGAGAAGGACTCATCTATAAATGATGAGATAGATAAGCTCAGGCACTCTGCTACCTTTGCACTTTCAGAACGACGTGACGTCATAATAGTAGCATCCGTTTCATGCATCTATTCTATCGGTGATCCGGATATATACAAAAATATGATGATATCGCTCCGTCCCGGCATGGAGAAGCCGCGCGATGAACTTATAAAAAAGCTCGTTGAGATACAGTATGATCGAAATGACATAAACTTTATACGTGACAAATTCAGAGTAAGAGGAGATACGGTGGAAATTTTTCCGGCCGGCTCCGGCGAAAATGCTATAAGAGTAGAATATTTCGGGGATGAGATTGACAGAATCTGTGAGATAAATGCATTGACAGGTGAGATTAAGGCAACGCTTTCACATGCCGTAATAGCACCTGCTTCACACTATGTTGTAAATCCGCTTTATCGTGAAGAGGCTATATCCGAGATAATGCAGGAGTGTTTTGAAAGAGTGGCGGAATTTGAGTCCGCCGGTAAGCTTATCGAAGCCCAGAGGATAAAGCAACGCACCGAATATGATATGGAAATGCTCAGAGAAACGGGATTTTGCAGCGGTATTGAAAACTATTCAAGGGTGCTTTCGAGAAGAGAACCCGGTTCTACACCATATACATTGCTGGACTTTTTTCCCGATGATTTTATTATGTTTATTGACGAGTCGCACGTTACATTGCCTCAGGTAAGAGGTATGTACGGAGGGGACAGAGCCAGGAAGGAAAACCTTGTAGAATATGGTTTCAGACTCCCTTCGGCCTTTGACAATAGACCCCTTAATTTTGATGAGTTTTATTCGCATATAAATCAGGTTGTATTTGTTTCTGCAACTCCGGGAGAGCTTGAAAAGGATAAGAGTGCCCAGATAGCGGAACAGCTTATCAGACCTACCGGACTTCTGGATCCTATGATTACAGTAAAGCCTATAGAGGGACAAATTGACGATCTGGTATCACAGATTAACATACGCACAGAGCGCGGAGAGAGGGTTCTCGTCACCACTCTTACGAAAAAGATGGCAGAGGACTTAACAGATTATTTTGAGAACTACGGTATCAAAGTAAGATATATGCACCACGATATTGATACTATCGAAAGAATGCAAATCATCAGGGATTTACGTCTGGGTGAGTTTGATGTTCTAGTCGGAATCAACCTGCTGAGAGAAGGTCTCGATATACCGGAAGTATCGCTGGTAGCCATACTGGATGCAGATAAAGAAGGATTTTTGAGATCTGAGACATCACTTGTACAGACCATAGGACGTGCGGCCAGAAATTCAAACGGCGAGGTTATCATGTATGCCGATTCCGTAACACCTTCAATGGAAAGAGCTATAAAAGAAACCTACAGAAGACGGGAAAAGCAGATAGCCTACAATGAGGCAAACGGTATAGTGCCTACCACAATAAAGAAGGACGTACGTGAAATAATAGAGATAACTTCAAAGGTGGATACCAAGCCGAGTGGTGGAAAACGTCTCACCAAGGCTGAGAAGGTTGCACTCATAGAGAAGATGAAGAAAGATATGAGGGCAGCAGCCGGAATTCTCGACTTTGAACTTGCAGCCTACCTGAGAGATGAGATAAAAAGGCTTGAGCAGGAAAAATAATTACTATTACAATAATTACATTTATGGAGATATAGATAATGGCGAACAAGGATATTTATGTTAAAGGGGCCAGGGAACACAATTTAAAGAATATAGACGTTCGCGTCCCCAGGGACAAACTGGTTGTTTTTACCGGACTTTCGGGTTCCGGTAAGTCATCCCTTGCCTTTGATACTATATATGCAGAGGGTCAGAGAAGATATATGGAATCTTTGTCCTCTTATGCGCGTCAATTCCTCGGATTGATGGAAAAGCCGAAGGTGGAGATGATAGAGGGGCTTTCTCCAGCTATATCTATCGACCAAAAAACCACCTCAAAGAATCCACGCTCCACTGTTGGAACAGTTACGGAGATATATGACTATCTGCGACTTTTGTATGCGAGAATAGGTATACCTCACTGTCCTGTCTGCGGAAGAGAGATTAAAGGCCAGTCTGTAGACCAGATTGTCGACAGGATTCTTGAACTTGAAGAGGGAACTAAGATTCAAGTTTTATCACCCATCGCAAGGGGAAAAAAGGGTGAATATACGAAGGAACTCGCTGAGATAGCTAAAAACGGTTTCGTAAGAGCCAGAATTGACGGGGAAGTAAAGGATCTCGCCGAAAAAATTAAGCTTGATAAAAATATAAAGCACAATATAGAAGTTGTTGTTGACCGCATTGTTATAAAAGACGGTGTCCGTTCGAGACTCGCAGATTCTGTTGAAACAGCGACAAAGCTTGCAGGCGGTATAACTGTCATCGACGTAATAGGCGGTGAAGAACTGGAATTTTCCCAGACATATGCATGCCCTGAACACGGAATAAGCATAACTGATCTGGTCCCGCGGATGTTCTCATTTAACAATCCGTTCGGTGCCTGTCCGAAGTGCTCGGGTATAGGATCTTATACCACCATAGATCCCGACCTTGTTATAAAAGACAAAAATCTCTCTATCAGAGAAGGTGCTATAAAGTGTCCGGGCTGGACAAAGGCGGAAGGCGGCACAATAGCTGAGATGTACTATCAGGGAATAGCCGATCACTATGGATTTTCTATAGATATTCCGGTAAAGGATATGAAAAAGTCCGATCTTGATAAGATTCTTTATGGTACCGGGAATGAGAGGGTACAATTTCACCACTCTACAACATACTCACAGGGTGCTTTTAAAGCTCGATTTGAAGGCGTTCTGAATAATCTGGAGCGTAAATATAACTCCACCCAATCAGATGCAAGTAAAAAGCAGATTGAGGCATTTATGGCCACTCATGCGTGTGAGGCCTGCCACGGGGACAGACTCAGACCCGAGAGTCTTGCAGTAACAGTCGGAGGACTGAACATAAAAGAACTAACCGATTTATCTATAGTGAAAGAAATCGAGTTCTTTGACAATTTAAAACTTACCGATAGGGAAAATCTTATAGCGGAGCTCATTCTCAAAGAGATAAAATCAAGGCTTAATTTCCTTAAATCGGTAGGTCTTGAATATCTGACTTTGTCACGTTCATCCGGAACACTATCCGGAGGTGAAAGCCAAAGAATACGACTTGCAACGCAAATTGGTTCTTCACTTATGGGAGTTCTCTATATCCTTGATGAACCTTCCATCGGACTTCACCAGCGTGATAACGACAAACTCATAGCAACTTTGAAAGACCTTCGGGACCTCGGAAATACACTTATTGTAGTTGAGCACGACGAGGACACTATGAAGGCGGCTGATTACATCGTGGATATTGGTCCCGGCGCGGGAGTGAACGGTGGTAATGTCGTAGCTACAGGTACATTGCAGGATATAATTGATTGCAAGGAATCCATCACAGGCCAATACTTGTCAGGAAAACGCAAGATACCTGTGCCTGCAAAAAGGAGACGCGGAAACGGTAAATATCTTGAAGTAAAAGGGGCTGCCGAAAACAATCTTAAGAATGTTGACGTAAAGATACCACTGGGAACATTTACCTGCGTCACCGGAGTCTCCGGTTCGGGAAAATCGTCTCTTGTAAATGAAATCATCTATAAGACTTTAGCCAGGGATCTCAACCGTGCCAAGACGGTTCCGGGAAAGTTCAAGGAAATAAAGGGTCTTGAAAATCTTGATAAAGTCATATCTATTGACCAAAGCCCGATAGGAAGAACGCCGCGATCCAACCCCGCCACATATACTAATCTGTTTAACGATATACGCACATTGTTTGCAAATACACAGGATGCCAAAATCAGAGGCTACAATGCCGGAAGATTTTCATTCAATGTAAAGGGCGGAAGATGTGAAGCATGTTCAGGAGACGGTATAGTTAAGATAGAGATGCATTTCCTCGCGGACGTATATGTGCCTTGCGAAGTATGTAAGGGCTCAAGATATAATCGTGAAACCCTCGAGGTAAAATACAAGGGAAAGAGCATTTCAGATGTACTGAATATGACCGTTGATGAAGCGGTGGAATTTTTCTCTGCGGTACCGAAGATTCATAACAGACTCAAAACGCTCAGCGATGTAGGGCTCGGATATGTCACTCTCGGACAGAGTGCCACAACGCTCTCCGGCGGTGAAGCTCAACGTGTAAAGCTTGCGGAGGAACTCTCAAAACGTTCTACCGGACAAACATTCTATATTCTCGATGAACCTACAACCGGTCTTCACACAGCAGATGTTCACAAACTCATCGAGGTTTTACAAAAGCTGGTAGATGCCGGCAACACCGTTTTGGTTATTGAGCATAATCTTGATGTAATTAAAACAGCTGATTATATAATCGACCTCGGACCTGAGGGGGGAGACAAGGGCGGAACCGTCGTAGCTACAGGTACTCCTGAAAAAATTGCGGGAACCAAGGAATCATATACCGGACACTATCTTAAAAATATGTTGAAGTAATTACTTATTTTAAGTATAATATTCATAGTTTTTAAAGACAGTTGAAATTAAAGGAGATTGTATTATGTTCCTTAGCGCTATATTAGGAATTGAGAAGTCATATACTAAGTCAATGGTATATGTGATGCTGTCTACAGCGTTTTATCTCTTATTCGGTGCCGTTATCTATGTAACTCTTATCGGGTTCCCTTTGCTTTGCAATGCTTTAGCACAGCAGGGAAATAACGACAATATTGTTAAAGAATAAACAAAATCCCAGCCTGCACGGGTTGGGATTTCTATATTCAGGAGATATTTCTATATTGAGGAGATATGTATGAGAGAGTATCCAAATTATCCCGCATCTGATCTTGAATATCTTCGCCTGCTGTCAAAAACTTATCCGACAGCACAGGCAGCAGCTACGGAGATTATCAACCTTAAAGCTATATTGAATCTCCCTAAGGGGACGGAACACTTTATTTCGGATATTCACGGTGAATATGAGGCTTTTACTCACATAATGAAGAGTGCATCCGGCGCTATAAAAGAAAAGATAGATATGCTTTTCTCAAAACAGCTTGATGAAGATGACAGAGCAACCTTGGCTACGGTTGTTTACTATCCCAATGAAAAGATAAAAGATGTAACCGAGAACATGTCCGAAACACAAAAAGAGGAGTGGTATCGGTCTACCCTTAACTATCTTATCGAGCTCTGCCACCTTGTTACTTCAAAGTATACAAGGTCTAAAGTACGTAAGGCGCTTCCGGAGGAATATGCCTATGTTATCGATGAGCTCTTAAATACGGATTTCAGTCTTCACAACAAGAAGGATTATTATGAAAATATCATAACCACCATTATAGATATCGGCAAAGCCCCTGACTTTATCGTTGCGGTTTGCCACGTTATTCAGAGGCTCATCGTAGACCATCTTCACATAGTCGGCGATATATTTGACAGAGGTCCGAGAGCGGATATTGTTATGGAAGACCTTATTAATCATCATTCGGTTGATATACAGTGGGGAAATCACGATATAGTTTGGATGGGAGCCGCATCTGGTTCACAGGTTTGCATAGCAACCGTTCTTTCAAACTCAATCAGATACAACAATATTCATGTTATTGAAAACGGATATGGTATAAGTCTTCGCTCTCTGGCTGTTTTTGCCGACGAGTACTATAAGGATTCAGATACGAGCAGGTATGTTGCGGATATAGACGGCCTGAACGATAAAGGAAAGATTATAACCACAAAAGAAAAAGAACGTACCGGACGAATGGCCAAAGCCATCACCATAATTCTGTTCAAGCTTGAAGGCCAGGCTATTAAAAGAAATCCGCAGTTTGACATGGATGACAGGTTGCTTCTGGATAAGATAGATTATGAGAGCGGCACCATAAAAATCGGGGATAAGTCCTATGATCTTCTTGACAAGGACTTTCCAACCGTAAATGTTGAAGATCCGTATGCTTTGTCACCTGAAGAAGAAGAGCTCATGAATGAACTCGCAGATAATTTCCGTTCTTCTGAAAAGCTCCAGAATCATATCAAATTCTTATTTGCAAAGGGTTCAATGTATAGATGCTACAACGGAAACCTCCTTTTCCACGGCGCCGTTCCCATGGACGAAGAGGGCTGTTTCAGACAATTCACGTATGAGGGTGTTACATATAGCGGAAAGAGACTTCTGGATTATTGTACAAATAAGGCGAGAGACGGATATTTTGCCGAAGACGGTACATATGCCAAGCAGTCCGGACAGGATTTCATGTGGTTCTTGTGGTGCGGAAAATTTTCACCGCTTTTTGCGAGAGAAAAAATCACCACATTTGAACGACGCTTAATTGATGATAAGAGCACCTGGGTTGAAAAGAAGGACTGCTACTATGATGTTACTGCTACCGCAGCCGGATGCGAATTGATACTTCGTGAGTTCGGACTCGGAGGAAAGCACTCACACATCATAAACGGACATACACCCGTAAAGAGCAAAGACGGCGAAAGTCCCGTAAAAGGTGACGGTAAGCTCATAGATATAGACGGCGGTTTCTGTAAAGCCTATCAAAAAACTACAGGTATAGCCGGATATACTTTGATTTACAACTCATTTATTATGCGTTTATCTTCTCATGACGCCTTTACAAGCAGGGAAGAGGCTATACGCTATAATAAAGATATCCTTTCGGCGTCAGTTGTCTTTGAACGTCTGGATAAACGTATTAAGATTTCCGAAACAGATAACGGTAAAAAGCTTCAAAAACAGATAGACAATCTGAACAGACTGATGGAAGCCTACAAGCTCGGTATTATTTCGGAAAAGAATATGTACACAGCACCTTAAATTTGCGCTATCAGGCTAAAACCGCGTACGCATCATGCGCTCGCGGTTTTCTTTTCTTTTTTTGTAGCGATTTTATTGTTTGTCAATTTTATAATAATGAATGCTACTGCGGACAGTAAAAACCAATAAAAAGAATAGATGGGGCATACCTGACCTAAAATATTATAGGTAACTTCGCTGTAATTCCAGATAGCAAGACCCATTTTGATATTCAACAAGATTCCGGCGAAAAGCTCCAACACTGTTATTATAGCGGAGCCGAATAATGCCTTACATATAAGAGGCGCATCACCGATGCCGGTCTCTATATCGTTCAACACCATAAATACGATACCTCCGAGAATTCCCATAGTAAAGTGAGTTCTTCCTCTCCAAAGCAGCTCAATTGAACAATATAAAATCGCTCCCACAATAAAATTCCTCAGTCTTTGTGGGAAAAACGTAAAAATCTTCATTTTTATCACCAAAAATATGATTGGCCTTATAAAGTGATAAATACAAAGAAAATATTGCTAAAACGCCCATATATAGTATATAATTAATAGGTTAAGATACAAAAAAACGGAGATTTCTTGTTATGGGACGCAAAAAATGGTGCCTGGAAAAATTGAATAAAGAAACGGCATCTATCGTTGCCGAGAAGTATGGCATAGATCCCTTTGCGGCTTTGCTCATTGTGAAACGCGGATTTACAGATGACAAGGTCTTAGATCAATTTTTATACAGAGACACTGATCTTATTGATCCTTTTACATTGCCTGATATGGAGTTCGCTGTAGAACGTATAAATAATGCTATTTTCGACTACGAAAAGATTTGCGTATACGGGGACTACGATGCCGACGGTGTGACTGCTACTACGCTTTTGTACTCCTATCTTGAGGCACAGGGGGCAAATGTCACATATATGCTTCCCGACAGGGCCACCGACGGTTATGGGCTGAGCAAAGGCGTGGTGGACAGAATACACGGACTTGGTGTAAATCTGATTGTTACCGTGGATAACGGAATTTCCGCTGTTGAAGAGGCAAAATACATAAAAGAGCTCGGCATGGATCTGGTTGTTACCGATCACCATCTTCCGGGCGATACATTGCCCGAGTGCGTAGCCGTCGTAGATCCGCACAGAGCTGATTCACAATGCGAATACAATGATTTTGCAGGTGTCGGAGTAGCTTTCAAACTTGCAAGCGCTATAGAGGGTGACAGCGAAACGGTCCTCGCTGATTTTGCCGACCTTATAGCTATAGGAACCATAGCTGACATAGTTCCGCTTACCGGTGAGAACAGATTGCTTGTAAAATACGGTCTTAATTCGATTAATACCTATCCGAGACCCGGCGTTGAGGCTTTGATCAAGGTTGCCGGACTGGGCGAAAAAGAGATAAAATCCACCAATATATCATTTGCTATAGCACCCAGAATAAATGCCGCCGGCAGAATGTCAAGTGCTGAAAGTGCAATAGAACTTTTGCTCTGCGAAGAGGCGACTCCGGCAGAGGAGATAGCCGCGAAACTTGACTCTGTTAACGGGGACAGGCATATTGCTGAGAACAGTATATTGAATGAGTGCATTGCTTTCATAGATAAACATCCCGACTATGTTCATCAGCCGGTTCTTGTCGTACACGGAAGCGGTTGGCATGAGGGCGTGCTCGGTATAGTAGCTTCAAAGCTTTTGGAAATATATTTGCGTCCGGTTATTGTACTCTCGGATAAAAACGGTATTTCAAAGGGCTCGGCAAGGTCTATTGACAGCTTTTCGCTGTTTGACGCGCTGACTGCATGCAGCGATGATCTGGAGCTTTACGGAGGACATACGCAGGCAGCCGGTCTCACAATAAAAACTGAGAATATAGGTAAGTTTATCTCTGACATAAATGAGTACGCTTGTTCAATGCCGGTATTTTATCCTTATACCTCCGTGGACTGTAAGCTGAATGCCGACTCAATAACCCCGGAACTTCTGGACTCATTGAATATGCTCGAGCCTTTCGGATGTCTCAATCCGTCGCCTATATTCGGACTTTATGATTTGGTTCTTGACGGATATACTGAATTAGGTGAAAACAGACAACACATTAAGATAAATTGCCATAAGAGGGGCAAAACGAAACCCCTTACACTCATGCGCTTTAATATAAAGCCCGGTTCTTTCCCTTACACAAGCGGAGACAGCTTTGACGCCTTAGTAACACTTGATAAAAATGTCTGGAACGGCAATGTAAGGGTTTCTATAATCGTAAAGGATTTGCGACCGGCCGGCATGGATGACGATGACATGATAAAATCAGAAAAGCTTTTTGACAAAATTTTTCTGAAAAAGGATCTGACAAGGGAAGAAGCGGAGTTTGCTTTGCCTGACAGAGCTCTTTTCGCCTCGATTTACACCTTCCTTAAAAAAATGGATACACCTGATAAAAACAGGATATCATCAAAAGAGTACGAGTATTTACTTTCCAAAACGGGAAGTGAAACAACAAATCTTTGCAAAATAAGGGTTGCTATGCTGGCTATGACTCAGCTTGGACTCATAAAAACAGATGAAAACGATATGATAGAAGTACCACAGGTAAGTGAAAAATTTGATTTGAATCTTGCTCCGGTAATGACCTATCTGTCGGATTATACAGAAAGAAGGTGAACTTATGGCTAAATTTAACGAGGATTTTAAAGAACTTTATGACGAAATGCAAGGGCAATTTTCCGAAGAGGAAATAAATAAAATCGTTGAGGCCTATGAGTTTGCCTACAAAGCACATAACGGTCAATGCAGATATTCGGGTGAGCCCTATATCATCCATCCTGTGGCTGTGGCTAAGATACTTTTCAATCTGGGTATGGATCCGCAATCACTCATGGCGGCACTCCTGCATGATACCGTTGAAGACACTGACACGGGTCTTGACAATATCAGTGAGCTCTTCGGTAATGATGTAGCTCAACTTGTAGACGGAGTCACAAAGCTCGGTAAGGTTCCTCTTGAATCATGGGAGGAGAGACAGGCAGAGAATATCAGAAAAATGTTCATTGCCATGTCCCAGGATATACGGGTTATTATTATAAAACTCGCCGATCGTCTTCATAACATGCGTACTCTCGAATTTATGAGAGAACAAAAACGCAGGGACAAGGCACTTGAGACTCTCGAGATCTATGCACCGATAGCCCACAGACTGGGAATCAGGACAGTAAAAGAGGAACTCGAAGACCTGGCCATAAGATATCTTGATCCTATAGGATACAAGGATATAGAGGACTTACTGAACAGGAATACCAAAATACATCCTGACTTTATACCCGACACTATAGACGTTATCTCAAAGAGGGTTCTTGAGGTTATGCCTAAAGCCTCTATCGACGGCAGACGAAAGAGTATTCACGGTATATACCGGAAGATGTATATCCAAAATAAAGAGTTCGATGAAATTTACGATGTTTATGCTATAAGAATCATCGTGGATTCCGTTGTTGACTGTTATAACTGTCTCGGTATCATTCATGATATGTACCACTCTCTTCCGGGAAGATTCAAGGACTATATATCAACCCCGAAATCAAATATGTATCAGTCCCTTCACACGACCGTAATAAGTCCCGAAGGCATTCCCTTTGAAGTTCAGATAAGAACATGGGAGATGCATTACACAGCGGAATACGGTATTGCGGCGCACTGGAAGTATAAACTCGGTGTTTCCGGAAGTTCGAAATTTGAGGAACGTCTTGCATGGATAAGGCAATTGCTTGAGAACCAAAAGGATTCCGATGATGTCGAGGATATAGTAAAAACTATAAAGACCGACTTTGTTCCGGACGACGTATTTGTATTTACTCCTAAAGGCGACGTTGTTAACATTCCGTATAACTCTACTGTTATTGACTTTGCCTACGCTATACACACACAAGTAGGCCACAAAATGGTCGGTGCCAAGGTTGACGGACGTATCGTACCCATAGACTATAAGGTTAAGACCGGTCAGATTGTTGAAATACTGAGATCTTCCGATCCTGACAAAGGACCGTCGAGAGATTGGCTCAACATCGTAACAACCAGCAGTGCCAGAACAAAAATCAGAAGCTGGTTCAAAAAAGAGAGACGAGCCGAGAACATAGAACAGGGTAAGATAGAATTTGAAAAAGAACTCAGAAGAAACAATATCCGTCTCTTCGATGAGGAACTGGAGGAATTCATTAAGAAGCTTGCCGAACGCAGAAGCTTCACTGATGTTGATGAGTTCTTTGCAGCCATAGGATACGGAAGCGTAATTCTTGATAAACTCCTGCCTTTCATGAAGGATGAGTATTCAAGAATCCTGAAGGCTTCCGAAACACCTAAGGATGAAATCGTAGTTACCAAACCGGTTCACAGAACCAGTTCTGAGGGTATAATTGTAGAGGGAATAGACAACTGCCTCGTAAAACTCTCAAAATGCTGCAATCCACTCCCCGGCGATGATATAATCGGCTTCATAACAAGAGGACACGGTGTTTCTGTTCACAAGAGAGACTGCTCAAATGTACCTATCTCCATCAAAGGCGCCCTCGAACCTGAGAGATGGATAAAGGTATATTGGGATGCAGACGTAAAAGAAGAATTTAATGCAACCATGGATATATATTGCATTTCGAGAATAGGACTTATGGCAAACATAGCAAGCTCCCTGGCCTCAATGCATGTGGATATCCGTTCTATAAATACCAGAACAAAGAAAGATAACGACTTTGTCCTCACACTCACGGTAGCGGTTAACGGAGTGGAACACCTCAATACCGTAATTAAACATCTCAGGAAAATTGACGGTGTTATATCCATCGAAAGAACAGGAGTGTGATATATGAAAATAATCAAACTTGTTCTCGGTCCATTGCAAACTAACTGTTATGTAGCGGTGGATGATCTCTCCGGTGTAGGCGCTGTGATAGATCCGGCTGTCTGTAACAGCGAACTTCTGAATGTGATAGAAACCTCAGGTATGACAAAGCTTTCGTATATACTCCTCACACACGGCCACAGTGACCACATAGGCGGTGTATATGACCTTAAGCAAAAATACCCGGATGCTCAGATAATAATTCACCAGGATGATGAGATATGTCTCACCAGCTCTGCATGTTCACTTGCAGATGATATAGAAGTAGGCACATTTCATCCCATGCATGCTGACAAATGTGTGAATGACGGTGATATTATCCAGATGGGTAGCATAGAAATTAAAGTCATGCTTACTCCCGGACACACTCCGGGAAGCGTTTGTTACTTTATGAATAATGAGATGTTCTCCGGAGATACATTGTTTTGCAGAACTTGCGGACGAACCGACCTTTTCAGGGGAAATCCGATAGATATGAAAGAATCTATTATGAAGCTCGGTAAAACCAAGGGAGATTACATCGTATATCCGGGGCATGGACCTTCCACGACTTTGGATGCCGAACGTAAGTCAAACAGATTTATGAGGAAAATAGAATGGTCCTAAATGTAATTGATAATCCGTTTCATTATGAACTTCAAAAGCTCTGCGGCGCTTTTTTTCCCGACAAGCCTATAAGAGTATATGAAGGTATCATAGAGGACACTTCAGAGTTTGAAGGCGAAGAGATAATAACGGCTCAGCTCATATCGTCCGGATCCGGAAAAGCTGAGATGATAACTATCCGCATCACATATAAAGAATTTGAATCCGTCGAAACCGTTCCGAGATTCTTTAACGATGTAGATTGTTTATCACTGTCCTTAGCGGAGTCACAAGAAAGCATAGAACTACATACCGCTCAGTTGCTCTATAAGACACTCAGCGAGGCTTTGAATAAAAAATTAAGTTGGGGTATTCTCACCGGGATAAGACCTTCCAAGTTGCTTATAAGGCTCATGGAGGATAAGGGTGAAAAAGAGGGGATAGAATACTTTAACAATTGTTTCTATGTAGATCCCAAAAAAACGGAGCTTGCAGCCTCTGTAGCCCGTGCCGAGAAGGAGATAATATCTTCATCCTCGCCGGATGCATTCAGCCTGTATATTTCCATACCTTTTTGTCCCACAAGATGCTCCTACTGTTCATTTGTCTCAAGCTCAGTAGGCAAAGATTCGGCTAAACAGATCATTCCGGTTTACCTTGAAAATCTTTTAAAAGAGATAGAATTCACATCAAGGCTTGTAAAACAGGCGGGCATCAGAATTTTTTCGGCTTATATCGGGGGCGGAACACCGTCGACCCTCAGTGCTGAGGAGATAGATTTACTCCTTGGAACAATAAATAAGTCCTTTGATATGTCCTCGTGCAAAGAATTCACATTCGAAGCGGGGAGACCTGATACTATAACCGATGAAAAGCTAAAAGCAATTCTCGGTAACGGTATCGACAGAATCAGCATCAATCCGCAGACAATGTCTGATAAATTGCTAAAGGATATCGGAAGGTGTCACACTGCAAAGGATATAATCACAGCTTTTGAGGCCGCAAGAAAGATAGGTTTTAAGAACATAAATATGGACTTAATAGCCGGGCTTCCTAATGATAATTTGGAAGGATTTCGTGCTACCATAGATGAGATACTAAAGCTTGATCCCGAAAGTATCACTGTACATACATTAGCTTATAAAAGGTCATCCGATCTGGATTACCGGGAGGGCTTGTTCAATGACGGAGTCCGGGCGGAGGCTATGGTTGAGCTCTCCAATGACAGTCTGATACACAACGGATACATACCTTACTATATGTACAGACAAGCAAAATCTGTGGGAAATCTTGAAAATGTCGGGTTTTCGAAGCCGGGTTACGAAAGCTTTTACAATGTATTTATGATGGAAGAATGTCATTCAATCATGGCTTGCGGAGCCGGTGCTGTAACCAAACTTAAAGATCCGCATGGCAACGAGATAAAAAGGATATTTAACTTTAAGTATCCTTATGAATACAATAGTCGTTTCGACGAACTATTAGAAAGAAAAAAGGCAGTTTTAGATTTTTATGGATAATTTTCACTATTTGAAGATGATTAACCGAGAGGTTATCACAAATCCAATTGAATATATCAGCAAATGTGAGCGCAGATACGCAAGTACATTGCATCAATATACCAGAGAGGTCTTAGACAGACCGGGTACTAACGAGATAATTATGCTCGCAGGGCCAAGCTCATCGGGAAAAACAACAGGGGCAAACAAAATCGCCCGTATTATTTCCCGCATGGGTCACAATGCGTATGTTATTTCTCTGGATGACTTTTATCTTGACAGGGATTCTATACCGTTCGGTCCCGACGGAAAGCAGGATTTTGAAACCATTAACGCTCTTCATCTTGACGGAATAAGGGAAACCCTGGTAGGCCTTGCTCTTCACGGAGAAGCCGATATACCGCGTTTTGACTTTATCACGGGCAAACGAACAGACGCCGTTATGAAGTTGTCGCTCGATCCCGGAGATGTTGTAATAGTCGAAGGTCTCCATGCCATAAATCCCATTATTACGGATTGTTTAACAGGGGACAATCTGGTGAAAATGTATGTAAGTACAGCTTCCGACATTTTTGACGACGACAGTAGTATAATCTTTTCAAGAAGAGATGTAAGATTTCTCAGACGAATGATAAGAGACTACAGAACCAGGGGAAGCAGCGTTGAAAATACATATGATATGTGGCCCAAAGTAGTTGCGGGAGAGGTTGAATATCTCACACCGCTTATGGAAACCGCCGACTATGTAATTGATTCTTTGCATCCATACGAGATTTGTGCATACAAAGAGATAGCGCTTAAGCTCTTGTCGGAGCTTCCGAAAGAACACGAGGCCTACGAGGACTCTCTGCGTTTGGTTGATGCACTTGAAAAAACTACTAAAATAAGCCGGGACGCAATACCGGAGACCTCGCTTCTGCGTGAGTTCGTCGGTCCTATTGAATAGCCTGATGGCGCAAATTCGTGCGTCAGGCGAGCCTGGCGGCGCCGTTAGGCTACAGATGAAAAATCGGGCGGTGAAAGCTTGGAACAGAAGTTGAATAATAAAAGGCAGGAACAATCTTTGTTATCCGGTGCAATGATCCTGATGGTGACAACCGTCATTGTTCATTTGATAAATATTTTCTACAAAATACCGATAACAAACATAATAGGTGAAGTAGGGCGCGGATATTTTACATCTGCCTATGAACTTTATACACCGATATATGCTATATCCATGGCCGGTCTTCCCGTAGCTGTATCAAAGATGATTTCCGAGAGGATGGCTACAGGCAGATACAGGGAAGTAAGACGCGTAAGGGATGCCTGCAAACGTGTATTTTTAATTACGGGTATCGGGGGAACGGCACTCATAGTCGCCTTAAGTTATCCTTTTTCACATTATATAATCGGATCCCCGAATACCTTTTACAGCATCCTTTGCATTGCACCCTCCATATTCTTCTGTTGCATGATGTCAACATACCGGGGATATTATGAAGGGCTCAGAAATATGACCCCTACAGGTTTTTCACAGGTTTTTGAAACCATCGGAAAACTGGTTTTCGGTATGGGGCTCTCAAAAATAGTACTGGATGCAGGTTACTCCCAATTCAGGCAAAGCGGTACTGTTTTCGGCGTACCGTGTGAGAGCGCAGATAAAGTTGTTCTGCTCGCAGCTCCTTATTCCGCGGCTGCAGCCATATCAGGTGTCACTATAGGCACCATACTCGGACTTATATATCTTTTCATCTATCATCACACAAAGGGTGACGGCATAACTGATGATGATATCTTCAGCTCCCCGGAACCTGAAAAAGTTGGAACCCTTACAAAGACTCTGGTTAAGACGGTTATCCCGATAGCCACAAGCGCTCTTGTTCTGAATATAACCAATCTCATTGATACAACAACAGTACAGAGCAGATTAAAATATGCAGTATCTATCGGGGCAGATACTATAAGGAATATGTATCCCCAGATTGACTCTCTCGGCATCGAAACGGCGGATATAAAGGACTTCCTGTATGGTTGCTACGGAGTAGGGCTTGACTTTCGAAACCTTGTCCCGACAGTTATCATGACTCTCGGTGTGTCCGCCATCCCCGTACTCTCCGCCGCATATGTCGTAAAAGACAAAGAGAAAATGGAGGGTGCAATTCAAACCGTTATTAAAACAGCTACTCTTTTAGGTGTTCCGGCGGGATTTTGCATGGCGGTTCTGTCAGAGCCTATCTTGAGAATCATGTATCCCAGATCTATTTCCATATCAATCTCGGCACCTTTTGTTGCTATATTCGGATATTTTGCATTGCTGCTCGCCATATCAACTCCGATAAACAATATGTTACAGGCGATAGGCCGTGCCGATGTGCCGGTAAAGTCATTAATCTTAGGTGCTACCGTAAAGATTATTTGTAACTACATTTTAGTAGGCAATCCGGAGATAAATATAAAAGGAGCACCTGTAGGCACAATTCTTTGCTACCTTATAATCGTCGTTAATAATCTTCGGATCCTATTAAAAGAGACAGGAGCTAAGATTCGTTGGTTTGATTGTTTCTTCAGACCGCTGGCAGTCGGAGCCTTTTCAGGAGGCTTCGCATATATCGTTTATGATCTATGTACCGCTTATTTGGTATTCGGTAACGAGGGATCCAGACTTAACGGAAATTCTGTGTCTTGTTTAATTGCACTCATTTTTGCCATAATAATTTGGGTACTTTTACTATTGATTTTTAAAGTTCTCTCAAAATCCGATATTTTGATGTTGCCAAAAGGTAAAAAAATCGTAAAAACACTTGAAAAACTGAGGGTTTTAGGTTAATATAATTTTGTGTTTAAGGTACACGACTGAGCACAACATATTGTGCTTAGTAAAATAAGTAAAAAATTTATGGAGGACGACAAAATGAACAAAACAGAACTCGTAGCTGCTGTTGCAGAGAAATCTGGTTTCACTAAGAAGGACGCAGAAAAGGCTGTATCTGCTGTTATCGACAGCATTACAGGCGCTCTTAAGAAGGGTGATAAGGTTCAACTCGTTGGCTTTGGTACATTTGAAGTACGTAAACGTGCTGCAAAGCAGGGTCACAATCCTAAGACAGGAGAGCCTATGATGGTTCCTGCTTCTAAGCTTCCTGCTTTCAAAGCCGGTAAAGCTCTTAAAGACGCTGTAAAATAATTAAAGCATAAAAAATGGGAGGAGACTTAAAGCTCCTCCCAATTTTTTTAGAGGTAGAGAAAATGCGTTTGGATAAATATTTAAAAGTTTCACGGATAATAAAAAGAAGAACTGTTGCAAATGAACTTTGCGATGCCGGACATGTATCTGTAAACGGAAAGGTACAAAGGGCATCTTACGATGTAAAGGAAAAAGATATAATCGAGATAAAAATGGGCGAGAAAATCATAAAGGCAGAAGTTGTTTCCGTATTGGAGCATGCCACCAAGGCCAATGCATCCGACATGTTCAGGCCGTTATAAAACCATATTGGATTAAATTTCGCACCGTCAGGCTAGCCTGACGGCTATGTAATAAACAACCCTTCCATTGCATACTTTTTAAGGTGAACGGGAGGGTATTTTTATATGGAAAATCTGCATAACGTAATAATTAATGCCAGGGAGAGCTTAACTGCAAACGGTATAATAGATGTAAAGTCTTTTGACGAAACACTTATAGTTGGCAAGACAGAACAAGAGGCCATATCCATAAAGGGAGAAAATCTCCATATAGACGAGTTGAATCTGGAAACCGGAAGGCTGGAGGTAACGGGCAAAATAAATCAGATAACCTATACGACAGCCTATGTCAGCAATGAAACTATATGGAAGAAGTTGTTAAAGTGACATATTTACCGACTCTGAGTGCCCAAACTCAATATTTTCTTTACTCGCTGGTACTGGGACTTCTGATCGGGGCTGTCTACGACTTTATGAGAGCCATACGTATATCCGTTTACTACGGAAGAAAGGCAAAATTTTACTTCAGCGATGTATTGATTTTTGTATTTACGGCCTTCGTTTTTGAGTTATACACTATTTCCTTCGGATACGGAAAGATCAGATATTATGCTATTTTAGGTATGCTCCTGGGATTTATTTTTTACATAAACACCATCGGGTCTGTAACATTGAAAATAGAAACGGTGAATTCAAAGGTAACACATAAAATACTGTTATTTTTTATTGTAAAACCAATATTTATATTGTATAATGACCTTGTTGTTGTGCTAAATCGTATTTTTCACAGAAAGAAAGGTGACGGTAGTGAAGAAGAAGGAGCAAAAGAGCAGTAGGAGCTTTGTTCTGACGTTAGCTATTATCGCTATGATGGGCTACTTCATTATTTCCCTTATTTCACTTCAAATAGAAATAAGAGACAAGCAACAAGAAGTTGAAAACGCAAAGACAGTTCAACAGGAAAAGACCCTGGAAAATGAGGAACTTGAGCAGTTTTTGGCTAATGGTGATGAGTCTGCTTATATAGAAAGAGTAGCCAGAGACGTACTCGGCTACGTTTTGCCGGGCGAGAGAGTTTATTATGACATCTCTTCCGGTGATTAGTCATTTTTTTGATAATCTTGGGGAGGATTACATTCGTTTATGTCTTTTGAAGTAGGTTCAATCATTGAGGGAAAAGTTACAGGCTTAACAAAATTCGGTGCTTTCGTTGATTTAGGAGAAGAAAAGACCGGTATGGTACATATCTCGGAAGTTGCTTCCACGTATGTAAAAGAGATTACTGATTTTGTTAATGTAGGTCAAACAGTAAAAGTAAAGGTTCTGAGTATTGATGAGGCCGGTAAAATAAGCCTTTCAATGAAACAAGCTGAGGCAGGAACCGAAGCAAAAGAGCGAGGCAATAACTTCGACAGACGCGACAAAGGTGATCACGCCCAGGGCGGATTTAAACGTCGTGAGCGTAGCACGCCCAATGTATGGAATGGTCCAAAGCAGTCTCAAAGCGACAATGCAAATTTGTCTTTTGAAGAGATGATGAGCAAGTGGAAAAGTTCAAGTGATGAAAAAATGTCCGATCTTAAGCGTTCTTCTGATTCCAAGCGCGGAGGCGGCGGATACGGAAGGCGCGGAGGTTCTCACAGACCATAACAAACTACAATGCAGAGTGAGAGCATTTCACTCTGCATATTTTTTGATACAGGAGATTCCCATGAGAGAGATCAATGTAAAAACTATCGAGGATACGGTCGCCGAATTATGTATAAAGGCAAACAAGATTTTACCCGACGGCCTTACTTGTCTTATCAGACAAGGCGCAGAAAATGAAACAGAAGATTTGCCGAAACAAATAAACAAAGACTTACTTGCAAATCTGGATGCGGCAAAGGAACTTGATATACCCATTTGCCAGGATACCGGAATGGCCGTTGTTTTTATTGAACTCGGACAGGACGTACATATAACAGGCGGCCTCCTGAAAGATGCGGTAAACAGGGGAGTTGCAAAAGGTTATACGGAAGGATTCCTTAGAAAATCCATTGTCGGTGATCCCCTTAACAGAGTTAATACATCGGATAATACGCCTGCTGTTATTCACCTTACTTTGGTTGAAGGTGACAAGATCAATATTACCGTAGCACCGAAAGGATTCGGAAGCGAAAATATGAGTGCGCTTAAGATGTTTACACCGGCTGCTACTGTAAGGGATATAAAAGATTACATCATTTCCGTTGTCCGCAATGCAGGTAGTAATCCTTGCCCACCGATAGTACTCGGTATAGGTATTGGAGGAGATTTCGAATACTGCGCTTATCTCGCAAAGAAGGCCCTTTGCAGAGACGTTACATTGCGAAATGAAAACGAATTTTATGAGAAACTCGAGAAGGAGTTGCTGGAAGAGATAAATGAACTCGGCATAGGCCCCCAGGGATTCGGCGGAAAGACAACGGCACTTGCCGTAAATATCGAATATGCACCGACACACATAGCGGGACTTCCTGTATCTGTAAACGTAGGTTGTCATGTAACAAGACATGCGGAGGCCGTTATATGAACATTAATTTTGTAGTGCCGTGTCTTATGGGGCTCGAATCTCTTATTGCGGACGAGTTGAAGGATATAGGCGCACAGAACGTACGTGCAGAAAATGCAAGAGTTCTTTTTTCCGGTGACGAACACATCCTTGCGAGGGCAAACATATGCCTTCGACATGCGGAGCGAATTCAAATACTCATCGGAAGTTTCAAAGCTTATAGTTTTGAAGAGCTTTTTGAAGGTACAAAAGCTCTGCCGTGGGAAGAATGGATAGGGAAGGATGACGCATTCCCGGTGAAGGGTTATTCTCTGAATTCCAAACTTTTTTCTGTCAGCGACTGTCAGGCTATAATAAAGAAAGCTGTTGTCGAGAGACTTAAGCAGAAGTATAAAATTCCGTGGTTTTCTGAGACCGGAGCAAAGTATCAGATCCAGTTTTCAATAATTAAGGATGAAGTAACCCTGGTTATTGATACCTCAGGAGTCGGTCTTCACAAAAGAGGTTACAGACTGAAGTCGAATGATGCCCCTATAAAAGAGACCCTTGCAGCCTCACTTTGCACCTTGGCCAGGCTCAGAAATTTCCACACACTCTACGACCCGATGTGCGGTTCGGGAACTATTCTGATAGAAGGTGCCATGAAGGCATTTAATATAGCGCCGGGACTGCATAGAACATTCGCGGCGGAGGACTTCGCAATGATACCGGACAGCGTGTGGGCAGACGAGCGGAGCAGGGCTCAGGATCTTATAGACTTTAACTGCGACTTTTCGGCTTACGGAAGTGACATAGACGAAGCTGCCCTGGATATTGCCCGTGAAAATGCCAGACGCGCCGGGGTGCTGAGCCGAATTCAATTCGAAAAACTTGATATCAAGGATTGGACTAAAAAAACAGAGCGCGGAACAGTTATATGTAACCCTCCGTATGGTGAAAGACTTCTTGATATAAAAGAGGCTGAGCAAATTTATTCCACCATGGGAAAAATATTTGATTCTGAACGCGGTTGGGCGTATTATATAATTAGTCCTTCCGAAGACTTTGAAAAGTTATATGGAAGAAAAGCGGATAAAAGGCGTAAACTTTACAACGGTATGATAAAGTGCCAGGTTTACATGTACTTTAAATAATCGGAACAAATAAAATTCAAATACAAAATCTATTGGATAGGAGTAAACCATTATGTCTTTATTTTCAAAAACGACAAAGACTGAGACATCGGGTCTTAAGCACTATTTTGTCGTAAATCCGACAGCCGGAAAAGGTCTCAAGTCAAACTTTGTAAAAGACGTCATTGAGCCTGCTTGCAAAAAGAAGGGTGTTGATTACGAAGTTTACTACACCCAGGCACCCGGAGACGGTATACGTTTTGTAAAAGAAACAGCTGATAACGGAAAACCGGCTCGTTTCTATGCATGTGGCGGAGACGGCACTCTCTATGAAGTTGTAAACGGTGCTTACGGACATCCAAACGCTCAGGTTGCTGTTGTACCTCTTGGTTCCGGTAACGACTGGACACGTTTATTCGGTGACCTCGATGTTTTCCTTGATATTGAGGGTCAGATTGACGGCACACCTATAAGTATTGACTGTATAAAAGCAGGGGATGAGATAGCCATAAATCAGGCATCCATGGGCTTTGATGCAGACGCTTGTGCAGTACAGGGTCAAATGAAAAAGCTTCCGGGAGTAGCAGGACATCTTTCTTACTTCCTCGGCGGACTCTATTGCATGTTCACAAAGGTTAAGAATTACTATGATGTTGAGCTCGATGGACAAAAAATCGAAGGACCTTTCATATTTGTCGTTGGTTGTAACTCACGTTGGTACGGTTCAGGTATACAAGTAGCTCCTTTTGCTGTTATTGATGACCACCAGCTCGATGTTGTTGCTTTCAGGAGAAATCTCCCATGGATAATCATGCTCAAAGTTATGATGAATGACTGGCAGAACAAGGCTACTCACGTTCACCACAGAGACTGCATGTACCTCCGTGGTAAAAAGCTTGTCATCCGTGATACAAAGCAAAAGAATAACCATGTAAATATTGACGGTGAGTGCCATAGAACAAATGAGATAACTATTGAACTCATAGAGAATGGCCTTACATTCAATGTACCTGCAGCATCTACATATTTTGAAGATATAAAGAGCGGAAAGATAAGCGGAGACATCAAAATTGACGAGAAGAGATTCATATTCCAAAGAGGTCTCATCTAAATTTAATTTATAATTTCAAAAATCGCCTCATAATATTGATATGGGGCGATTTAAATTATGATATTAAAAAAACGATTCATTAAAACCTTGGCACTTATATTGATACCTACCTTTGCCTTATCAATAGGCGTTTGTGCAGTTTCCGATACAAAACTTACACAGGGTACTACAAAAGGGACATACAAAACTGTTATAATAGATGCCGGACACGGTGGTGAGGACGGCGGAGCAGTCGGTGTAAGGGATGTAGTTGAGAAGGATCTCAATCTCCCGATAGCACTGAAGACAGCCGAGTATCTGAAAAAATCCGGATACAAGGTTATACTGACCCGTGATGCTGATTATGCCGTATATTCAAAAGAAGCAAAAACCCTGAGCGAAAAGAAGGTTTCGGATATACATAACAGACATAAGCTCGTAAGTGAAACACCCAATTGTATATTTGTAAGTATTCACATGAATCACTACGACAATCCTTCCTGTAAAGGTGCCCAGATTTTTTATTCGGGTAACAATGAGGAGAGTAAGGAATTAGCGCAAAGTATACAATCCTCTATAAAGAAATCAGTGCAGCCGAAAAATGAGCGTCAAATCAAAGAGTCTACCAGCAGCATATATCTTCTTTACTATGCTACTGTACCGGCTGTGCTTGTGGAGTGCGGATTTATATCCAATCCTACGGAAGCTTCGTTGCTGCAAAAGGAAGAGTACCAAGCTCAGATAGCTCAGGCCGTTTTTGACGGTGTAAACTCATTTTGTAAAACTGCGCAAAAAAATTCATCCGAAAGATGAGGGATGTAAAATGTCTTCTAAAATTAAATCCTTATTTGTATGTAAAGAATGCGGATATGAGAACCCTAAATGGTTCGGAAGGTGTCCTAAGTGCGGTGAGTGGGATTGTATGGAGGAAAGGGTTATATCAGAAGAACCGGCCTCCATTTCAAAACTTAGGAACAATTCAGGAAAAAGGGGAACAGTACAAAAAATAGGAGATATCCAGGCTGACGGGGAACATCGTTACATGACAGGTCTTTCCGAATTTGACCGTGTACTCGGAGGCGGCTTGGTAAAGGGCTCTTTGGTTCTTTTATCAGGTGATCCGGGTATAGGAAAAAGCACTATCCTCCTTCAAATCTGTCAACATCTCGGAGAAACCCTTAAAATTCTATATGTTTCGGGTGAGGAAAGTGCCCATCAAATTAAACTCAGAGCCGACAGGCTCGGTGTAAAAACAAACAATCTTTTTGTAATGAGTGAAACAGATGTTGAGATAATCTGTGAACATATAAAATCAGACAAACCCGATCTTGTGATAGTAGACTCTATACAGACGGTTATGTTGCCGGAACTATCATCTTCGGCAGGAAGTTTAACTCAGGTGCGTGAGTCTACGAATTTTATAATGCGCCATGCTAAGGAACTTAATATACCGGTTATCGTTGTAGGTCATGTTAATAAAGACGGCAATATAGCAGGTCCTAAGACCCTTGAGCATATAGTGGATACAGTTCTGTATATAGAGGGAGAGCGAAACTTTTCTTACAGAATTCTGAGAGCCGTAAAAAATCGTTTTGGTTCAACAAATGAGATAGGCGTATTTGAAATGCTCGATGATGGATTGCATCAGGTTGAAAACCCAAGCATGATGATGCTCGAGGGAAGACCTAAAAATTCTTCCGGTTCGTGTGTCGCATGTACTATGGAGGGAACCAGGCCTATTCTCGCCGAAGTTCAAGGTCTTGTAACAACCACTGCCTATGGAAATCCACGCCGTATGTCAAACGGATTTGACTACAACAGAATAAATATGATACTTGCAGTTCTTGAAAAAAGAGGGGGATACTATTTCTCAAATACCGATGTTTATCTGAATGTGGTAGGCGGTTTTAAGCTGTTTGAACCCGCAGCGGACTTATCTGTTGCTCTGGCCCTCGTTTCAAGTCTCAAGGATTCCGTGGTCAGGGATGATGTTCTGGCATTCGGTGAGATAGGACTCGCCGGAGAGATACGATCCGTGAGCCATTGCGAGCAAAGAATAAAAGAAGCTGCACGTTTAGGCTTTAAGCGAGTTATAATACCGAAAGACAATCTTAAAGGGGTTTCAAAGGAAACAAAAGAAAAGATAGAGGTCATCGGCGTAAAATATATCAGTCAGGCATTTGAGGCGGTAATATGAGACTTTTATGCGGACAGGCCCCTTTATGGCTGAAAGAGTCTTTCTCGGAGTATGGATTTGTGCTTGAAGAAGTCGGAATTTGCGAAAAACTTCCGGCTGCTGTTGCGCACCACATAGACCTTATGAAAGTGAAAATAGGGGACAGGCTTTTTGAAACGCAGGAGCTCGGAGACAAATATCCCTTTGATGTGCCTTTGAATGTTGCACAAGTCGGAAGATATCTTATTTGTAATCCAAAAACCGCATCACCTGACATCCTGAATTATTCCAAGGATATAGGGCTTGAGATAATACCCACGGCTCAAGGTTATACAAAGTGTTCGATTCTTGTTTTGAACGAGACTTCTATCATAACAGAAGACGATAGTATTTATAATGCCGCATGGGACAAGCTTGACGTTTTGAAAATAGAAAAAGGGCATGTAAATCTGCCCGGTTATGACTATGGATTTATAGGCGGAGCTTCTTGTACCGTAAATGATACAGTATACTTTTTCGGAAAGATTTCGGCTCATCCCGATTTTGACAGGATTAAAAATTTTATTACATCAAAAGGACTTTATATGACAGAACTCGGCCATGGAGAGACTTTATTGGATATAGGCGGAGTGATTGCTATTTAATAAAAAAACCGAAAGTAAGATATAGAGATACAAAGCAAGATAAAGAAATATAAAGTATAACAAAGAAAGGCAAATCTGATGAAGAATTTTGATAACTTAAAAGAGGAACATCTTTCAACAGACGAGATTTTTGACGGCTGTATATTGCACGTTATAAAAGACAAGGTAAAGCTACCGAACGGCAATATCACAGTCAGGGAAGTAGTAAGACACATCGGTGCAGTCTGTGTAATTCCGGTAACTGATGAAAATGAGGTTATAATAGAAAGACAGTACAGATATCCCATAGACGGTGTTATAACTGAAATACCCGCAGGAAAACTCGACAGTCCTGATGAGAATATACTGGAGGCTGCCAAGAGGGAACTTAGAGAAGAAACGGGTATAACAGCTGATAAATGGACAGATATGGGGTTGTTCTATCCTGCGGCTGCATATTGTGATGAGACTATAACCATGTTTATGGCTCAGGGACTGCATTTCGGCTCTCAGAACCTGGACGATGATGAATTCTTAAATGTTGAAAAAAAGCCATTATCGGAGCTTGTAGACGATGTTATGAGCGGAAACATTACTGATTCTAAAACTCAAACTGCCATTTTAAAGGCCGCAAGACTACTGGGGATTTAAGTAGGGCGCATATTGTATAAGTAGCGTATTTATTAAGGAGCTTAAATTGTATGAGTAAGTCAGCAGATGAAAAATATGAAAAAATGACAACCGGTCCGGTCAGCAGGCTTATTCTATCTCTTGCAGCGCCGACGATAATAAGTATGCTGGTAACTGCACTGTACAACTTGGCGGATACTTTTTTTGTACGCCTGTTAGAAGTAGACAGTATGGTTGCCGCGGTTGGAATTGTTATGCCTCTTATGAATATAATTCAAGCGGTAGGTTTCTTCTTCGGACACGGTTCCGGAAATTATATATCAAGGGCATTGGGCAGGCAGGACAGGGAAGATGCGCAGGTGATGGCCGCAACCGGATTTTTTTACTCTATAAGTTTCGGCATTGTCTTTTGCATTCTCGGTATGTTATTCAATGATCAATTAGCAGTCTTACTGGGGGCAAAAACCGAAGCTTCCGTTAGGTATTCGGTAGAGTATATGAGATATATTCTCCTGGCCATGCCTTTCATGTGTGGTTCATTTGTTATAAACAATCAACTGAGGATGCAGGGCAATGCATTTTTTGCGATGATAGGCATAACCACAGGCGCCGTATTAAATGTACTGCTTGATCCGATATTCATTTTCACACTGGGCATGGGTGTTGCAGGTGCTTCTTTTGCGACCGCTATAAGCCAAGTTATAAGCTTTTTCATACTTCTCACAGGTATGTATAGAAGTGACAATATAAAGATAAGTATAAAGAATATTTCAAAAAAAATAAGCTATATATCCAATATAGCTAAGGGCGGTCTTCCGAGTCTTGCCAGGCAGGGTTTGGCTTCCGTTGCTGTCATAAGCCTCAACCACGCTATAGGTATTTATATAGCTGACGGGGCTGTAATTGACGCTGTTCAGGCTGCTATGACCGGTACGACAAAAATAATGATGTTCTTTATGTCCATAATGATCGGATTCGGCCAGGGCTTCCAGCCGGTTTGCGGATTCAACTACGGTGCAGGAAAATACGACAGGGTAAGGGAGGCATTTTTCTTTGCACTTAAAGTATCCTCGGTAGCTCTGGTTATTATCTCAGGCATTGGCTTTGTATTTTCCGACCAACTTACAAATACAATAGTCGGCACAAGTCCGACTGCCGCAAAGATAGCGGCCGAAACCTTCAGAATTCAAATCGTAGTATTTCCGTTGTTCGCATATACTAATCTTTGCAATATGATGCTGCAGAACATAGGAAAAACTCTTGAAGCAACTATCCTTGCTATGACAAGGCAGGGAATAGCTTTTATTCCTCTCATATTCATCTTGCCGTACATTTTGAACCCGCTTACGGGAATTGAGATCACACAGGCTATATCAGATGTATTTGCATTTGTAATCGCGCTTCCTTTCGGAATAAGAACACTCAGACAATTAAAGGACGGATCTATAGAGAAGATAAAATAATCGGGAGTTTTGAAAAAGAATAAAAAAGAGAGAAAAGCGTACAAAAATTGCACTTTTCTCTCTTTTCTACGGGTTTATATTACCACAAAATTGACTTTTTTTCAAGACTTGTAGTGGATATATGTATAAGGTATAATCACCGCACCATAGAGATTGGAGGAATTGGTGTGGAGGATTATTTATTGGCATTACCTCAACATAGTAAACAGGAAGTACTGCGAAGCAATGAGTATACCTGCCAATTCGGATTAAGTCTGTCAGAGCAGGATATTGAAGAATTAATGATTGTTCGGAGAGAATGTTTACAGGAGCATCAAAGGATTGAATTCGGAAAAAGTGTGATCGAAAAGTTGATATATGCTTTTTGTGATTCTTCTTATATTTTTCAGGATAATTATGTATATACGCTTTCAAGGTTGCAGGACATTTTTTATTTATATAAGAATGAGTCTTTGGATGAATTGACAGATGATGAGTTGATTGAATATATGAGAAAAACATTTGATGAAACTTGTCATGGTTCGTTAGACTATCTGGAGGGAACTTGCTTAGAAGAATTCGCCAGAAATATTCGATGTTCCACGCACAAATTCATAGGAAGGTTTGTGGTGGAAAATGAATAAGGATGAAGTTATTGCTACATATTCTATGGAAGAACTAATTCCTATTGTCGGAAGATTAACGGAGCAATTTACATCTCATGAAAGCAGTTCGGTAACGTTTGAGAGAGCCAGACAATTTATGGAGGCGACAATATACTGTATTGCACATTGGAATTATGAAAAGGAAAACTGTTTAGTTGTATCTGAGCCGAGTGCAGAAGCGGCATATAGAATTGGTTACGAAGCGGTTATAAGAAAAGTAAAAAATACACAAGAAAAATATAATCAGCTATTAACCTTTTTTGACGATTACGGTAATAGAAATTATCGTGACACTGTGGAAAAAGCTCTATTGGGTTTCTTTAAGTATTATGATGCAAAATATGCTCCTATGGACACAATAATAACTATGGATTATCCCATATATGGACTGGATATGAGCTTGGATGGGATTGATATGATAGCACAATACATAGATGCAATTTGGAAAGAACAGCAATATCTTAATAAATTTCCAAGAAAATATGTACTTGATGAATTACGATCGTTTCATCCGAAGTACGAAAACGAGTTTTTCAATATAAAGGAAATATTGGAATTGCAAATGAATCAGGAATAAATAATTAATTAGCTGTTGACTCTCCCCTTAGAGGACACTGTAGGATAATTACGGAGGTGATGAAGATGCTGAAAATCGGTATTTTTTCAAAGTTGTCACTGCTAACAGTGAAAGCCTTGCGATTCTACGAAAAGGAAGGTCTGTTGATACCCGCATACATTGACGAATTGACCGGGTATCGATTCTATGATACAAGCCAGCTTGCGCAGGCAGCTAAAATCAAGGCATACAGGCAGATTGACCTTTCCGTGGAGGAAATCAAAACTATCCTTGCAGGTGCACCGGTAGGGGAAGTATTGAAATTAAAGGCCGACAAGCTGAAAAAGCAGCAGGATGATATCGGCATCCGTCTCTCCATCATCAATTATCTTATGGAGGACAAACAAATGAACTATCAGGCAGTTATCAAGGAAATCCC
>CAZIHW010000125.1:0-20270 GCA_964539045.1 uncultured Eubacteriales bacterium | reverse complement strand
CGGAAGGGTTATAATCTGCACCGGGCCTATAAATTTTTCCAGCGGGATATCATCTATTGTCTTCGCATCCTCTTCTTCGAAAAAATGCGACGGAGCATCCACATGGGTACCTGTATGCAAGCTTGCGTAAATTGCCGAAAGATTATAATCGTCACCGCAGTCCATTCTGTTTACACGTTGGAGCTTGGGTTCGGGATCACCCGGATATACTGCTGAGGTTAATAAATCGCGCGATATATCGATTAGTTTCATTTTATTCACTCGCTTTCAGTCCGAATGCTTCAAAAAAGTTTTCAACTATTCCTTCCACCTGTGTCGGATCTCCGTTCAATGCGCTGCTTATGATGCCGCCTATTCCCTCTGAAAGACTTTTATCATCCACAAGACCGCCCAATATGCTTCCGATCAAGGTGTCATCTCCCGTAAGCGCGCCGACCAATTTTCCTACCGCACCGTTAATGCCGGATGTAAGTACTGCAGTGTAAACTTTACTGAACTGTGAGTGCTGAGCCGGCATATCTTTAAACATGTATGTCAATGCCGCACTACGGAATTTATCTTTGTCATAAGGCTTTATTTCTGCCGCCTTCGGTAGGGCGAAATCTTTGTACTCCGTTTTCTTTGCATGCAGGCTTATGTCCAGATCTGCGAATTTTTCTATGTCTGCGTTTACAGTCACATTAAGTCCGTCTTCGGATTGCTTTACGGTAATTTCAAGTTTTATAGGGCCGAAATCGGACTCTCCCGGAAGGGAGAACTCATCGGTGACAAGTCTTCCGTATATGCTGTCGTCATCAATCTGCAAATCGGAGTATCTTGCCCTTATGTTGAGCGGGCCGTTTGCAGTCTTACTTGTGAGGGTTATAGTTCCGCTTTTGTCATCGGTTTTTATGAGGTCGATAAGGAGGGTTGTTTCATTATCTTCTTTTATACATATTGAAAATCCTCTGTCATCTGTATCCTTCAATATTGCAGATATCGTGTTTGTGGTGGTGCTGCTGCTCAAGTCAATATCTACAGCGGTTATATTGTTCCTTTTGTCAACGAAGAAGTCAAGATTTGCCGTTTCAACTTTGCTCTCGTCTATCTTGTTGACAAAGCTGTCACGAAGCTTGCTCAATGCTTCTTTAAATTCATCATAGGTCATTTTCTCGCTATCGGGGAGACAGGAGTTCACGGCGTTCCATGTTTTCTCGTCCGAAGAAATTTTTGATACTGTAGTATCAATGGTATTTACCAATTCGTCTCTGTTCATGACCACGGTAACAACGTCGCCTTTAGCAAGAAGGGAGCCTACATTTATCTCTTTCTTCGATGCAATTGATATGTTTTCCTTGTTGAATGTATTTACGGCAGTTTCGGCATAGTCGTAAACTGCATTTCGAAGATCATCATCTGTATCGCTCTCAACGATATTTTTATATGTGGAGTTTACAACCCCGACATCATGCTGTTTTTCGTCCTCTTCAATGTTCATGTTAAGCCATCCGAGGTTTAACTGTTCTACGTTCATATAGGCGGACATTGGGTCGGCAATACATCCTACGGTTATAACCGAACCGTCGTTATCACGAATATCACAAGAAGCCTTTGCCAATGCACCGTTAAGGTACAGGGACGCATCCATTTTCAGGGAACTTGCGTATTCCGATACGGCCTGAGAGGCTTTCTCGCTGCCGAAAACAGATTTGTCGAATACGGTATTCATATATCCCTCTGCTTCAAATCCAAGTTGCTTTTCATCGAGGGTGGCAGCCATTTTCTCAGCGGCCGGATATCCTTTGGTAAGATTTTTGGCAAGCATCATTTTGGTGTATGCGCTGTCGCTTAAAACCAATTGTAAGAATTCTCTCGGCGCTATAGCATATGCGATGCCGCAGGTTGCCATAAGTAACAAGATAACGGCAAGAACAGTTATGACTATTTTTTTGGTCTTTGACATAGAACATCCTCCTGTCATCAATTTAATCTGTATCAATTCAGTTTTATTTTACCATAGTTTTATAGTTTTTAATATATTATAGCAAATCTACGTAAAAATAGACTTAAAAGTTCAGCAAAACAAATGTTTGCATTATTGATCAATGTCTGTTATACTATATACGAACATTTGTACACTCTGGTGAAAGGGGTTTATCTATGGGAAACATAAATGAGACGCAAAAGAAGATTTATGAATACTTATTGGAACGTTCTCAAAGAACCGCTGTACCACCATCTGTAAGAGAGATAGGTGCAGCAGTAGGACTCAAATCCACTTCTTCGGTTCAGGCTAATCTGAATGCACTGGAAGAAGCCGGGTATATAACGCGGGATCCCATGCTGAAACGTTCAATTCGCTTAAATATTATGGATGAAACAAAGAAGGTGCAGGAGATACCTTTGGTGGGCACAGTTACAGCCGGTGAGCCTATTCTGGCAGTAGAACAAATAGAGGGATACATTCCTTATGGGGGACATATATCACCGGATAAGACATGCTTTGCTCTGAGGGTTCGGGGCGAGAGTATGATAAATGCCGGTATACTTGATGGTGATATCATAGTTTGTGAACAGACTCCGGAAGCCCGAAACGGTGATAAAGTCGTGGCCCTTATAGATGAAGAGGCTACAGTGAAAACATTTTACAAAGAACACGATCATTATCGTCTGCAGCCGGAAAACGATTTTATGGATCCTATAATTTGTGATGAGCTTGTTATCTTAGGCAAGGTTGTTGCTGTTATGAGATATTATTGATTGTTATTTACATTATTATCTGCATTATCTGATTTTTTGCGGAAATACTGTTTTTCTGTGCAAAGGCCTATTGTTCGGGAAATATTTGAAAACGTATTGACAACCATAGATTTAGATGTTATCATCTTTGAGCAAACAAAGAAGGACGTACTCTGTTCTCACCTATGTCTTAAGGTTCATGGGTCAATACTTTAACTTAAGTTTTTAACTAATGTTAGTGTTGCACGGGCGGAGTATCTCTGTCCGTGCTTTTAATTTTATTTGGAGGTGCATGAATATTAGCAACAAGGCACAAGAGGTCCAGATCAATGAAGAAATCAGAGACAGGGAGGTTCGTGTCGTTATGGACGGCGGCGAACAGCTCGGCATCATGTCTTCAAAAGAAGCTTTTAAAATAGCTGTTGAGAAGAATCTTGATTTAGTAAAAATAGCACCGCAGGCAAAACCGCCTGTATGTAAGATCATGGACTACGGTAAGTATCGTTTTGAGCAGTCAAAGCGCGAAAAAGAGGCCAAGAAGAATCAAAAGGTTGTAGAAATCAAAGAGATAAGATTATCTCTCAAGATTGATACACACGATTTTGAGACCAAGGCAAATCAAGCCAAGAAGTTTCTCAAGGCCGGAAATAAGGTTAAGGTTTCCATTCGTTTCCGCGGCAGAGAAATGGCTCATCCGGAGAACGGACTTACCACAATGCAGGAGTTCGCTGATGCATGCTCGGAACTGTCACAGATTGAAAAGGCCGCTAAGCTTGAAGGCCGTCAGATGCTCATGTTCCTAAGTCCAAAACCAACAAAGTAAAAAAACGGGATTTATCCCCGTACCTATCAAGGAGGAAGCAGATATGCCTAAGATTAAGACACACAGCGGTGCAAAAAAGCGCTTTAAGATGTCCAAAAACGGTAAACCAATGATTGCACACGCAAACAAATCACACATTCTTACTAAGAAGAGCACAAAGCGTAAGAGAGGTCTCCGTCAGCAGGTTGTTGCCGACAAGACAAACCAGAAGCAGATTAAGCGTCTTATTCCTTATAAATAAAAAGGGGCGTTTGACAACGCGACGCAGGAGCTTAAAACGAAGTTTGATATTATTGGAGGTAAACAACTATGGCTCGTATTAAGGGAGCATTAATGACTCGCAAGAGAAGAAATAAAACTTTAAAGCTTGCAAAGGGCTATTACGGCTCAAAGAGCACACTCTTTAAAACAGCAAAAGAAGCTGTTATGAAGTCAGGCAACTACGCCTATATCGGAAGAAAGCAGAAGAAGAGAGATTTCCGCAGACTTTGGATCACAAGAATCTCAGCTGCTTGCAAAGCAAATGGTATGAATTATTCAACCTTTATCAACGGTCTCAAGAAGGCCGGCATCGATCTCAACAGAAAGATGCTTTCAGAGATAGCTATTGCAGATCCGGCTGCTTTCACAGCTCTTACAGAGCAGGCTAAGGCCGCTCTTACAAAATAAGAGATACTATCAAACACTCCCGTACACGTATACGCGTACGCGGGAGTGCTTTTTTGATTTAAAGAGGTATTTTATGGAGCTTATTTCAAGCGTAAATAACCCCAGAGTAAAAGCTTATTGCAGCTTGATTGCTTCCGCGAGAGAGCGAAGAGAAAAGGGCCTTTTTGCCTTGGAAGGACTGCGCCTTGTTACGGACGTGTTGCGCTCGGGTACTAAGATAAACGAACTGTATTTTACAGATAGCGCATATCAAAAAAACAAGGACGATCTGGAAAGCCTTTTTCAGATAAGTGACAAGTGTTTTGAAATAACGGAAACAGTAGCAGACAAGATGTCCGACACCAAGAACTCGCAGGGGATATTTTGTGTTCTCAATACTCTTGACAAACAAGGGTATATTAATAAAATAAATATATTAGATAAATATATTTTACTGGAAAATGTACAAGATCCTGCAAATCTCGGTGCTATAAGCAGAACAGCTGAGGCGTTGGGTATTTCGGGTTTAATTGTCTCGGGCGGTTGCGATGTATACAGTCCAAAAGCACTGAGGGCATCTATGGGCGCATTGCTCAGATTGCCGGTTGTGCTGACTGATGATGTAACAGAGACGATACAGTATGCAAGGGAAAACGGTATGAAGATATACGCCTCCACTCCGGACAGCGATGCAACGGATTTGAGAGAGGTTGATTTTTCCGGAGGAGTTATAGCTGTCATTGGAAATGAAGCAAACGGCGTAACCGAAGAAACCATGCTGTGTTGTGATGAGAAGATTACTATAAAAATGACAGGCAGAGCAGAGTCACTAAATGCGGGAGCTGCGGCTTCCATAATTATGTGGGAAATGGTGATGCCTAAAAATGATAAACAGTAATTATTACATCTGGCTTCAGAGCGCACTCGGCACGGGTGCAACTGTAGAGCATATTTTTTCCGTATTCAATTCTGCGGAGGAGATATACAGGGCAGGAGACAAAGGCAGAAAGCTTTCAGGCGTATTTAAGCCTGCCCAGCTCGAAAAAATGAGAAATACCGATATAGATACAACTTATTCCGTACTTGAGTTGTGTGCAAAAAACGGTATAGACGTTATTACTCCGGATAATTCGATTTATCCCAAAAATCTATTGCACATAAGAAACTATCCTTTAGTTCTTTATGCGGAAGGAGATTTGTCTTGTCTGGGGTGCTGTGTGCCTATTTCTATAGTAGGAACACGGAAGACTGAGCCCCAAAGTAGCGCGGCAGTGGGCGAGTTATCAAAGCAGCTTGCGAAATTGGGCTTTGTTGTTGTTTCGGGAGGCGCTTTGGGTATAGATTCGGCGGCGCACACCGGTGCATTGCTTGCCGGAGGAAAGACTGTTGCAGTTCTCGGATGCGGTATAGGTTACAGGTATCTTATGGAGAATGAACCTCTCCGCAGGGTTATTGCAAGTAAGGGAGCCCTTATTTCGGAATACCCTCCTTTTTCTCAACCGTTCAGGGGAACCTTTCCAATGCGAAACCGTATTATATCTGGGATCAGCGAGGGTGTCATAGTCGCCCAGGCAGGATTAAAGAGCGGTTCATTGCTGACAGCGAAGCACGCATATTCACAGAACAGAGATGTATTTGCTCTTGATATCGGCGATATAGGTACTTCGAATTACGGTGTAAAAGAATTATTGGAAGACGGTGCAAAACCGGTATCGAAGCCGTGGGATATAGTAGAGGAGTATTTATACAAATATCCTGACAGAATCATCATAGATGAAAGTGTGGATATGATGAAAAATATCTCAGGCTGTGAATGTATAAGTGCGGATAAAGATGCATATACAGAGTTAGAGAAATTGGAATCAATTTTGAAGAAGAGAACAACAGAAAGCAAACCAACAGAAAGCAAACCAACTAAAAAAGAAATTTCCGATTCAATGTCCGAGGATTCAAAGGCAGTATACGGGTTATTTTCCGAACAGCCGATGTCAGTGAATGAGTTGATACAGATGGCTGACATGCCTACGGGAAGATTGCTCGGTGCATTGACGGAACTTGAGATATTCGGTTACATAAACATGTTGCCGAACGCAAAATATATACTAAACTCAGGAAACTGATAAGAAGGGAAACAGCGCAATGTCAAAGCTAATTATTGTTGAGTCACCTACGAAAACGAAAACTATAAAGGGCTATCTTGGAAAGGATTACAAAGTAGTTGCATCTATGGGCCATGTAAGGGATCTTCCGGCAGCCAAACTCAACGTAGATGTTAAGAATAACTTTGAGCCGAAATATGCTGTAATAAAGGGAAAGGAAAATCTCGTCCGCGAACTGAAAACGGAAGTTGAAGAAGCAGATGAAGTTTTTCTCGCAACTGACCCTGACCGCGAGGGAGAAGCTATTTCATGGCATCTGGCAACGCTGCTTGATCTGGATCTTAATAAGGCCAACAGGGTAACCTTTAATGAAATAACGAAAACAGGGATTATGAACGGCATCGCAAATCCCCACAAAATAGATATGGACCTCGTAAATGCACAGCAGGCACGTCGTATCCTGGACAGACTTGTAGGCTACAGGCTCAGCCCGTTTGTTTCCCAGAAAATAAGGCGCGGTCTTTCTGCGGGACGCGTGCAGAGTGTTGCCGTAAGACTTATAGTAGACCGCGAAGAGGAAATAAGGGCTTTCAATCCGGAAGAGTATTGGACGATTGATGCCAAATTTGTTCCCCCATCAGCAAGAAAGGCGTTCCCGGCCTCATTTACCGGAGATGAAACCGGAAAAGTAAAGATTGTGAGCAAGGAACAGGCTGACAAATATCTGGCAAGACTTGACGGCGCAACTTATGCTGTTGAAAGTGTTAAAAAGGGTACAAGGAAAAAGCAACCCGCTCCTCCTTTTATAACTTCTACATTGCAACAGGATGCATCGAGACGACTCGGATTCCAGGCCAAGCGCACCATGAAAGTTGCGCAGGAACTATATGAAGGTATCAATGTAGGGGATCGCGGCCAAACCGGTCTTATAACATACATGAGAACCGATTCTCTTCGTATATCCGAAGAAGCGCGCACGATGACAAATGACTATATAAAGAAGAACTACGGCGAAAAGTATCTTCCGGAAAAGCCGAGGTACTTTAAGTCAAGGAATAATGCGCAGGATGCACATGAGGCAATTCGCCCCACCGATGTTTCAATTACTCCGGAGGAGGCAAAGCCATACCTTACATCTGATCAGTACAAACTCTACAAGCTTATATGGCAACGCTTTATCGCCAGTCTCATGGCAACATGTATTCAGAATACCGTTAAGATTGAAATAAGAGCATCAAAGCCCGAAACCGAGGGTGAATACTGCGTATTTTCCGCAAGCGGATACACCGTTAAATTTGACGGATTTACAATTCTTTATGATACAGATAGCGATGAGGAGTCGGGCGCCGTATTGCCGGATATAAGCGCAAAGGATCAGCTCAGACTTAAAGAGCTCACCGGTAATCAGCACTTTACACAGCCGCCTGCACGTTACACAGAGGCGTCACTTGTAAAGGCCCTGGAGGAAAACGGTGTAGGTCGTCCGAGTACTTATGCATCAATCATAACTACAATAATCTCCCGTGAGTATGTTTCCAGGGAAGGTAAATTGCTCAAGCCCACAGAACTCGGAGAGGCGACAACAAATCTCCTCAAGACGAGGTTCCCGAAGTTTATAAATACCAAATTTACGGCTCAGATGGAGACAAATCTGGATGAAATAAGTGAAGGAAAGATAGAATATGTCGGAATGATTTCCGATTTCTATGATGATCTTGAAGCAACCCTCAAAAAGGCGAAGGTCGATATGGAGGGTGTAAAGATTCAGCTTGAAGAGGATAAAACAGATATTCCGTGTGAAAAGTGCGGAAGAATGATGATAATAAAAACCGGACGTTACGGAAAATTCCTCGCATGCCCCGGATATCCGGAGTGTAAGAACACCAAGCCTTTGATTCAGGAAACAGGGGCTCTCTGTCCTAAGTGTTCGGGTGAGGTAATAAAGAGGAAGTCGAAGAGAGGTTTTGTTTTCTTTGGATGCAGCAACTATCCGTCTTGTGATTTCAGCACATGGGATACACCGGTTAAGGATGAAAAATGCCCACAGTGCGGAAGCAGTTTATTTAAGCACAAGGGTATGCTGGTTTGTTTGAAAGAGGGTTGCGGATATGAGACCGCGGCAACTCGCAGAGGAGCAAAGAATAATGGCTAAAAAAGCAATTGTTGTCGGAGCGGGTTTTGCCGGTGTAGAGGCCTCGATGCAACTCGCGAAGGCGGGGATTGAAACACATCTTTATGAGATGAAACCGGTGAAATTCTCTCCTGCGCACAAAAATGAGAACTTTGCAGAGCTTGTCTGCTCAAACTCTTTCAAAGCTATGCGCGTCGAGTCGGCGGCAGGCCTCATGAAGGAAGAAATGAGCAGGTTCGGTTCGGTTTGTGTAAGCTGTGCAAAGGAGTGCAGTGTTCCTGCGGGAGGATCGTTATCCGTAGACAGGGAGATATTTGCAAGGCTCGTTACCGAAAGGGTAGAGGCCGAGAAAAATATAATCATACATCGTGAAGAAGTTACAAAAATACCACAGGTGGGTAAGGATGCGGATGTTGTCATTATAGCTGCCGGCCCGCTGGTTTCAGATGCCCTGGCAGAGAAGATAGAGGCGCTTTGCGGATCTTCCCTACATTTTTTTGATGCCGCCGCACCCATAGTAAGTGCCGACAGCATAGATATGGACAAGGCTTTTTTTCAGTCCAGATATGACAGAGGAGAGGGCGACGACTATATAAACTGCCCTATGAATAAGGAAGAGTATGAGGCTTTTTATCAGGCTTTGATAAGCGCAGAGAGTGCGCCGCAGCATGATTTTGATAAGAGAAACGGCGTGTATGAGGGATGTATGCCGATTGAAGTTATGGCTTCAAGAGGCGCCGATACAATGCGGTACGGCCCTATGAAACCGGTTGGACTCAAAGACCCGAGAACGGGTCACAGACCCTGGGCTTGCCTTCAACTCAGAAGAGAAACCAAGGAAGGTTCAATGTACAATTTAGTCGGATTTCAAACCAACCTGAAGTTCGGCGAGCAAAAAAGGGTGTTTTCTATGATACCTGCATTGCACGATGCGGAATTTCTCAGGTATGGAGTTATGCATAGGAACACTTTCATAAATTCTCCGAAGCTTCTTGGTGCTGACTTTGGCTTCAGGGATATACCGGGTCTTTATTTTGCCGGACAGATAACCGGAGTGGAAGGCTATATGGAGTCCGCCATGTCGGGGATACTTGCCGGTATAAATGCAGCAAGAAGACTAAACGGAGAGGACCCGCTCATACTGCCCAACACAACTATGATGGGCGCCCTTTCGGGATACATAAGTGATCCCGGGGTTGAAAATTTTCAGCCAATGGGAGCTAATTTCGGTGTGTTGGTGCCGATTGAACCCCATATAAGGGACAAAAAGGAACGATATGCAGCTTTAGCTCAAAGATCTCTTTCCTATTTTTCTTGAAACGACGGAGGTTTTCAGATGAAAATTATTGTAGATGCATTCGGCGGAGACAATGCGCCACTTGAGATATTGAAGGGTTCTTCACTGGCGGAGAAGGAGCTTGGATGTCAGATTATACTTTGCGGCGACGAGAAAAAGATAAGGTCTTGCGCTAAGGAAAATAATATAGATATCTCAAAAATGGAGATTAAGCATACAGAGGATGTTATCGAGGTCTGTGAGGATCCCCGATCAATACTCAAGGAGCACAAGAACTCTTCAATGGGTGTAGGATTGCAAGCCCTGGCTGACGGAGAGGGAGAGGCTTTTGTTACAGCCGGTTCGACCGGTGCGGTGGTAGTCGGCTCTACATTTCTCGTAAAGAGAATCAAAGGCGTTAAGAGGGCTGCAATTGCAAGCCTTATGCCAAACGATGAAGGCAAGTTTATGATGATGGACTGCGGTGCCAATCTCAATTGCACTCCGGAAACTTTAAATATGTTTGCTATTATGGCTAAGACATATATGGAGAAGGTTGAGGGTGTCAAGAATCCCAGAGTAGCACTTGCAAATATAGGCGTGGAGGAAAATAAGGGAACCCAGACACTTGTTGATACGTACAAGCTGATGAAAGAGGCACCATACAATTTTGTCGGCAATATAGAAATCCGTGATATACCCTCCGGCGGTACAGATATAGTTATTTGTGAGGGATTTACGGGCAATGTAATTCTCAAGATGTATGAAGGTGCAGCAGGGGTTATCCTGTCGAACATAAAGCGGGTTTTCAAGACCTCGATTATTACCAAACTGGCATATCTTCTTATTTCCGGTCCTATGAAAGGTTTTAAAAAGAAGATGGACTATAAGGAGTTCGGCGGAGCTCCGCTTATGGGTATAGCAAAGCCTGTGATAAAAGGACATGGTTCCTCTGACGCCAGAGCATTCAAGAATGCGATAAGACAGGCAATGAATTATGCGCAGAGCGGTGCAATTGACGAGATCACCAAATGCGTAGCATCGGTTAAAAAAGAAGACGACGGAGAGGAGTAAAAATGGACATTAAGGAATGTCAATCCGTTATAGGATACGAATACAAAGATTTGACTTTGCTTGAAGTAGCCCTTACCCATTCCTCCTACGCAAACGAAAGCGGATGCGGAAAAAAGTGTAATGAGCGCCTGGAGTTTCTCGGGGACTCTGTTCTCGGATTTATAACTGCCGAATACTTCTTTTCGCATTTCAAAGATATACCGGAGGGTGAACTTACAAAGCTGAGGGCCTCTACAGTATGTGAAAAGTCATTGTTCGAATTTGCAAAGGAGATAAACCTGGGTGATTACTTACTTCTCGGCAAGGGCGAGCAAAAATGCGGAGGCCGTGAGAGGGCATCTACTTTGGCTGATGCATTTGAGGCAGTTATAGCCTCGATTTATCTTGACGGCGGAATCGAACCTGCCAGGAAATTTGTTTTGAGATTTGTTTCGAAGGCAGTCGAAAACCATCAGGTTTCATTTAAGGATTATAAGACAACTCTTCAGGAAGTCATTCAAAAAAATCCGGAGGAGAAGCTGTCATATGTGTTGATTGCCGAAACGGGTCCTGAGCATGATAAGAGTTTTGAAGTTGAGGTACATCTGAATTCCAATGTCATAGGCAGAGGACAGGGCAGAACGAAAAAACATGCTGAGCAAGAGGCGGCCAGAGAAGCATTGGAGCTTATGGGATTATGAGTCATACCAATATAGCTTTGTTTGTGTCTCATATAGGTTGCCCTAACACATGCAGTTTTTGTAACCAGCACATAATTTCGGGAAAAGTTGAAACGGCAAAGGCCGCCGATGTAGAAAAAGCAATAAAGACGGCATTGGATTCAGGCCGTGAGAAAGCTCAATTGGCCTTTTTCGGCGGGAGTTTTACCGCTATTGACAGGGACTATATGACAGAGCTTTTGGAGGCGGCATATCCCTTTGTCAAAGACGGGAGCATATCAGGGATACGTGTTTCAACACGCCCCGATGCAATAGACCGGGATGTTTTGGATATCCTGAAAAAATACGGTGTCGAAGCTATAGAACTCGGTGCTCAAAGCATGTCTGATGAAGTCTTACTTATGAATAGACGGGGACACAGCAGCGATGACGTGAGAGCCGCTTCTTTGCTGATAAAGGAGTACGGCTTTGAACTGGGTTTGCAGATGATGGTGGGTCTCTATGGGGATACGCCAAAGGGTGCTTTATATACTGCAAAAGAGCTGATAAAACTCGCACCCGATACGGTGAGGATTTATCCTACTGTAGTATTGGAGGGAACAGAGCTTGATTCACTTTACAGAGCGGGTGTATATAAGCCCTGCACCGTAGAAGAGGCTGTCGATATATGCTCGGAGCTTTTGACAATGTTCGAATCAAACGGGATAAAGGTGATAAGACTGGGTTTACATTCCGGCGGCAACGTGGAAGACGGATATGTGGCCGGTGCATATCATCCCGCATTGAGAGAACTCTGCGAGAGTAAGATATACTTCGACAAGGTATTAAGAGAATTAGAAGAAAAATGCGCTTCAAAGGATGTCAGTTATAAAATTTCGGTAAATCCCAAAGAAATTTCGAAAATGACAGGACAGAAGCACTCGAATATAGTAAAATTGAAAGACAAAGGTTTTGCCTGCAGAGTTTGCCAGAATGACAAGCTCGGCAAGAACGAATTTTGTATAGAGGTTGACACGAAATGATATTAAAAGCTCTTGAACTGCAAGGATTTAAGTCATTCCCGGACAAAACAATATTGAACTTTGACAAAGGTATGACTGCTGTTGTCGGTCCTAACGGATCAGGCAAGAGCAATATTTCCGATGCAGTCCGTTGGGTTCTCGGTGAACAGTCAACGAAGAATCTGCGCGGCTCCAGGATGGAGGATGTCATTTTCGGAGGAACCGGCATCAGAACAGCTCTGGGTTGGGCAGAGGTTACATTGCGCCTTGATAACAAAGACAGGAGTTTATCAAATGACAATGATGATGTTTCCATAACAAGGCGGTACTATCGTTCCGGAGAGAGCGAATATAGAATTAACGGCGAGGTTGTAAGACTTAAAGATGTAAATGAGTTGTTTATGGATACGGGTCTTGGAAGAGATGGATATTCCATAGTCAGCCAGGGAAAGATTGCCGATATGGTTTCTGCAAAATCAAAGGAACGCAGGGACATGCTTGAGGAAGCCGCCGGTATTTCACATTTCAGATACAGAAGAACAGATGCGATAAGAAGGCTTGACCAAACTGAGGACAATCTTGTGCGCCTTCGTGATATATTATCAGAGCTTGAGAGTCGGGTAGGACCTCTCAAGGCACAGAGTGAAAAGGCTCAGAAATTCCTCGTGCTCGCTGATGAGAAGAAGACACTTGAGATAAGTCTTTGGCTTTATAATATCGATTCACTGAAAGACAGTCTTCGGGATCAGGAGCATAAGATAGAGATTGCCACAAATGATTACCATGTGGCAGAAGAAGAATATACCAACATAGAGACAAAATTAGATGAGGTTATAAAAAGGTCACAGACAATAACCTGCGAAATAGACGAACTCAGAAATTCTATGTCCGAATTTGATGAAAAGGTCGCTGATATAAATTCGCAGATCGCGGTCGGTGAAAGCACAATAGAGCATAACAACCAGTCCATCGAGAGAATCAAGAAAGATATGATGGATGCTGTAGGAGCGCGTGAAGATGCCGAGCAGCAAATAAAGGATATAGAGAGCACGATTGCGAAACTTGAGGGTGAGATTGCCGAAAAAAGAGATGAGCTCGGAGCTCTTACCGTGGATACGGAGTCCATAACAAGGGCAAACGACGAGAACGCAGACAGGATAACGGAACTCTCGGGTGAACTTGTCAGTCTATCCGAGAAATTAAGTGCTTGCAGAGTGAGAAAGTCATCTGCGCTTTCTTCACGTCAGGAGATTTTATCCCGTGAGGATACCATAGATCAGAGCAGAGCAGAGCGCATGGAAATCCTCGAGCGTTTCAAAGAGGAAGAGGAAAAAACCGTTTCGGAACTCGAGGCTTGTGAAGAGACAATTACGGCACTGACAAACTCAATAGATGGATATCGTTTGCGTGTTAAAACCCGTGAAGAAAAATATGAGAATCAAAAATCCGATATAGAGGCAAAGCGTTTAGAGGTTTCTTCAAAGGAAGAAAAAATTCGCATGCTTGAAGAACTCGAAAAGAATATGGAGGGTTATTCCGGAAGTGTAAAATCCGTTGTACGCGAGTCAAAACGCGGAGCACTCAGAGGCATTCACGGACCTATATCCAAACTTATAAATGTAAAGGATAAGTATTCAACCGCTATAGAAACAGCTTTGGGTGCGGCAGTGCAATTTGTTGTTGTTGACAATGAGAATGACGCGAAGCGTGCTATCAAGTTCCTCAAGGATACTAAGGGTGGACGGGCTACATTTTTGCCGATATCAACCATAAAATCAAAGGAGCTCAGCGAAAAAGGATTAGAGGATTGCTATGGTTTTGTTGATATAGCAAGCAATCTTGTAAATACAGATAAGAAGTATTCCGAGATAGTGAAGGCACAGCTTGCCAGAACTGTCGTTGTGGAGGATATAGATTGCGCCATATCTATAGCCAAAAAGTACAGCAACAGATTTAAGATAGTCACACTTGACGGACAGGTTATAAATGCCGGCGGTTCAATGACAGGTGGCTCCCGTGTTCAGAATGCCGGTATTCTCTCACGTTCAGGTAATATCGAAGAACAAAAAGAGCAGCTTGAAGATTTGAAAAAGAAACTCGGGATTTTTGAGGATTCATTCAAAGCTGCAGGCGAGGATCTTGCGAAGGCGAAGGCAGATTTGGTGGCTTCTGAATCCGACCTTATAACAGCAAATGAAGAAAAAGTACGTATAGAGAGTGCTTTGACTTTGGTTCGAGGTCAGCTTTCTTCCGTAAAGATTGCGCTTGATGAGCTTGAGGATGAGTTTAAAAACTCGAAATCAAGAATAGATGAATTTGACAGAATCATACAGGCATCTGAGACTGAAGAAAATGAATTGACATCAGAATCTAACAAGATAGAAGATGAGATAGCGACTCTTACCGGCAGCAAGGAAGAACTTTCGAAACAGAGAGAAGACATGGCCGCCAAGAGCAATCAAATCGATCTTGATATTCTCTCTCTCACAAAAGACATACAGGCAAACAAGGACATAATTGACAGACTTGTGAGTGCAAATGCCTCCGCGCTGGACCGTGAAGATGAGTTAAAAGCAGAGATTAAAAACTTTGAAGATACTAACCAAAAGATTATCGAAGAAATAGAAGCACATAAAAAGGATGTTGATGAGCTCAAGGCACAAAATATCAACTCTGAGGAAAAAATCACGGCCCTTACCGCTGAGAGAAATGAATGCGAAACTCAAAATAATCAGCTGCGGCAGTTTGAGAGAAATAAGACTTCCGAGCGTGAACAGTTAAGCAGAGAGTTGACAAGGCTCGAAGAGAGAAAAATCAGTATGCTTCGTGAGTATGATGAGACAAACAACAAACTCTATGAAGAGTATCAACTCACCAGACGGGAGGCCGCGGATGTAGCGGAGCCTGCTGAGGATCCGAAAGCAGTTCAGATAAGTCTCTCTGAGGTAAAAAATAAGATTAAGTCACTCGGTTCGGTAAATGTGGCCGCTATAGAAGAGTACAAAGAAGTATCAGAGAGATACGAGTTTATGAGTTCACAGATAACGGACGTTGAGACTTCCAGAGATGAGCTTAAAAAACTTATAGATGAGCTTACAAATAATATGTCCCTGCAATTCAGAGAACAGTTTGCACGGATAAATAAAGCATTTGGCGAGACCTTTGCTGAATTATTCGGTGGAGGAAAGGCAGAACTGCTTCTTGAAAACGAACTGGAGATACTTGAATCACCTATTGAAATTAAAGTTCAGCCACCCGGAAAGAATGTTCAGAATATAGATTTGCTTTCGGGAGGAGAAAAAGGTCTTTCTGCTATAGCTCTTTTGTTTGCTATATTGAAGGTAACGCCTGCACCGTTCTGCATATTTGACGAGGTTGAGGCGGCCCTTGATGATGTAAACGTAGGCAGATATGCTCAATATGTAAGACGCATGACCAATAACACGCAGTTTATACTCATAACCCACAGACGTGGAACTATGGAGGAGTCAGATATACTCTATGGTGTTACCATGCAGGAGGAAGGCGTATCTAAATTGCTCGAGCTCAAAACTGCCGAAATGGCTAAGAAGCTCGGTTTGAACTAACTTGTTTGGAGGAAGATAAATTGGGACTTTTTAACAGGAAAATCAACAAGGGTTTAAAAAAGACGAGAGATCAATTCTCCGGCAATATAGACAATGTTTTAGATGCGTTTGAGGAGATCGGCGACGACCTTTATGATGAGCTTACCGAAGTTTTGATAATGGGAGACGTAGGTGTTTCTACAGCTGCTTATATTGTCGACGAGGTAAAGTCTCGTGTAGGCAAAAACGGAATCAAGCGTCCAAATGAGGTGCGCTCGGTTATCAAGGAGGTTGTTGCAGAGCTTCTCGGAGAAGACCAGACAATCGACTTTGTAACTACTCCGGCCATAATACTTGTGATAGGTGTAAACGGTGTTGGTAAGACCACCACAATCGGAAAAATGGCCAACTACTTCAAGTCCGAGGGCAAGAAAGTAATTCTGGGTGCCGCAGATACATTCCGCGCGGCCGCTATCGATCAGCTTGAAATATGGGCTGAAAGAGCGGGTGTTGATATAGTAAAACACAAAGAGGGCGCGGACCCTGCAGCTGTTGTCTATGATACTATCAATGCCGGTATAAACAGAAATGCCGACATCATAATCTGTGACACAGCAGGAAGGCTACACAACAAGAAGCACCTGATGGAGGAGCTTAACAAGATATATAGAGTTATTGACAGGGAACTCCCGTATTCAGACCGTGAAATATTCCTGGTTCTGGATGCGACAACGGGTCAAAATGCTATCTCTCAGGCTAAGGAATTTATGAGTGTCGCCGAAGTCTCGGGTATTGTTCTGACAAAACTTGACGGTACAGCGCGTGGCGGTGTGGTTCTCTCAATAAAGAATGATCTTAAGCTTCCGGTTAAGTTTATAGGTGTAGGAGAGGGAATTGACGATTTACAGCCATTCTCGGCTACTACGTTTGCTGAGAGCCTGTTCAATGTAACGCCGGAAGGTGACGATGCGTCTCCGATTATTACAGTGAACGAAGAGCGTTTGGCTCAGGATAAAGCGGAGGCGGCAAAACGTGCCGAAGAGGCGAAAGCTGCCGAAGAGGCGAAAGCTGCCGAAGAGGCAAAGGCCGCCGAAGAGGCGAAGGCTGCCGAAGAGGCAAAGGCTGCCGAAGAGGCAAAGGCTGCCGAAGAGACAAAGGCTGCCGAAGAGGCAAAGGCTGCCGAAGAGGCAAAGGCTGCCGAAGAGGCAAAGGCTGCCGAAGAGGCAAAGGCTGCCGAAGAGGCCAAGGCTGCCGAAGAGGCCAAGGCTGCCGAAGAGGCAAAAGCCGCCGAAGAGGCGAAGGCTGCCGAAGAGGCGAAGGCTGCCGAAGAGGCAAAGGCCGCCGAAGAGGCAAAGGCTGCCGAAGAGGCAAAGGTTGCCGAAGAGGCGAAGGCCGCTGAAGAGGCGAAGGCTGCCGAAGAGGCGAAGGCTGCCGAAGAGGCGAAAGCTGCCGAAGAGGCCAAGGCCGCCGAAGAGGCCAAGGCCGCTGTTCCAGAGAAGCCGAAGAAATCCTTCTGGGGTAACATTTTCGGTGGTTCGGAATACATGGGTTGATCTTTTAAGGAGCGATATTGGTGATTTTTCTTATAGCCACAAGCAATCAGCATAAGAAAGAGGAGTTTGAGAGAATATTATCTCCTTTGGGGATAACGATAAAAACCTCAAAAGAGCTGGGAATAGAACTCCCGGAAGTCGAGGAGACAGGAACTACATTTGAGGAAAATGCGGTATTAAAAGCTGAAAGCGGTTGCAAAGTAAGCGGTTATCCCACTCTCGCAGATGATTCCGGTTTGTGTATAGACTATCTTGGCGGAGCCCCCGGAATTTATTCCGCAAGATATAGTAATCCCGACGGAGAAAATGCTGATGACAAAGAAAACAACAAAAAAGTTCTCAAAGAACTTGAAGGTGTACCCCTTGAAAAGAGATCTGCCCATTATGTTTGTGCGGTGGCGTGTGTGTTCCCAGACGGAAAAGAAATTGTTGTACGTGGGGAATGTCACGGACATGTAGGCTTTGAAGAGCGGGGAACTAACGGTTTCGGATATGATCCTATGATTCTTATCAATCTCGAAGAGGGAGCAGTGGAGAACAAGGCTCCCGGAAATATGACTTTCGGTGAAATATCGCCGGAAGATAAAGATAAGGTAAGCCATCGTTCCAGGGCTTTGCATAAGTTATATGACGAATTAAGAGACGAGGTTTAGATATGACAAGTAAAGAAAGGGCAAGCTTCCGCGCTGCTGCCAACTCACTTACAGCATCTTTCCAGATAGGAAAAAGCGGATTTACCCAGGCTGTTGTCGCCCAGACAGAAGTAGTTTTAGATGCCAAAGAGCTTATGAAAATAAAGGTATTAAAAAGCTGCCCGCAGACAGCCAGGGAGTTAGCCGATATGCTGCAGGAGGCAACAGGTGCAGATGTTATAAGTGTAGTAGGCGGTACTATTGTTTTGTATCGATATAGTAAGCTGCTTCATGAAAAGCAGGCAAAGAAAGAGGCAAACAAAAGAGCGGCCGCAAAGGCTGCATCAAATAACCATTATGGCGGAAGATACGATAAGGAGATAAAATGGAAAAGGTAGGTATTTTCGGCGGCACGTACAATCCTCCGCATGTAGGACATCTTAATATCGTAAAAATTTTTGCAAAAACGTACGAGCTTGACAAAATGCTTATTATTCCCACGTACATACCCCCGCACAAAGATCCCTCCGTTCTCGCATCATGTGAGGACAGGCTTGAGATGTGCAGACTCACTTTTAAAGGGGAACCCTTTGAAACGAGCAGCATAGAGATAGACCGAAAAGGCCGAAGCTATACGGATGATACATTAAAGATGCTAAAGGGTATGTACAAAAAAGCACAATTTTTCTTATTGGTCGGAGATGATATGCTCACAACGCTTCACGAGTGGAAGAGGCCCGATGACATACTTGATATGTGTACGATAGTCGCTTCTGTGAGAAGTGACAAAATGAACGTATCACAACTTGAGGAATATTCAAAAGCCTATTTTCCAAATGAATACAGGGAAGGAAAAATACAATTTCTTGATATAACTCCGCTCGAACTCAGTTCAACTGAAATTCGTAACAGGATTAAATGTAACGAGTCTATTGACGGGTTAGTTACAAAGGAAACATATGAATATATTTTTTCAAGGGGGCTTTACGGTGCTGGAACGCAAAGATGAATTTATCAAAATAATGCAGGAAAAACTTCAGAAAAAACGTTTTAATCATTCCCTCAATGTAGCAGATGCTGCAATGAAATTGGCAAAGCGATACAATGCTGACACCGAAAAAGCCTATATATGCGGTCTTTTGCACGATATCGAGAAAAATTCGCCCGAGGAAGAACAAAAGCGATATATGATGCAGCTGTGTGATGATCTTCCCGAAGTTGTAATTCAGAATTTTAAGCTTTGGCATGCACCGGCCGGAGCCGCATATATCCGCGATGAACTCGGGATAACAGATGAGGAAATGATATCTGCAGTTAAGTATCACACTACAGCAAAAGCCAATATGACTATGCTTGAAAAAATAATATACATAGCTGATTTTATATCTGACGAGCGTGATTATCCGGGAGTTGACGAAATGCGTAAAATAGCATTTGAAGATATAAACGAAGCTATTTTGGTAGGTACCAGATTCACACTTGAGGAACTGCTCCGCCAGGACAGGGTGATAAATCAGGATACGATTGATGCATATAATGAGATGTGTAAACTTTTAAGAGTATAAAAGAAAGCGAGATAAAAATGACAAGTGCACAAAAGGTAAAAAACATAGTAAAATTTTTGGATGATAAAAAAGCGGTCAATGTAAAGGTGTTGAAGGTAGAAGGACTCACTGTTGTAAGCGACTATTTTGTAGTAGCCAACGGCACATCGACTACACACATAAAATCATTAGCTGATGAAGTTGATTTCCAAATGGGACAACTCGGTGAGCAAGGCCGCCTTGAGGGAAAGGCATCCGACTGGATTCTCCTCGACTTTGGTGATGTTATCGTCCATGTATTTCTGCCCGATGCCCGAGATCACTACAATCTCGAGAAGCTTTGGGCCGATGCAGAAGAAATAACAGTTTAAATTACAAAATAAAAAGCGCAAACGGAATATTACGTTTAGCATAAAGTTCGTAAAGGATTGAAAAGTATGAAAGCATATGATTTTAAAACGGTTGAACCTAAGTGGCAGCAAAAGTGGGAGGAAGCCGGTGTATTCCATGCGAAGGACGGGTCGGACAAGCCGAAGTTTTACGGTC
>CAZIHW010000124.1:0-2839 GCA_964539045.1 uncultured Eubacteriales bacterium | reverse complement strand
ATGTAAAGAGATGTTCCCTCAGTATGAGGAACCCAGTCCTTTTCTACTTCTACAAACTTCTTGATGGCCTCAAGCATCATGTCCTCGTCCATTTGAGGGAGACAAAGTCTGTCAGCTGAATCGTTCATTCTGCGAACATTCTCAATCGGTCTGAAGAGCTGTACATTGCCATCGGCAGTTCTATATGCTTTGAGTCCTTCAAATATCTCACATCCGTAGTGGAATACGGCGCAGCCCGGGCTGAACTTAAGATCATCAAAAGGAACTATTCTGGCATCAAACCATCCTTTTGAAGCTTCATAATCCATGATAAACATGTGATCTGAGAAGATTTGTCCGAAACCGAGTGCATTCTCGTCCGTAGGCTTAGCCTTAGGAGACTCTGTTTTTACTACTCTTATATCCATTTTAAACACCTCTAAAAATCATAGCCAATCTTTATGGCTTCCTTATTTACTTCAAGTAAATCCTTATGTCTTGCCGACACGATTTTCGAAAGAACAGTATCTATATTGTCAAGAGATAATTCATCTACTTCCCTTATCATTTTACCCGTAATTATCATATTTGCAAGTTTAGGAATCTTTTTTTCCGATGCAAGTGAGGTCGCAGGGATATAATACACATCCACATCGGTACGTTTTACCTTGCGCTGAATAAGGGCTGAATCAACAAATATTTTTCCGCCCGGAACCACTTCATCCTCATACTTATCAAGGGAAGGAAGGTTCATAACTATAAGCACATCAGGCTTTTCAACTATAGGAGAGCCTATCTCGTCGTCTGAGATTATAACGCTGCAGTTGGCTGTACCTCCGCGCATTTCGGGGCCATAGGACGGAAGCCAGCTTACATGCTTTCCGCCTATCAGACCGTTATATGCAAGGAATTTGCCCGAGAAAAGTATACCCTGACCGCCGAAACCGGCATAAAGAACATTTAGAGTACCCATATCATTTGTCCTCCTGTGCATAGATATCCTTGTATATACCGAGAGGATAATAAGGAATCATATCTGTCTCTACAAAGTCCAAAGCTTTTTGAGGAGTCATGCCCCAGTTCGTAGGACAGGTTGAAACAACCTCAATAAGAGAGAAGCCTTTTCCCTCTATCTGGTTTTGGAAAGCGTGTTTTATAGCGGCCTTTGCCTTCCTTACATTGGCGACATTGTTTACAGCCACACGTTCAAGGTAAGCAGCACCGTCTACATTGCTCAGCAATTCACAAACCTTAACAGGATAACCTACAAGATTTACATCACGACCGTAGGGGGACGTTTGCGTTACCATTCCCGGTAAGGTGGTAGGAGCCATTTGTCCGCCTGTCATACCATAGATTGCATTGTTTACAAATATAACCGTTATGTTTTCTCTTCTGGCGGCAGCATGAACAGTCTCGGCAGTACCTATTGCCGCAAGGTCGCCGTCACCCTGATAAGTGAAAACAATCTTTGACGGGTCTGAGCGCTTAACGCCAGTAGCGACAGCGGGTGCACGGCCATGAGCCGCCTGAACCATATCTACATTAAAATAGTCATATGCCATAACGGAGCATCCAACAGAAGCCACGCCTATTGTCTTTCCCTCGAGTTCGAGTTCATCCAGAACCTCAGCGACAAGTCTGTGAATGATACCGTGGGTACAGCCCGGACAATAGTGGAACGGGGCATCAGTCAATGCATGTGGTTTTTCAAATACAATTGCCATTACTCTGCACCTCCGTCTTTATCCACTTCTTTGATCTTATTTAAAACCTCATCGGGAGTCGGGATCATGCCGCCCGTTCTGTTACATAGGTATACAGGCCTCTTGCAACGTATAGCAAGCTCTACATCCTGAATCATCTGACCCATATTCATCTCTACGCTTATAAACGCCTTACATCTGTCCGCAGCCTTCAGAAGCGGCTTTTTCGGGAAAGGCCAAAGAGTGATAGGTCTTATCATGCCGACCTTTATGCCGAGAGAACGTGCGTCATTGACTGCATTTCTCGCAACACGTGAGCTTATACCGAAAGCTACTACGCAGATATCGGCGTCTTCCATGAGGTACTCTTCATACATTACCTCATTCTCTTCTACTGCTTTATACTTTTCAAATCTCTCAAAGTTCTTCTTTTCAAGCAAATCCGGCTTGAGGAAAAGTGAGTTCACTATATTGGGATCTCTTTTGCAATCTGTACCGGTTAAAGCCCAAGGCTTTTCAAAAGTGATTACAGCCTCTTCATCTATCTCAACAGGCTCCATCATTTGTCCCAGAGTACCGTCGGCCAAAAGCATTGTTACCATACGATACTTGTCTGCGAGTTCAAAGCCTTTCATTGTGAGAGTAGCCATCTCCTGAACCGAAGCCGGAGCCAGAACTATATTGTGATAGTCACCGTGGCTTCCTCCCTTTGTAGCCTGGAAATAGTCGGATTGTGAGGGCTGAATACCTCCAAGTCCCGGACCTCCGCGCTGAACGTTTACCACAAGAGCCGGCAAGTCACATCCGGCCAGATAAGAGATTCCTTCCGATTTGAGGGAAACTCCCGGCGAAGAAGAGGATGTCATAACACGTTTTCCCGTTGAAGATACTCCGATAACCATGTTTATGGCAGCAATTTCAGACTCTGCCTGGAGAAACGTACCGCCTATCTTTGGCATACGCTTTGACATATATGCGGCAACCTCTGTCTGAGGGGTTATAGGATAACCGAAGTAATGCCTGCAACCGGCCTTAATGGCGGCCTCGGCGATAGCCTCATTACCTTTCATCAATACTTTATCAGCCATTTGATATCACCTCTCCACCGTAATCACGCAGTCAGGACACATTATAGCACAGGAAGCGCATCCGAC
>CAZIHW010000123.1:0-24645 GCA_964539045.1 uncultured Eubacteriales bacterium | reverse complement strand
ATTAAGCAATGTCGGGAGCACTGCCTTGACTGTCTGAGGAATGACAATATGTATCATAGTCTGAATGTAATTGAATCCAAGGCTTCTTCCTGCTTCAAACTGACCGTTATCTATTGACATAATACCGCCACGGAAAATCTCGGCAACATAGGCTCCGGAATTTATTCCGAAGGCCATAACCGCTACCATCATTTCATTCGTAGATGTAGCAAATATGATAAAGTACATTATCAACAACTGAACAACGACCGGGGTTCCTCTGATGACTGTCAAATATACATTACATATAGTGTTGAGTATTGATATCAGAGTAAAACCGAAACCGCCGCGCTTTTTAAGTGTTTCATAGTTTTTGTCATAAGTGGACCTTACAGAAGCAATGACAACGCCGATAACTATACCCAGAATAGTAGCAAAAAATGTTATGACAAGAGTATTTCTTAAACCTTCAAGCAACCAGGTATATCTATCGCCGTCAACAAAGTTCAGTATGAATTCCGCTTTCAAATCAGCAATCCATTCCTGCATAAACTTACCTCTTCAATCAGAAAAGGGCGGAGATTTACTCCGCCCATTGTGTACGGTTTAAAATCAGTCAGCCGGTATATACTTATCGATGATTTTCTGTATAGTACCGTCAGCAGTGAGTTCAGCAAGAGCCTTGTTCACCTTTTCAAGCAATTCAGTGTTATCCTTTGCTATGGCTATAGCATAGTCTTCCTCTGTATAAGCGCCATCAAGAATCTTAAGACCCTCATTTGCAGCAACAAATGATTTAGCAGGCTCGTTATCAATAATTACAGCCATAACTTTTCCTGTAACAAGAGCCTGTACTGCCTCAGCACCTGTCTTGAACTGTGTAACTCTGTCAGCGCCGAATCCCCAGTTTTCCGGTTTGTCAGATGAATATATATCGCCTGTTGTGTCCTGCTGAACACCGATAGCTATATCATCATTGACAGCCTTAGGAACAGCGTCATCGCCCTCGCCTTCCCACTCTGAATAGAACTCAGAGAAGTCTTTGTACTTGCAGTCCTCTTTAACGATTACGCTCTGTATACCTTTAGCGTAAGATGTTGAGAAGTTAACGCTCTCAAGGCGCTCGTCTGTAACAGTCATACCGGCAACACCGATATCGAACTTACCTGACTGTACGCCACCTATGATTGATCCGAACTCTACATCCTTGATCTCAAGTTCCATGTTGAGCTTGTCTGCAATAGCCTGTGCAATCTCCACATCTATACCTGCAAACTCACCATTATCATCAACAAATTCATATGGAGGGAAAGCAGCATTTGTAGCCATTATGAGTTTCTCTTTTGTTTCGCCCTTGTCTCCCTTATCTGCAGGTGCCTTTTCGCTTGAGCAAGCGGCAAGTGCAAACACCATGCAAAGTGCCATAACCAGAGCAATTACTTTTTTCATACTTTTCATTTACGTTACCTCCTGGTATTTTTTGGTATTTTGATATTATTAAATGCTTTTTTACCACGTGCATAATTATACGAGCGGTTTTCAAAATTAGCAAGTGTTTTTTGCATATTTATGCACCTTCTATGGTTTTTTAATGCGTCGCTTATACACATTATACAACTCTTTACGTTGTTCATGCATGACCTGACGGCGCGGCTTTACGCTTCCGGAGCGGATATATATGTATCAGGAATTCTTATCCGGTATTTTTACATTCAATAAAATGATAGCGAAGACTACCAGAGCAATCCCTATATATCCGAAAACATCGGGGAACTCTTTGAATGCTATCATTCCTACGACCGTTGCAGTGACAGGCTCTATTGAGGCTATTATTGAAGCCTTTGGGGGACTCACTATCTGAAGACCCTTGGTGTAGAAAACATAAGGAAGCAGAGAAACCACAACGGATATAAGTATTGCCATAGATATAAACTTTATCGGTGTAGTATTGTCCATCGCTGCCACTATTTCATCCGGTCTCACAATAAACAGACATCCTATCATGGCAAAGAGGAAAGTATAAACAGTAACGGTCAACGGTCTGTATCCCTTATTCATTGCGATTTGTCCGAAAATGCTGTAAAGACCGTATCCCAGAGCAGACAAAATACCTGTAAGCAAAGCTTTCGGAGCTATATGAGTTCCGCTTCCTATTACACCTGCACACATAAAGCATCCGGCAAATGCTACTACGCATGCGACAACCTTTATCGGCGTTATTTTATCTTTAAACAGCACAGCCGACAGAATCATCACTATAGCAGGGGCTCCATAGAGTAAAACTGCAGCCACGGATAGCGATGTAGCCTCAATAGTAGAAAAATAACAAACCGTAAAGAAGTCAAGACTTATGACCCCCGCACAGAAGAAAATCCAAAGGTCCCCCGGATTGACTTTCAGCAGCGACTTATCATATATAAGAGCAAATATTAACAATATAATAGATGCGAATGCTATTTTAAAAACGCTGACTTGCATAGTCGACAGACCCAGGTCCGTAAAAAATCTTACAAATGTTCCTGTTGTACCCCAAAGTATGCCGGCCAGCATTACAAGTAATGTTCCTTTGATTTGATTGCCTTTAGTTTCCAAAACTTATTCTCCTTGTACCTCAAACTGACTGTTATATAAGTCTGAATAAAATCCATTCTTTGCAAGCAACTCCTCATGGGTTCCCTGCTCAACTATATCTCCGTCTTTCATGCACAAAATCATATCAGCATTTTTGATAGTCGACAGGCGGTGAGCAATTATAAAGCTTGTTCTGCCCTTCATAAGATTATCCATTGCCTTTTGTATCATGATTTCCGTCCTGGTATCAACTGAGCTTGTAGCTTCATCCAGAATCAAAACAGCTGAATCCGAGAGAATCGCACGCGCTATAGTAAGAAGCTGCTTTTGACCTGCAGATATATTTGACGCCTCTTCATTTATCTCCATATTATATCCGCCGGGCAATGTACGTACAAAGTGATCAACCTGAGCAGCCTTGGCCGCTTTAATCACATCTTCATCACTTGCATTCAACCGACCGTATCTTATGTTATCCATAATAGAGGCGCTATAGAGCCAAGTGTCCTGTAAAACCATACCGAACTCGCCTCGAAGGTCCGATCTGGAGAACTCTCTTATGTCATGACCGTCAATCAGGATTCTTCCCCCGCTCAGTTCATGGAATCGCATCAGAAGTTTAACCATCGTCGTCTTGCCGGCTCCCGTCGGCCCTACAATAGCAACCTTCATACCGGCCTTTACATCAGCCGAAAAATCTTTAATTACGATCTTATTGCTTCCCTCATAGCCGAATCTTACATGTTCAAAAGTTACATTGCCCTTCAAGTCAGCCTCTTTTACGGAAAGCCTTACGTCTTTGTCCTCTTCTTCCTCCTCTGCCAGGAATTCGAAAACTCGTTCACTTGCAGCAATAACGGTCTGGAATTGGTTGGAAATCTGGGCCATTTTTGTTATAGGCTCGGTAAAGTTTCGTATATACTGTATGAATGCCTGTATATCGCCGACCTTAAGCCTGCCCTGTGATACAAGATATGCACCGAATATGCATATACCGACGTATCCTAAATTGCCGACAAAACCCGTAAGTGGCTGCATGAGAGAAGACAGGAAATTAGCTTTCCATCCGGCATTATAGAGTGCATCATTGTCACCCTCAAAACTCTCTAAAGCATCATCTTCGCCATTGAAAGCCTTGACTACCAGGTGACCGCTGAAAATTTCTTCAACCTGCCCGTTAACTGAACCCAGGTATTTTTGCTGGGCGAAGAAGTGCTTTTGTGAGAACTTGAAAACTGCCGCAACCGCAATCCCCGTAAGCGGAAGCATCAGCAAAGCTATAAGCGTCATACTAACACTTATAGACAGCATCATAGCAAGTACGCCTATGACAGTTACAACCGAAGATATAACCTGTGTTATTGTCTGGTTAAGGTTCTGGTTTATCGTATCTACGTCATTGGTTATACGTGAGAGAACATCGCCGAAACTTACCCTGTTATAGTAGGCTACCGGAAGTCTGTTTATCTTTTTGGATATCGAATCACGCAGATCATAGGAGACAGCGGATGAAACGCCCGCGGCAATGTATCCCTGTACAAAATTGAATACCGCTGAAACAGCATACAGGGCAAGACAAAACAGAAGAATCTTTCCTATGTATGAAAAATCAATTCCGCCCGTTCCTTTAAACAACCTTACAGCACCAGCTGCAATCTCATTGGTGGCTAAAGCCAGTATCTTAGGGCTGAAAGTTGTAAACACAGTACTCAGAATTGCAGATAACACAATCAGTGAGAGTTTAAATCTGAACGGCTTAAGATATTCGGCAAGCTTTTTCAAGCTGCCTTTAAAATCCTTTGGTTTTTCGCCCATGGCAATGCTTCCCGGACCGTGTCCCATTCTCGGTGGACGCTTGGAGGCTTTGATGCTTGACGTCTGCATATTACATCTCCTCCTTTGCAAGCTGACTTTCGCAAATCTCGAGATATTGCGGGCATGTATCAAGCAATTCGCTATGTGTTCCGCAACCTACTATTCTTCCCTCGTCGAGAACGATGATCTTGTCTGCATTCATAATGGTAGACACACGTTGAGCAACGATAAGAACAGTAGACTCGCCTGTGTATTCTTTCAGGGCTGCACGAAGTGCGGAGTCAGTCTTAAAGTCCAGAGCTGAAAAGCTGTCATCAAATATGTATATCGGTGGTTTCTTGGCAAGGGCACGTGCTATTGACAGGCGTTGCTTCTGACCGCCGGAAACGTTTGCGGCGCCTTGTGAGATTTCAGATTCAACACCGTTTTCTTTAGAATCTATAAACTCGGCAGACTGTGAAACCTCGATGGCCGGTCTTATATCCTCGGCCTCATTTCCGTACCTTATATTGGTCTCTATAGTTCCGGAAAACAATGTTGCCTTCTGCGGAACATAGCCTATGGCCTCACGCAGGTCGTGAAGTTTTACGTCTCTTATATCCTTTCCGTCTATTGTTATTGAACCGGACGTAACGTCGTAAAATCTCGGAATCAGATTTATCAAAGTCGATTTACCCGATCCGGTTGAACCGATAAATGCGGTTGTCTTTCCCGGCTCCGCGGTAAAACTTATATCAGACAATACATCTTCAATGGCATTTTCATACCTGAAACATACATCGGTAAATTCTATTTTTCCCTCTACCCCGCTCAAAGCTTCGGCATCTTCTTTGTCCTTTATAGTTATCTCACAGTTAAGAACTTCACTGATACGATTTGCAGCAACCTGGGCTCTCGGGAGAATTATAAATATCATAGAGACAAATATAAATGAAATCATGATATGTATGGCATATTGTATGAATGCCATCATGTCTCCGACTTCGAGACTCATCTGAGAAACGGCCTTCGCCCCGAACCAAACTATAACCACATTTGCGAAACTCATTATCAAGGTAACCGCAGGCATAATTCCCGCAATACTCCTCTGAACAAATCTGGTTGTATCAGCAAGATTTTTACTTGCATTATCAAAGCGTTTTTCTTCATAACCCTCGTTTCCGAACGCTCTTATTACGAGGAGACCTGAAAGCTGCTCACGGCTCACCAGATTCAGCTTGTCAACCAAAGTCTGCAAAATTTTAAACTTGGGCAATGCAACCATCATTATTGATGCCAATGTACAGACAATCAAAAGGACAGCCAGAAGTATTATCCATGCGAGAGATTTGCTCTTTTCCAGGGCCATGACAATTGAGCCGATACCCATGAGCGGCGCAAACATCATAAGGCGAAGTCCCATTATCACAAAATTCTGTACTTGTTGGACATCATTTGTATTTCTCGTAATGAGAGATGCAGTAGAAAACTTATCGAATTCAGCATTTGAAAAATCATTTACTTTTCTGAACAAATCAATTCTCAGGTCCTTAGCGACACCGGACGATATTCTGGCAGACAGGAAGCCTACACCGACAGAACACATTACGGTCATAACGGATACCGCCAGCATCTTTACTCCTATCGTCCTGAGATATACTGATATCCCACCGCCGCTTACACCGGTCGCAATTATCGCGTTCACGAGATCACTCATCAAATTAGGTAATGTGAGCTCGCAGAACACTTGCCCGACCAGTAAGGCCATGGAGATAAACACCCAAGGCAGATACTTCTTTACATACTTAAAAACAGTCTTCATTGTATAGCCGGATTATTCCTTTCAAAAAATCAATACTTATATATCCTCGGAACTCTCTTATTTATTCCGCATATGATTTCATAATTTATCGTTTGCGCAAGTGAGGCTATTTCTTCAACAGTTATCGCATTTTTACCCTGCTTGCCTATGAGGACAACCTCATCCCCCTGCCTTACATTCGGAACGTCGCTTACATCAACCATAAATTGATCCATACACACTCTTCCTATTATAGGTGCGTACTCGCCGTTTATAAGCACTCTTCCTTTGTTGGAAAGCAATCTTGGATATCCGTCACCGTATCCCACAGGTATCGTTGCTATTTTTGTCTCTTTATCAGTTTTATAGGTTGAACCGTAACTGACAGTAAAGCCCGCTCCCACGGTCTTCACATAAGCCACGTGGCTTATGAGACTCAATGCAGGTTTCAGCGACAATTTCTGCTTATCCACTTCCTCACTCGGGTAAAGGCCGTAGGTTATGATACCGGATCTCACCATATTGCAGTAGCAGTCTTCAAATTCCATGATACCGGCAGAATTACAAATATGCTTTGTCGGGAAGTTTAAACCCTCTGATTCAAGTTGACTTACAAAATCCTTATACAACCGGGCTTGTTCCATTGCAGATGATTTATCAGATTCATCCGCACAGGCAAAGTGGGTGAATATCCCGTCCACATATAAATTGGGTAGACTGAAAATCTCCCTGATATCCCTTGCGGCATCCTCACCCGGTATAAAACCTATTCTACCCATACCGGTATCGAGCTTTATATGTATTTTCGCTGTTTTATTGCGTTCCTTTGCATATCTTGAAATAACCCTTGCGCTGTCAACAGAGAACACAGTGGTTGTTATATCAAAATTCAGCACCGATTCTAAATCGTTGGGGAAAACATATCCCAATATCAGAATCGGGTTCCTTATACCTGAATTTCTTAGTTCTATCGCCTCATCTATCGTTGCGACAGCAAAGGCGTAGACGCCTATAGAACTGAGCGCATGGGCTATTGCGACTGCACCATGTCCGTAACCATCGGTTTTGACAACGGCCATCATTTTGACTCCGTCTCCGGTTTTCGACATAGCACTCTTAACATTATCACAAACGGCATTCAGGTCCACCGAACAATAAACTCTTGAAGGATTCATAAAGTTACCTCCGCTGAAAATTCATAATATTATATCACATATATGTGTTATATTACATAAAAATATTCGTATTCACACACGTAAAATGACCATCTGAAATGATCATCAAAAACGGTCATTATTCCATCTGCTTTTTAGCCTGACGGCTAACCACATCGGTTACTGTCAGAATTCCGTCTGCTATCCTGAATTTTATATCTTTGCCCATGTAAGTAAGTCCGTATTCCCTATCATCGCTTTGATACTGCGGTCTCGGATCATGTGAAAGTATATCCATAAGTTCCCCATGATTCTCAACCGGAAACAACTTCAAGAGATGCTCCGGTATATCTACCGACAGTGTTAAATCGGGTAATCCGTCTGTAAATCCCGAGGTTGCATCCGTTATACAATCCGAGTATGGAATATACGGTTTCACATCATATATCGGTGTTCCGTCCATCATATCCACCCCTGATACAAGGAGTGACGGGGCGTACTCCGAATCCATATCGACAGATTCCAATTTTACGACAGAAAGTCCTATATTGTTAGGTCTGAAAGGGGATCTGGTAGCAAAGACTCCCATACGGGTATTTCCCCCGAGTCTCGGAGGCCTCACGGTAGCCGACCATGCGTTCTCGCCTTTACCCGTACCTTTACCCGTACAATGTGCCTCTGAAAAATCCCATATCAACCACACATGTGAAAATCCTTCTAATCCTCTGAATGCATCCGGCACCCTGTATTCCGGATCAAAAATCACCCTGCCCATGAGCCGCGGCATGATACCGCTTTGTCGCGGAAGTCCGAATTTGCCTTCCAGATTTGTTTTGATATAAGCAATAGGCTTCATACAATATCGCCCCAAACTAAATGTAAACTAAAGGCCGGCACATACGTGCCGGCACTATTTTAAACTTTTATTTCAACTTCCATACCGAGCATATCCTTGTGTTCGTCAAGTATCGGTTTTATGTACTCATCTATAAACTCCGTGGTCTGTTGCGGAGCACGGCCGATAAAGTTCTCCGGTTTCATTACAGACTCAAGATCTTCTAAAGTCATGCCGAAAGAAGGATCAGCGGCAATTCTCTTGAGAAGGTCATTTTCCCCGCCTTCTACCTTAACTACCTTTCCGGCTTCCATGGAATGAACGCGGATTTTCTCATGAAGTTCCTGTCTGTCCCCTCCGCGCTTTACAGCCTCCATCATTATATTCTCCGTTGCCATGAAAGGAAGCTCGGCAAGTAAATGCTTTTCTATCATCTTAGGATATACTACAAGTCCCGACACAACGTTTATATAAAGTTCAAGGACTGCATCTACGGCGAGAAAAGCCTCTGATACACTTATTCTCTTGTTGGCAGAATCATCAAGTGTTCTCTCAAACCACTGTGTCGATGCTGTCAGAGCCGGATTAAGCGCATCGGTTATAACATACCTGGAGAGAGATGCTATACGCTCTGATCTCATAGGATTCCTCTTGTATGCCATAGCTGAAGATCCTATTTGATTCTTCTCAAACGGTTCTTCTATCTCTTTCATGTGCTGAAGAAGTCTTATATCCGAAGAAAACTTTGAGGCGGACTGAGCTATCCCAGACAGACAACTCAATACCTGATAATCAAGCTTTCTCGAATAGGTTTGTCCGGAAACAGGGAAGCATGAGGAAAATCCCATCTTCTCCGCAATTTTTTTATCGAGAAGTTTTATTTTCTCCTGGTCGGAATCGAACAGTTCCATAAAACTGGCCTGAGTTCCGGTCGTACCTTTTGAACCGAGAAGCCTCATGTTCCCGATTTGATATGTTACCTGCTCATAATCCATGAGGATATCCTGAAGCCAGAGTGAAGCCCTCTTACCTACAGTCGTGGGTTGTGCCGGTTGAAAGTGTGTAAAGCCGAGGCAAGGCATATCCTTATATTCAAGAGCAAAATCCGAAAGCTTATTCAGAAGATTTACAAGCTTCTTCCGGATGAGTTTCAGAGCCTCCGTCATAGTTATAACATCCGTATTGTCGCCTACATAGCATGAGGTGGCACCGAGATGGATAATCGGCTTCGCAGTCGGACAGAGTTCACCGTAAGCATATACATGAGACATAACATCATGGCGAACAAGCTTTTCTCTTTGAATAGCCACTTCATAATTTATGTCGTCCGCATGCTCCTTTAACTCCGCCACCTGCTCGGGTGTAATAGGAAGACCCAGTTCCATTTCGGATTCTGCAAGTGCAATCCAAAGTCTTCTCCAGGTTTTAAACTTAAAATCAGGTGAGAAGATATAGAGCATATCCGCACTGGCATAACGTGATCCCAACGGAGTCTCATAAGTGTTTTTTTGCATTAAAACGACCGCCTTTCACTACTCATCAATTAATCTATAAATTAGCAATGTAAAAATATTACCACAAACAGTTTACAGTAGGCAATTAACCAAAGACCCAAAAATGCAATTTTTGTACATTTTCCATAAAAGTATTGACCGTTTTGTATGATTATTGTAAAATATAAATAGTTATTTTTATGTAGTGTATGAGCTTTATCGCAACTACAACAAGTTGTGTTTTTAGGGATATGGGGGGGTGAGACCGATGGTAAAATTTGTAACCGTAGACAAGATAAAGCCCGGAGTAGTTTTGGCAAGGGACGTTTACGGTGTTGACAGTTTCACAGGCCATGTGGTCATGCTAAAAGCCGGACAAACCCTGACAATGGCTCATATAACTAAATTATTAGGTCTCAACCTACAAGGTGTTTATGTACATTCCGGAAAAAACCTGAACAACGTGATAGTAGATACCGAGGAAAAAGAAGAGATTATCGGCAGAGTAAGAGAGATATACGACATTGCCGAGAGAACAACGGAGAGTCTTTATGCAGGCAATATTGAGCATGCAAATAATGTTCTGCAAAGATTGATAGACAATATAATCAATTCTAAAAACCTATATCTTGATATTGACAATCTCAGGCTTTACGATGACTGCACTTATAACCATGCGCTGGGAACAACCATACTCTCTATAGCTATAGGAAAACAACTGCGAATATCCAGACATGACTTATCTGAACTGGCATTAAGCGCCCTATTACATGACATAGGAAAAATGCAGGTTTCCCTGGGCATTATACAAAAACCTGCCAAGCTGACAAGCGAAGAGTTTGAGGAAGTAAAAAACCATCCACAGCTTGGTTATAATATGCTCGCTGATAAAGGAATCGTATCCGAATTGGTTTTAAGCGGAATCATAAGTCATCACGAACAACTGAACGGCAACGGATATCCTTACGGATTGAAAGGAAAACATATACCCTTCTTCGGAAGAATAATTGCCTGTGCCGATGTCTATGACGCACTTACATCACAAAGACCGTATCGCGTTCCTTCTGTAGCAAATGAAGCTGTAGAATACATCATGGGAAATTCCGGAATACAGTTTGACGGAGGAGTCGTGAAGGCGTTTTTGAAGTGTGTCTCGCCTTATCCCATAGGTAGTTGTGTTAAACTCAGCAACGGTGAAACCGCCGTAGTTGTAGGGCAAAACTCTAAAAATCCTTTAAGACCGAAAATTTTTCTCATGGAAAACCCAACATTTATAATAGATCTTTATGCAGACAAAAACTTTTACAATGTAGTTATCACGGATCTTATAGATGCATAAAAGTACTTTTTGTGGAGTGTAACTTTATGCGGATGGATAAAGAATTGTTTGATGCATATGTCCAGGACATAAACATCCTGATAAATGATATGGATCATATATTGAAGAAAAGAAACAGTGTCGGCACTCTCGACAGCGAGAGTGTTGATACTCTTTTTCGCATATTTCACACTATAAAGGCATCCGCATTGGTATTGGAAGATTCAAAAGCAGCTGATATATCTTACAAGATGGAGAATATTATTTCTTATCTCAGAAAGCATGGACCGGATGCTTTAAATCCGCAGAGCGTAATAAGCCTTATGTTCGACTCCGAATACTTTTTCAGAAGTCGGCTCGGCGTAATGATTAAATCCTCGCCGGACGAGAGCACCAAAGAATTCGAAGGCCAGCTGGACCAAATGGTCAGCACTATAAACAGTGACAGTTCTTTCCCTACAACCCATATGATACCTTTTGAGTACTACAAGCCTATGTTTGAGAACATAATAGCAGAGATGTCCGGGGTTTTAGGAAAAAAGGCTGAACTCCAATTTGAAGGAGAGCAGCTTTTTATAGACAGGCAAATTATAATCCAATTATCAGGTCCTTTAACTCAAATTATCAGAAATGCCATGGACCACGGCATAGAAACACCTGCCGAACGCATAAAGAGAGGAAAACCGGAAACAGGTGTTATAACCGTAACATACGGCATAGAAGACGGTATAATGTTTATAACCGTTTACAACGACGGTGAGACAATAAATTTGAAAAAGATACTGAGGCGGGCAGATAAATTGCATATGCTGAAGAAACCGCGTGATGCTTATAAAGCAGATGAAATTGTATCTTTGATCATGGAACGTGGATTCACGACAACCGAGAAGCCAAACAAGTATTCAGGTCGCGGGGTCGGCATGGATGTAATAAAATCAACGGCGAAAGATATGGGTGGAGCCATATTTATAAATACAGGGCTTACAGATGGGTTTTCTATAACATTTACATTCCCCATCGATGAACAATCGAAAAAAGCTGCTATAGTGAAACAAACAAAAGGCGGTGAAACCTGTGAGTAGCAAAATACTTATTGTGGACGATGCCAACTTCATGCGAATGATGCTTAAAGGGATTTTAGGTGAGGGCGGCTTTCTCAATGTAATAGAGGCAAAAACTGGTGAGGAGGCCTTGACGGTATTCAAAGTAGAAAAGCCGAAGGTCGTATTGCTCGATGTAACAATGCCGGATATGGACGGAATTGAAGCTTTGGAAAAGATTAAAGATATGGATCCCGACGCCAAAATAATAATGTGTTCTTCTATGGGACATGACGATATGGTATCCGAATGCTTTGAGAAAGGTGCAGACGATTTTATATCCAAGCCTTTCAAAGCAGAGAGGATAGTACAAGCCGTATCCCAATTCATAACCGCAGGAGAAAATGCCGATAGCTAAAGCCTGAGCCGTAAGTCTTACTAAAACAAAAATCAGTTGCCCTGATAAGGCAACTGATTTTATTTTTATCTCTCTTCCCTGAAATACGGAAGTCCGAGGGAAGCCGGACCCAGATTCTCTTTGCTGTTCTTTATGCTTATTACTATCAGGACAATTATAGTTACGACATACGGAGTCATCTTGAAGAGTTCCTGTGTCGCAACACCTATTCCCGGAACATAGTTGTGCACTATGAATAAACCGCCGAAAAGAATGGAACCGACAATGCTCAGATTCGGTCTCCAGATTGCGAATATAACAAGTGCGATAGCAAGCCATCCTCTGTCACCGAATCCATTGTTCGACCAGACGCCGCACGCATAGTCCATTATATAATAAAGTCCGCCGAGACCTGCTATAACACTTCCTATACATGTAGCTAAATACTTGTACTTTGTTACGCTTATACCGGCCGCATCTGCAGTTGCCGGGTTTTCACCGACAGCTCTCAAGTTAAGACCTACTCTTGTCTTGTTGAACACAAAAGAAGCAACAAGCGCAGTTGCTATTGCTACATAAGCGAGAAAGCTGTAAGAGAAAAATATCTGACCTATTGCACCGAGGTCCTCCGCGAACGGAAGTGTTTTCTTGAAACACAGGCTTGTTGCGGAAAGGGCAACTGACGGTACGTCTGCTCCCGAAAGCTTGATAAGAGATCCACCGAAAAAGTTACCGAAGCCTACTCCGAAGGTAGTCAAAGCAAGACCCGTTACATTTTGATTTGCTCTGAGCGTAACTGTGAGGAATGAATACAAAAGACCCATAAACAGAGAGCCGAGCATAGAGCAAACGAGGGGAATAATAACAGCTAAAAATGTATTGATTTGGTCAGGTGAACTGAGGCTTTGTTCGTAGAAGAAAGAACCTATTACACCGCTTATGGCGCCCACATACATAATTCCCGGTATGCCGAGATTTAAATTGCCCGACTTCTCGGTGATTATCTCGCCGGTAGAGCCAAAGAGAAGAGGAATACCCTGCATAACAGCTCTTTGGATAATCTGTGCTATCATCATTTGCTCTCACCCCCTCCGGTTTTCGCTGACACTTCTTTATTCGCCGGTACTTCTTTATTTGCCGGTACATCTTTATCTTTAAACTTAATCTTATAGTTTATGAAAAATTCACAACCTATAATGAAGAATATAACTATACCGGTTATGATTTCGGCAAAAGCATCATTAAAGCCGAATACCATTGAGATCTCTGTAGCTCCCTTTTCAAAGAATACCAACAAAAGACTTGTGAGGATCATATAGAAGGGGTTAAACTTGGCAAGCCATGAAACCATTATTGCCGTAAAGCCCCTGCCGCCTAAGGACTCTGTTGTTACGGTATGGTCTGCACCTGCAACGATAAGGAAACCTGCCACACCGCAAAGAATACCTGAGAACAACATCGTTCTCATTATTACTTTTTTTACATCTACTCCTATGTATTTCGCAGTATTTGAGCTCTCTCCTACCACAGAAATTTCATATCCGTGCTTTGAGTATTTCATATATACGAACAAAAATACAGTGAGAAGAAGTACAATAACTATGTTAAGGAAGTACTTTGAAGGCCCAACCTGAGGAAGCCATCCGGCCTGTGAAACCGAATTTACAACGCCTATCTGACCGGAACCTTCAGGAACTGACCATACATATGAAAAGTAGGAAACTATCTGGATGGCAATGTAGTTCATCATAAGAGTGAACAGGGTCTCATTTGTTCCCCATTTTGCTCTGAACACCGCAGGTATAATTGCCCACACCGCACCCGCAACGACTGCTGCACACAGCATAACAACTATAAGTAAAACATTCGGGAGTTTGTCGCTCAGGAAGAGCATGCAGGTGGTTGTAGCAAGAGCCGCCATCAAAGCCTGCCCTTCGGCACCGATGTTCCAGAACTTCATTCTGAATGCCGGGGTAACTGCCAGGGAAACCATAAGTAACATTGAAAGGCTTTGCAAAAGGTTCCATATTCTTCGTTCTGTACCGAAAGCTCCGTCTATCATTGTTATATAGACATTTATCGGATTCTCACCGGTGAGAAGCATTGTAACGACTCCGGAAACAATCAAAGCCGTCAATATTGCAACAGCTCTGATTGCAAACGACTTATACCACGGCAAAGCGTCTCTCTTTGCTATATGAAAAAGGGGTTCATGTGTTTTTATATTTGTATCAGCCATCACTCTTAACCCCCTCTGTTTTTGTCATAAGGAAACCTATTTCCTCTTTTGTAGTTGTTCTACCGTCAACCATTCCGGTTATCCTGCCTGAATTTAAAACCATTATTCTGTCGCAAAGCTCGCACAGAACATCTAAATCCTCGCCTACAAATATGACGGCAACGCCATTCTCCTTTTGCTGATTAAGCAAACTGTATATAAGGTATGAAGAGTTTATATCAAGACCTCTTACCGGGTAAGCCGCCATCAAAATTGTCGGCGATGAGGCTATCTCTCTTCCAACCAGGACCTTCTGTACATTACCACCTGAAAGCCTTCTTACCGGAGTTTGAGCACTGGGGGTAACGACCTCAAGTTCTTCTATTATCTTTTCCGCAAGTGTCTTCGGCGGAGTACGCTTTAAAAAGGCTGTTTTGCCCATTCTGTAACTTCTGAGCATCATATTATCGACGATGTCCATGTTACCTACAAGACCCATGCCGAGACGATCTTCCGGAACAAATGACAGGCGGACGCCTAGCTCTCTTATCTGAAGAGGAGTCTTATCACGCAAATTATCAGCTTTGCCCGTCTTCGGATTGTTATAAAGAACTTCGCCGCCTTTCAAAGGCTGTAGACCGGCTATGGCCTCGAGCAATTCCCGCTGTCCCGAACCCGCTATACCCGCGATTCCGAGAATTTCACCTGACTTTGCTTCAAATGATATATCGTCAAGTACTTTAATACCATCGGAATTTATGCAATTTACATTCTTTACAATAAGCCTGTCTTCACAATCGTGGGGATCTTTTCTGTCTATATTGAGCGTTATCTTCTTGCCGACCATCATCTCGGTAAGGCTCGCTTCCGTTGCATCTTTGGTATCAACGGTACCGATATATTCGCCTTTTCTGAGCACAGAAACTCTATCCGAAATCTCGAGTACCTCATGCAATTTATGTGTGATTATTATTATAGACTTTCCATCCTCTTTCATCTTTCTGAGGATATTAAAAAGTCTTCTCGTCTCCTGGGGAGTTAAAACTGCCGTGGGCTCGTCCAGAATCAGAATCTGGGCACCCCTGTACAAAACTTTTATTATCTCCACGGTCTGTTTTTCAGATACAGACATTTCATATACTTTCTTTGAAGGATCAATCTCAAATCCGTAAAGACTGCTGATCGATTTTACCTTCTTTGTAGCTTCGTTTATATTGAATTTTTCTTCAAGTCCCAAAACAATATTTTCGGTTGCGGAAAAAACATCAACCAGCTTAAAGTGCTGATGTATCATACCGATTTTGCAGTCAAATGCATCCCTCGGAGAGCGAATTACGGTTTCTTTTCCGTCAATGAAGATCTGTCCGTGATCAGGAAAATAGATTCCCGAAATCATATTCATAAGGGTTGTTTTACCGCTGCCGTTCTCTCCGAGTATGGATAAAATCTCACCCTTATTTACAACAAGGTCTATGTCCTTATTTGCGACAACGCTTCCAAAAGTTTTGGTTATTTTTCTAAGTTCAATAGCCGGAACAGCAGCCAAGCAAATCCCCCATTTCATTTATCCGTATGACTTTAACTTTCAAAAAATCACAGCCGAATAAGCCAAAGATTTTTTCAAAACTAAAACAACTACAGGCGGGACACAAGTGCCCCGCCTATACATATTAACCGGGAAAGTTCTCGATCATTAACCGAAGTTAGTATCAAGAAGAGTTATACCGTCGATGTTAACATCAAAGTAAGGAGCTGAACGGAATTCAGATTCTGCGAAGTAACCATCCTTGATAACCTCGGTGTCCTTTTCGAACTTAGCATCTGTATTTACGTCAGCCTTGTAAGAATCAAGAGCTTTTCCTTCTACTGTAAATGCCTTTGTATCAAATACATGAAGTTTGCCGGCAGCAAGATCAGCCTTTGCCTTTTCTATAGCATCAGCTGTACCCTTAGCAGCAGCTTTGTCGTTTATCTCAGAGAGAGTTACCGAACCTGTCTCAATATTGCCTGTCCAGTCAGTATCAATAGCCTTGCCTTCTGTCTTACAGTCAATAATGTACTCAAAGTAAGGAGCCCAATCGATTCTTGATGAAACGATGAATGTATTCGGGCAAGCTTCTACTGTTGAACCGTTATAAGAAACGTTAGGAACCTTTGCTGTCTCACAAGCTGTAGGAGCACCCATAGAGTCTGCGTGCTGGCTTATAAGCTTAGCGCCTTTAGAGATAAGAAGCTCAGCTGCTTCCTTCTCTGCTGCTTCATCGTACCAGGAACCTGTGAACTTAACATCCATTGTTGCTGTCGGGCAAACCGAACGAGCACCAAGGAAGAATGATGTGTAGCCTGAAATAACTTCTGCATATGTGAAAGCTCCAACGTAACCGATCTTAGCTTCCTCGGCTTTGAACTCGCCTGCTTCGATCATCTCGTTAAGCTTGAGACCTGCTGCTATACCTGCAAGGTAACGACCCTCGTAGATGGATGCAAATGCGTTGTGGAAATTATCAAGCTTCTCTGTGTGAGCAGTTGTACCTGTTGCGTGACAGAATTCTACATCAGGGAATTCCTTAGCAGCCTGAAGCATGAATGACTCATGGCCGAAGCTGTCAGCGAAAACGATGTCACATCCGCGGTCAGCAAGATCTGCAGCTGCCTCATAACAAGCGTTTGATTCAGGAATGTTCTTAACGATTTCGTACTCTGCGCCCTTCTTTTCACAAGCGGCTTTAAAACCGTTTATGAAGTTAAGGTCGTAGGTCGAGTTTTCGTCATGAAGACAAATAAGACCGATCTTTACTTTTTCAGTGTCCTTCTTGTCGCCCTTGTCGTCTTTGGCCGGCGCTTTGCTACAAGCAGCAAATGCAAAAACCATGGCGAGAGCAAGAACAAGAGCAATGATTCTCTGGAACTTTTTCATTTTGTATGACCTCCAAGTATTTATTTAACAGGTTATACCTGTTTAAACCCAGCCTAACGGTGCGAATTTTATTCGCGAAATCTGATCGAGCCGTCCGACGTCATTTCGTCAATTATAGCAAGGGATTCAACCCTGACTCCCCGGCCTCTTATGAGTTCCCCTCCCGGTTGAAATCCTTTTTCAATAACTATACCGCAACCTACGAGGGTGGCGCCCGAATCATTTACGAGCTTTATAAGCCCCTCAAGAGCGCTTCCGTTTGCCAGAAAGTCGTCTATTATCAGGACTCTGTCATTTTCGTTCAAAAATTCCTTAGATACGATTATGTCATATTCTCTTCCGTGCGTAAAAGAGACAACCCGACTTGTATAAACTTCACCTGCTATATTCTTTGTCTGATTCTTCTTGGCAAAGACCACGGGAACATTGAAATGCTGCGCGGCAAGGCATGCAACACCTATACCCGAAGCCTCTATTGTAAGAATTTTAGTGATATTGTCATCCCTATAAAGCCTGTAGAACTCCTTCCCAACCTCCAGCATAAACGGTACGTCTATTTGATGATTGAGAAAAGACCCAACCTTCAACACATTACCGGGATATATCTTTCCTTCCTTGAGAATTTTTTCTTCAAGAGCTTTCATACCATTTCTCCTTAGCCTTACGGCGCGCATAGGGTGCTGAAAAGTAAAAACAGGCAGACCTTTTTAGTCTGCCATATCGCTACTGCGTATTAAATGACAAAATAGGCACAAATTATATAAAGGAAGTGCCTATTTTTGCTAGCCTGACGGCGCCAGGCTTAAGTTAACAAGTAGTCGCAACTTCACTGGCAGGCGTTGCGGTAGAAACATTTGGACCATTTTACCAAAACTATACTTGACTTTGATATTAAACTGTGTCGAATAACTTCATATGATGTAAAAAATATGATGTAAAAATTTTATCATCAGCAGATAAAAAAGTCAATCAATTTACATTGCTAAATTAATTAAAGAACGGAGATAGAGTCAAATGAAAAAGAATGAATTTTCAATAGTCACGGATACGGCCTGTGATCTGCCATGTAAGCTATTAAATATGCTGGGCATCTTTGCATTGCCTATGCACGTAATTATAGACGGGAAGGATTACCTTCACTATTCGGATTTCAGAAATCTGCCGCAAAACGACTTTTACAAAGCTATTGAAGACGATGCGGAGATAACCACATCCCAGGTAGACCTTTTTGAAGCCGAAAAGCTTTTTACGTCCCTTATCAAAGACAAGAAAGATATACTGTATATATCATTTTCATCAGGACTTTCGGGCAGCTACTCAGGCATAAGTATGTTGGCAAATGAACTGCGTGAAAAATACCCGGAGAGGAAGATAAACATCGTAGACTCCCTGTGTGCAAGCGGCGGAGAAGGACTCCTCGTATACATGGCCGCCAAGAACAAATTCAAAGGCATGTCCATGGAAAAATTGACTGCATGGATAGAAGATAACAAAGGCAAAATATCGCACTGGTTTACAGTAGACAACTTAGAGCGATTAAAAAAAGGCGGAAGAATAGGTAATGCAACTGCATATGTCGGAAGTCTGTTGAAAATAAAACCGATAATGAAAATGGATGAAAACGGGCGTCTTACAGGAAACTCCAAATGTTCCGGACGAAGGAAGTCTTTGGAGATTCTTACGAATAAGATCAAGAAAAACATGGAAAACAGTTCTCACAAAACGGTTTTTATATCGCACGCTCAATGCAGCGAGGATGCCGAAGAAATCGAGAGACAGATAAAGGATGAAAACCCGGATGCAGAAGTGGTTATAGTTGATATAGATCCTATAATTGCCGCCCATACAGGCAGGGGATGCATCGCAGTGTTCTATGTAAATGAGTAGGCGTAATGAGTAGGCGCAAATGCTAAGACGTAACAAGTAGAAAAAAGGCTGTCTCAACATATTGAGACAGCCTTAGTTTTATTTTACATTTCAAATTTTATTTTTCGAATTTTATCTTTCGGATTTATCTTTCGAAGTATTCGTCCCTGCCGGCGCCTACTGAGACATATTTTATAGGACAACCGATAGCCTTCTCAATCATCCCTACATAATCCTGAGCAGCCTTCGGCAAATCCTCAAATTTGCGGCACTTTGATATGTCACACTTCCAACCCTCAAAGTACTCATATACAGGCTTTGCTATGTTCAGATCATTGCCGGTTGGGAATAAGTCAACAGGATTTCCGTTTACCTCGTACCTTACACATACAGGAATCTTATCAAGATATGAAAGTACATCGAGTTTTGTGAGGGCAATTTCGGTTGCGCCCTGAACCATGGCGCCGTACCTTGAAGCCACGATGTCAAAGCCTCCGACTCTCCTCGGTCTGCCCGTTGCAGCACCATATTCGCCGCCGGCCTCACGAAGTCTCTCAGCCTCATCTCCGAAAAGTTCACATGTAAACGGGCCTTCCCCTACGCAGCTGGAATAAGCCTTCATAATTCCGATAACACCGTCGGTCTTGTATGAAGGTATACCCGCTCCTATCGGGGCATAGGCAGCTATGTTTGAAGACGATGATGTATAAGGATATATACCGTAATCTATATCTCTTAAAGCACCGAGCTGTGCCTCAAACATCACTGACTTTCCTGCCTTTATCTGACTGTCAAGGAATACCGTTGTATCCTTAATATAGTCAGCAAACGGGAATCCGTATTTTTCAAGCCACTCGTACATCTCATCTGCACTTACGGCCTCGTGTCCGTATCCACCTACGATTGTGAGATTCTTCCACTCCACAAGGTCGTTGAGTCTCTCCTTCATGTTCTCCGGATGCAACAAGTCACCCATACGAAGAGTCTTCTTCATAAACTTGTCCGCATAAACCGGTGCGATACCGCGGCGTGTAGAACCGAACTTCTTATCTGCAAGTCGTTCTTCCTCAAGGATGTCCATCATTTTATGATAAGGCATGCAAATAGTTGCCCTGTCGCTGATAACAAGATGATCGGGTGTTATCTCAATACCTTTTTCCCGAAGCTTGGCTATCTCATTTGTAAGATGCTCAAGATCTATAACCATTCCGGGGCCCATAACATTTACAGTCTCATCTCTGAGGATTCCGGACGGAAGAAGGTTAAGGATAAACTCACCCCTCTCGTTGATAACGGTATGTCCGGCATTGTTTCCGCCCTGATACCTTATAACTATATCGTAACGTTCGCTGAGGAGATCAACCATACGGCCTTTTCCCTCATCACCCCAGTTTGTTCCGACAACAGCAGTTAACATTATTATATCCTCCTCGCAGTTCTGACAACTCCGCAAAATAAAATGAGGACGCCACCGATAGAGCTTTTTACATGCCTTCAGCAAACATCCTTTCACAATCAAAGATTATACTTAACAATAGTATTCTTGTCAATGCTATTGCTTAACACCTTAATAGATGGTACAATACTGCCAATAAAATAAGGAGGCATTGCGCAGTGGCACAGCAAGAAAAAGTAATCGTTTTGGATTTCGGCGGTCAGTACAACCAATTGATTGCAAGGAAAGTTCGTGAATGCAATGTTTATTGTGAAGTAAAACCGTACACGACACCTATCGAAGTTATAAAAGAAATGAATCCCATCGGTATCATATTTACCGGTGGTCCTAACAGCGTATATGAGGATTCATCCCCAAAGGCAGATCCCCGAATTTTTGAGCTCGGCGTACCCATACTCGGTATTTGTTACGGATGCCAACTCATGGCCTATATGCTCGGCGGCAATGTATCTCCGGCATTAAACGATTCAGCCCGCGAATACGGAAAAACCGAGACATTCTTCAACTGCGAATGCAAGCTTTTCAAGGGTCTCCCCGAAAAAAGCCAGACATGGATGAGCCACAGCGACTATATGTCTGACCTGCCCTCCGAATTTTCCCTGGTTGCGCACAGCAATGTATGCCCGAATGTAGCTATCTGCGATGAGAACAGAAACTTCTACGGTGTTCAGTTCCATCCGGAGGTTAACCATACGGAATACGGTCTTCAAATGATACATAACTTCCTATTTGAAGTTTGTCACGCAAAAGGCGAATGGACAATGGAGGACTTTTGCAAAAAGACCGTAGATGATCTTCGCCTTCAAATCGGCAAAAACGGCCGTGTTCTGCTTGCCCTTTCCGGCGGCGTTGATTCATCTGTTTTGGCCGCCCTTCTCGGACAAGCTATCGGCAACCGTCTTACTTGCGTTTTTGTTGACCATGGTCTCATGCGCAAAAACGAGGGTGACGAGATAGAAAATGCTTTTAAGAAGTGGGACATAAACTTTATAAGGGTTGATGCAGAGGACAGATTTCTCGGCAAGCTTGCAGGGGTTACCGATCCTCAGGAAAAGCGAAGAATAATCGGAGCTGAATTCGGATACGTATTCCGCGACGAGGCAGATAAATTCGGCATCACAAACCAGGACTTCCTTGCCCAGGGAACCATATATCCCGATGTAATCGAATCCGGTGAAGGCGATGCCGCAGTTATAAAGAGTCATCACAACAGACTTCTCCCAGAATCTGTAATTGCAAGATTCAAGGGCGTTCTCGAGCCTCTCAGTCTTTTGTTCAAAGACGAGGTAAGGGCACTCGGCCGCGAGCTCGGCCTTGACGAAGCTGTTGTTATGCGTCAGCCGTTCCCGGGACCGGGACTTGCAGTCAGAATTATCGGTGATATAACAAAGGAAAAAGCAGACTTGCTCCGTGAGGCCGACTACATCATGCGTGAAGAGATGGCACTCAGCGGAGAAGGCGCCAAAACCTCTCAATACTTTGCTGTCCTCACAGGTCTTCGTTCCGTCGGCGTAATGGGTGACGGAAGAACTTATGACTATACATTGGCACTTCGCGCTGTCACGACCGACGACTTCATGACAGCTGATTGGGCCAGAATCCCCTATGAGGTTCTCGATAGAATTTCAACACGCATAGTAAACGAAGTAAAGGGCGTAAACCGTATTGTTTACGATATCACTTCAAAACCGCCTGCAACGGTCGAGTGGGAATAAGAAGTTAAAATTCAAGGCATCGCTTCGGCGGTGCCTTTTAACTTTTCTGTGAACTTTTATAGGAACCCTTGACACTCATGCGAGAACTGTATATAATGCATATATACGGTATAGACAGAGGTGATTATGTGATCATATTGATTGACAATAAAAGCGGGGCGCCGATCTACGATCAGATATATTCTCAGATCAAGAGCCAGATTATCAGCGGAGCGTTGAAAGAAGATGAATTGCTGCCGTCCATTCGTGGACTTGCCAAGGACCTTCGTATAAGCTTTATTACCACAAAGCGTGCTTACGAAGAACTGGAAAAGGATGGTTTTATCTATACACTTCCCGGCAAAGGGTGCTATGTTGCACCGAAAAACATAGAACTGCTGCGGGAGGAAAATCTAAAGAAGATCGAAGAACATATAGACGAGATTGTCAGACTCGCTGCTTCTTGCAATTTGAGTAAAAAGGATATTATAGAAATGGTTAATTTTAGTCTGGAGGAACAAGGATGAATGCACTTGAAATCAAAAACCTTACAAAATCATATCCCGACTTCACATTGGATAATTTAAGTCTAACACTGCCAAGCGGCTGTATCATGGGTTTGATCGGTGAAAACGGAGCCGGCAAAAGCACCACTATAAAACTCATTCTCGATATGATCCACAAGGATAGCGGAAGCGTTGCGATTTTCGGGAAAGACAATAGTGACAGCATCGAATTAACGAAAGAAGATATCGGCGTTGTAATGGATGAGGTTGGTATTCCCGAGTGCCTGACAGTAAAGCAAGTCGGAAATGTGATGAAGCACACCTTCCGCAACTGGGATGACGCTGAATATGCCCGATTGGTACAGAAACTTGCACTGCCGGAAAAAAAGGAATTCAAAGAGTTTTCCCGTGGTATGAAGATGAAGCTGGGTATTGCCATTGCATTATCTCATAATGCAAAACTTCTCATTCTTGACGAAGCAACATCGGGACTTGACCCTGTGGTGCGTGATGAAGTCGTGGAGATGTTCAGCGACTTTACAAGGGATGAAAATCATTCAATTCTCATTTCTTCACACATTGTCAGCGACCTTGAAAAGCTGTGTGACTATGTGGCGTTCCTGCATAAAGGAGAACTGCTGCTTTGTGAAGAAAAGGATCAATTACTTGCAGAGTACGGCTTAATTCACTGTACCGTTGAGGAATTGCGAAAGCTTCCCTCTAATGCGGTTAAGTATAAGAAAGAAAATCCTTACGGAGTAGAAGCAATGGTGCTGAGAAGCTTGGTGCCGTCAGGTATCAATATAAGCCCTGTCAGCATTGAAGAGCTTTTTGTATTTATGGTAAAGGAGGCAAGATAATATGAAGGGACTTCTCTTAAAAGATTGGTATATGATGAAAAAGTATTGCAGAGCATACTTTCTTATCGCAGGTGTATTTATTGTAGCATCAATTGTGAGCACTGATAATCTTTTCTTCGTGTTTTATACTTGCCTGATTTGCGGAATGATTCCTGTAACCCTGCTTGGCTATGATGAACGCAGCCGTTGGTTGCAGTATAGCGCCACTATGCCTTATACAAGGGCGCAGATTGTTTCCGCAAAATATCTGATTGGATTGTTTGCACAGGTTGCAATGTTGTTTGTTACAGGCATTGTTCTGGGTACGAAAATGGTGATAAACGGTGATTTTGTGTTCGGAGAGTTTACCGTGCTAATGCTGTTGCTGTTGACAATGTCAACTCTTTCATCATCAATTTCTCTTCCGTTTATATTTAAGTTTGGTATGGAAAAAGGGCGTATTGCTTATTATGTAATGATTGGCATTGTGTGCGGAGCCGGTAGCTTGGCTTCTAACTTGTTCAAAGGCGGCATGAAAACAGAAATAAGAGCAAATACATTCCTGATTGTTCTTTCTCTTATCGGAATCGGGTTTTATGCTCTTTCGTGGTATCTCTCTATCGCCTTTTATAGAAAGCGGGAAATACAGTAAAGCAAGAATCATCGTTGAGATTAATACAAATGACTTAGACACCTTTGTGTCTCCCTTGTTAAAGGGAGATGTCAGCATTTATTGCTGACAGAGGGATTCTTTTGTATCGGCCTCC
>CAZIHW010000122.1:0-8340 GCA_964539045.1 uncultured Eubacteriales bacterium | reverse complement strand
AAATCACCCTCCTCTGAACCTTTCTATTCTGAGCCTTTCATAACTTAAGACTGAATTAAATAACCCTGACTTCAGGTTCAAGGTCAACGCCCTTCTCCTCTTTAACTGTCTTCTTGATTATATCCATTAATGACAGGATGTCATTTGATGTTGCGCCGCCCTTGTTTATAACAAAGCCCGAATGCTTTTCGGAAACCTGCGCTCCGCCGACGGTTTTGCCCTTAAGACCGCATTCCTCAATAAGTGCAGCGGCAAAATATCCTTCGGGTCTCTTGAATGTACTTCCGGCGCTGGGATACTCAAGCGGTTGTTTTGCCTTTCTTCTGGACAATACATCTGTCATTTTGTTCTTTATGGCATCCGGATTATCCTTCTTCAACTGAAAGATGACGGAAGTTATGATAAGTTCTGAATCAACATAGGCGCTGTGCCTGTATGAGAATCCGAGTTGAGAGCCTTGATATGAGCCCCTCTCTCCGTCAAGATTCATATGATTTACTACCATTATGACATCCTTCATCTCTCCGCCGTAAGCACCCGCATTCATAAATGCCGCGCCGCCGACAGTACCCGGTATGCCGAATGCAAACTCCAGTCCGCCCAAGCTGTATTCGAGGCAAAAGTTGCATAGACTTGCCACTTTGGCTCCGGCTTGAGCTCTTACCATCTCATTTCCGAAGTATTCTATCTTAGAAAATGCATCGCCCATAACTATGACTACGCCGTCGATACCCTCATCACGTACAAGTACATTGCTTCCGTTTCCGAGAACTATTGGTTTTACACCGCAAGCCTTACACGCTTTGAGAACCTCAGAGAGAGAATCTATACTTGTCGGTTCGATAAGGAGCTTTGCATTGCCCCCGACTTTAAATGTTGTATACTTGCTCATATCGGCATTTTCAATAACATTGCATCCGTTCGCCTTCGCAACGGCAATGATTTTTTCCATCAAAATCCCACCTCAAGAAAGTAATGCCGCGCCTATGATTCCGGCGTCATTGCCCAAAGTGGCGGCACATATTTTAGTTTGCACATTTGCGTGCTTTGTATATCGCTTTTTCTCAACCTTTTCACGGAGAGGAGTTATTATGAATTCTCCCTGCCTGCTTATACCTCCGCCTATACACAGTATCTCCGGTTGAAAGATGTTTATAAGATTTGTAACTCCGCATGAGAGCCATTCAACAAAATGATCAAGAACCTTAAGTGCTATGACATCACCCATGTGGGCTGCATCAAATACAACCTTTCCGTTAACTCTTTCCAGGTCGTTATCTATCAAAGCCCACATCTTGCTCTCATGTTCCCTGTCCCTTATAAGGGCATCCTTGGTCTGCCTTACAAGGGCAGTTGCGGATGCGTATTGTTCAAAACATCCCACACGGCCGCACGGACATGCTATACCGTCATGTTCTATAACCATATGGCCTATCTCTCCGGCGGCACCGTTGGCACCGGTTACGAGATTGCCGCCAACAAATATGCCGCCACCGATACCGGTGCCGAGAGTCACGGCAATGAAGTTTTGAACATTCTCACCGCATCCCGCAATTCGCTCGCCAAGAGCGGCGCAATTTGCATCATTGTCTATGTAGGTGCGAATATTCATACGTTCTTCAACCATGGCCTTGAGCGGAGTATTGTTAAATCCGAGATTGCTTGAAAACTCAACAACACCCTGTGCGTTTACAACCCCCGGAGTTCCGACGCCTATTGATACTACGTCCTTTATATCAATACCCGCATCCGAGATAGCAAGCAAGGCAGCATCTCTCATACTGTCGGCTATCTGCTCTGCAGGTCTCGGTAAAGCCGTAGGCACTGAAGCGCTGCCGATGATTTTATTATTTTCATCTACAATCCCGGCGGCAATATTTGTCCCTCCGAGATCAATTCCAATCCTGTATTTCAACGCAAACACCCTTCGCAACATAGATATGAATAGTCATCTTTAATGATATCATAATAAGAGATAAAAAAAAAGAATGTTCATCGCGGGACGAACATTCTTTTTTAATTATTTTTGGATATTTCTTGCTTAAATATTTATTGTTTAAATATTTCCTGCTTGAAATATGCTTATTTTAGTATTTGCTTATTCTATCCGCTTATTTTGCAAGATGACCGACTGTTGTCATATGATCACCGAGCTGAACGCCGAACTCCGGTCCGCCTTCCATGATAAGCTTTGAATCTGCTGTCATCTGGAACATATCTCCTATCTCCATAAGGATAAGAAGAGCAGAATGAGCGCAGTCAAACTTCATTGTAAAGAATGGCTTTGAACGTGGATATTCGCCTTTACCGGCCTTTGTATTGCCTTCCTTAACGCGAAGGTAAGCAGTGCATTCCGGATGATCCACTACCTCCCATTGATAGCAACGGTCAGGGGATGCCTTAGCCCAGCTTGATATCTCGGGATGTCCCATCTTGTTGAGAGCAGAGATACCTGTTGAGAGGAGAGCAAAATAGAGTTTGCAAAGGAACACTGCTGTCTTTTCGTCCTCCGGAGGCTCTGACATCTGAAGAAGGTTTGCCATCTTGAGAAGTACAGCCATAAAGAGTCCAAACTTCGCAACATTCTTAATTTTTATGAAAGGAAGCTTTGTCATATCGCCCTTCATAAAGGCGTTCATCTTTTCCATAGATGAAAAAGCAAGTTCGCCATCAATTTGCTCCGGGCCTTTGTACTCGCCGAAACCAACTTCCCATTCACCTTTGGTTACGACAAAGTGAACTGCTTCTTTCTTTCCGTCAGCCTTAGCTGAGACTTGGTAAACTGCATTTATTTTCGGAATCTTGAAGAGTCTTCTGAGTTCCGGTACATCAGTAGCGATGATTTTCATAAGAGGCAAAGCACCTGCCATGAAAACCTTATTCGCATAACGGGTTTCTTCGTTTGGCATAATTCTTTCCTCCTTCATCAATACTCGTCTACCCAGTCGGTAGCAGAAGATATACTTATGTTAAGCATCTCAGCCGCAGTCTTTTCAATACCGTTTGCGTCTATACCTGCCATGGCAAGTAAGTCCTCCTGAAGACCTATGGTTGAGAAGCTGTCATCATGTCCGAGCATCTTGAACTTGCAAGCCTTTCCCGACTCGGCGACAACCTCTGCTACTGCAGAGCCGAGACCACCCTGAATCTCATGATCCTCAGCAACTATGATATTGCCGGTCTCTTCTATAGCCTTTATTATAGCGTCCTTATCTATAGGCTTTATTGTGTGCATATTTATAACGCGGGCATTTATTCCCGCATCAGCCTTAAGCATACGAGCTGCCTGAAGAGCCTCAAATACGCATGAGCCGCAAGCTATAATGGTTATATCATTACCCTGCGTCATAACAGATGCTTTATCCCACTTGAAATCAACGTCAGCAGGGCTCTTATATATAACCTGATCAAATCCGCGGTTTATTCTTATATAAACCGGACCCGGAATATCATAAGCAGCCTTTACTGCGTTATATGTTTCCGCACCGTCGCAAGGACAGATAACCGTCATATGCGGGAGGGTTCTCATGCATGCCATATCTATAAGAGAATGATGAGTTGAACCTGCCTGGCCGAAAGATGTACCTGCGTGCGTACCTATAATTTTTACCGGAAGATTCTGATAACAGATATCTGTATGTACCTGATCAAGAGAACGGGCAGATGCAAAAATAGCAAAAGTAGATGCAAAAGGCACAAAGCCATTCTTGGCAAGACCTGAGGCAACACCGAACATATTCTGCTCTGCTATACCTACATTGAAGAATCTCTCGGGGAACTCTTTTCCGAACATACCTATCTTTGTTGATTTTGCGAGGTCGGCCGTCAAAGCTACAACCTCGGGATGTTCTGCACCGAGTTCGCAAAGTGCAAGTCCGTAGCACTCAGCAGTAGAGAGCTTGGTTGTATCAACCATTGTATAAGTCATACCGCCCATTTATCAGCCCTCCTTTTCTGCGCGTGCAACGCGCTCTTTGTAGTAAGCATCAAGTGAAGCTAATGCCTGATTCTTCTTTTCCTCATCGAGAGAACCATAATGCCAAAGGTAATTGTCTCTCATGAAGTCAACACCCTCACCCTTGAATGTTTCAAGAATGATAGCAGTTGGCTTATCGGAGTTTTTGGAATTTTCTATAGCAGCCTCTATAGCCTTACTGAGTTCCTTGAAATTATGACCGGGGATTTTGTATGTATTGAAGTTAAATGCTCTGAATTTCTTATCGATAGGCTCGATATTCATTTCATCCTTTACACGTCCGTCAATCATACACTTGTTGTTATCTACCAAAACAACAAGATTTGAAAGTTTAAACTGAGCAGCAGACATAATAGCCTCCCAGTTTGAGCCCTCATTCATCTCACCGTCGCCGCAAAGAACATAAGTTATGTAGTCCTGTTTCTTAAGTTTTGCGGAAAGAGCAAATCCTACACCGATGGAAATGCCGTGTCCGAGTGATCCTGTTGAACAATCAACACCCTTTACCTTATTTGAGTCAAGATGCATTCCGATTTTTGCACCTGTAAGGTTGAAGATGTGAAGTTCCGACTCAGGCATAAATCCATAGTCAACGAGGACAGGAGCATATCCGACTGCTGCATGTCCCTTCGAAAGAATAAATCTGTCTCTGTCCGGAAGATTTGGATTGCTTGGATCAAGCTTCATATAGCGATGATACAAGATCGTCATTGCATCAATTGCAGAAAGCGCTCCGCCCAAATGTCCCGAGCCGCCCCAAATTGCAGTCTGAAGCGTGAGTCTTCTAAGCTCATCAGCCTTTTTTTCAAGGCGCAGCCATTCTGCTTTATCGAACGGCTTATAGCTTACTGGCATAATATTATCTCCTTTCAAGTATATATTTTCACAAATACTATTGTTACAACACTTATAAATGCTTCAACACTTAATGAATGTTATATCACTTAATGAAGCCCATATCCTGATGTCTCTCGGCTACAACGGAGAAAGCATCATTTGCTATATCTACGGCAAGGGCTATGTCTTCATCCGTAAGAGCAGCATTGATAAAGTGATTGTGGTGCGAGGTTATAAAGAGTCCGCGGCTTACACATTCCGCAACCCACTCCTGATGCAGCATAAGATTGTCATCATTTGCTATTCTCAAATAGAAGAGTGCCGGTTCACCTGAAACTATAAGATCGAAACCATGTTCTTTGGCGGCGGCCTTAAGTCCCTCTCCCACCTTTATTCCTTTTTCGCGGAACATGGTAGGTACATCAAGCCTCTTCATTTTATTTATGCATGCAATGCAAGCTGCAAACGGTTCGGCACTCATCCAATAAGAGCCTGTATATGTAACCGATGAAGCTGTAGTCTTCATATGCTCGGCACCGCAAACACAAGACATGTTGTATCCGTTTGCAAGTGCTTTACAGAAGCATATAAGGTCAGCCTTAAATCCGTAGTAATGATCGGAACCGGCAAGATCAAGTCTGAATCCGGCACGGACATCGTCGATTATGAGAACCATTCCGTGATCATCGCAGAACTTACGGACAGCAGCCCATTGTTCCTTGGTAGCCGGTACATTGTCATAGAAGTTACCATGATCATACGGCTGAGCTATAATACCGGCAATGTCGCCGTGGTTTTCATCATAAACTCTTTGAAGAGCTTCCATATCAAACCATGGAATAACTATGTTATTTGCAACCTCTTCAGGTAGTATTCCGGGATAGTCTGCCTTCTGCGCCCATTGGAAGTCTCCGTGATAATAGCCCTTGAAGAATACCATTTTTTTCTTTCCGGTATGAGCACGTGCACACATAACGGAAAAAGTCGTGGCATCAGAACCGTTTTTCATGAAGAAGGCCCAATCAGCTATAGCGACTGTCTCTTTAAGGAGTTCTGCACATTCCACCATTTTATACGAGGGTGAGGTTGTACAGTTTCCTATCTTAAGCTGAGCCATAGCGGCTGCATCGACATCGTCATCGCAATAGCCGAGTACGTTCGGACCGTAAGCGCACATAAAGTCAAGATATTTGTTTCCGTCTACATCCCAGAAGTATGTACCCTTTGCATGGTCACCCATCAAGGGCCACTTTGTTATCGGAAGGAAAAGTCCCTCCGACGGACCGAGATGACCGTAGACTCCTGCCGGGATTGCGGCAAGAGCGCGGTTAAACCATTCCTGTGATTTTTCGTGTGTATATTCAGGATATTTACTCATGTCGAACCCCCCTTAAGCAAGATATACAGCTACTCTGTCGAGTATTCTGTTTACATTGTCTATCATGTTAATCATGCCGCTCATATAGATGTTTCCGGCACAAAGTTCTGCGATAGTTGATGCTGTTCCGGTGAACAAACCATAAGCCAGCTCAATGGTTTTGAACTCCATGATAGCACGCGGATTTTCCGGTTTCTCCTTTATGAGCGTAAGCTTGTGATCCTTCGCACGAACAGTGACATATATCTTATCCGTTATACCCATCTGGATATCTCCGTCGACAATATATGAAGCGGAAAGCTTACTTATCTCATCATTGTTGGCCAAAGCACAAATAGCTCCCCCTATTGTGTACATAGTGAGCATTGTTGATTTTTCAAAGAAGTCCCTGTTCTTCAAATCATCATCTTTAGGTCTGAGATACTTTACAAGAAGATTTGTAAGCTTAGTGAAGGGCCCGAGTAGGAAAAGCAAGGTCTGTCCTACGCCCTTGACCGGAATACCCGGTTTTGAATTGTCTATGAGATCATTAAACTTCTCCGGTGATGAAAAATGCATCTTACAAGTGCAGCCCTCATCGCCTTCCGTCATTTTACATCCGGCAGCAGAGAAATTATAAGTAACACATGGACCGTCGGTAACATCAAAGCAAAGACTTACCGGTTTTTTGAGTTTTTTGCAAATTTTCTTTGCAGTTTCGTCCATCTCGCAAAGATTCTCCAAGGTGGCGAGAACACCGTAGGCATTAACAAACGCCAAAGCTCTGGCATCCTTCAAAACGCATCCTCCTCTTAAATTAGCGCAGTCAGGCTATTTATTTTCTTTAGGTGACAGGCACCAAACACATAGTAATATCATACCAATAACAAAGCAAAAAAGCAACCCTGCGAACAGGGTTGCTTATCGCTTTTAAACGTGTATCAGGTGTGCCAGATATCAAGTTCTTCTGCTTGGTTTGACTCCGCATCTTCAAGCATTCCGAGGTTAGCCAAAAGCTCTTTTGCGGAATTATATCCCATCTTCTTTTGCCTGTTGTTTATAGCGGCAACTTCGATGATGATAGCGAGATTTCGTCCCGGAGAAACAGGCACGGTGCAAAGAGGAACATTTATGCCGAGTATGTTTATTGTATCCTCATTTATACCCATACGCTCATATGCCTTTGTCTCATCCCATGCTTCAAGTTCAACAACAAGATCTATTCTGGTTGTATTCTTTACAGCGCCCATACCGAAGAGTCTGCGGGCATCGATTATACCTACACCCCTGAGTTCTATGAAATGACGTATATTGTCCGGAGCAGAACCTACCAGAGTACGTTTTGAAACCTTTCTTATCTCAACTGCATCATCGGCAACGAGTCGATGACCCCTTTTAATAAGTTCAACTACGTTTTCGGATTTACCTACGCCGCTGTCTCCGATAATGAGAACTCCTTCACCGGAAACTTCGACTAAAACGCCATGACGTGTTTCCCTCTCAGCCAATTCTACATTGAGATAGGATACCAATGACGAAACCGCGAATGACGTTTCATCCTTACTTTGAAGAAGAGGCACTTCATACTGTTCGGCAATAGCCTTGAACATACCTATAAGCCTCTCTTGTATCGCGCAGGAAAACACTATGGCCACAGGCCTTTTTGACATAAGGCGATCTATACACTCGTCCCTTATCTCGTCATTCGGCAGTCCTAACAGATATATACTCTCTGAGTTTCCTATAAATTGGATACGCTCAGGCGTAAAGTTCTCATCCGCCCTTGCAAGCAACAGACTGGGTCTGTAGACCTCCATTGCCGTCACAAGAATTTCTTCCGGAGATTTAGGCATATAAATCTCGGAATACCCCTCTGCCTTTATTATTTTTTTCAATGGCACCGAATATTTTCCCATACAAAAGCCTCGATTCGTTCAAGTTTTCTTTGCTGTTACTTAAGCTCCATAGCCGCCTTATATGCAGTGTGGGTAGCATTTGCAACCCTGCCTATCTGTGAAGCGTCGCCTACCGTATAAATCTTAGAGCAAGCTGCCTTCACATCCTCCGGCAAGCCGTTCTTTGTGACGCCGAGAGCAAGGACAACATTGTCGCATTCAACTTTCTTTCTGCGTCCCGATACTTCCGGTGACTCCAAAGTGATGTAATTTTC
>CAZIHW010000121.1:0-3567 GCA_964539045.1 uncultured Eubacteriales bacterium | reverse complement strand
TGAACCTCAGTATCCGTTTGGATACGGACTTTCATATACCGAGTTTGAAGTGAAGACTACTTATGTGTCTGTCGACAAAACGGTTGTAAAGGTTGACGTTGATGTTACAAATAAGGGCAACTATGCGGGCAAAGAGGTTGTTCAGGTATATCTGAGCGCCCCTAACGGTATTCTTAAGAAAGAATACAAGAGCTTGGTTGCATTTAAAAAGACCGGTATTATCAATCCGGGTGAAACCGAGCATGTTGTGTTGACATTTGATTTGTATGATTGCGCAAGCTATCGTGAACTCGGGGCATGTAATATTCTGGATGCAGGTGAATATGTCGTAAGAGTGGGTAATTCCTCAAGAAATACAAGCGACAATGCAGTTCTGGTTCTGGATAGAACAGTAGTTACCGAGCAACTCAAAAATGTATGCCCGGTGATTCATGAATTTGAAGAGCTTGAGATTCCTGACAGGCCTTTAGAGGATTTATCAAAGGTTCCGCATATGCCTGTTTTAGCGGATGACTTCGAAACAATAATTCATGATTACAGTGCACCTAAGCCATACCATGATCCTTTAGTCGATTCTATTGTTGATAAGCTTTCTCTCAAGGATAAAGCTACTGTATGCGTAGGAGCAGGCATGATGAACGGCAACCGTGTTATAAAAATTGAGGGTGCTGTCGGACATTCAACTTCAAAATTTATGAAAAAAGCGGCTCTTCCGTCTGTTGAATTTGCGGATGGCCCTGCCGGAATACGCTTAACAAGATACTCAGGTGTATATCCGAACGGAAAAGTAAAAATGCTTGAAGGTTTTATGGCCGGAATCAATTACTTACCAAAACCGATAAAGAAAGTTATGTTTGCAGACCCTGAGAAATGCAGGACAGCATATCAGTATACAACGGCTTTCCCTGTTGAAGTGGCTCAGGCACAGACCTGGAACACGGATTTGCTCTGTGAGATAGGTAAGGCAGTATCTGCTGAGATGGTTGAATTCGGCATAACATATTGGCTTGCACCTGCTTTGAATATTCACAGAAACCCACTGTGCGGACGTAATTTCGAATACTATTCGGAGGATCCTTTCCTCACCGGAAAGTGCGCGGCTGCTATTATTTCAGGAGTTCAGACCATACCGGGTAACTATGTAGCGGCAAAGCATTATTGCTGTAACAATCAGGAAGATGCCAGAAACTTTGTTTCCTCCAATGTAAAAGAGAGAGCCCTCAGAGAGATTTATTTGAAAGGCTTCTCCATTGCAGTAAAAGAAGCAAAATGCTCGGGCATTATGACAAGCTATAACAAGGTTAACGGTGTTAACCCGCCTAACTCTTATGATCTTTGCACGACTGTTTTGAGAAACGAATGGGGATTTGACGGAGTTGTTATGACGGATTGGTTCGGAAGTGTATTCTCCGGAAGCCCGATTCTCTCAATGAAGGCAGGAAATGACCTGGCTATGCCGGGCATACCGACACAGAATTTGCAAATACTGCTTGGCACGATGTTATCCTTTGTGCATGAGATAGACGTTGACCGTTGCTGCCGCAATATAGTAAAACAAGTTGTTTACAGTAATGCGGTTGCGCAAATAAAAGAAGGTAAGTTCACCGAAAAGTGAGGACAGTATGGAAAAACCTAACGTAGAAGTGGAAAATATTAAAGAACCTGATGTAAAAGAAGAAAGCGCACAAGAAGAGAGCGCGAAAGGTAAAAAAGTGAAAAAAGCTCTAAAAATAATAGCGTTCATACTTTTAGCTCTTATTATAGTAGTGGGAGGATATGTAGCATATGTATTCTTAAGCTTCCACAGAATCGATGACAATCAAAAGCTTGATATTGAAAACAATATAGGGTCTACTGTCACCGTGGGTGAGGAAATGAGTATGATATCCTATAATATCGGATTTGCTGCCTATACGCCCGACTTCGGATTCTTTATGGATGGCGGAAAACAGGGTAAGGCAAGCTCTGAGGCGTCCGTTACAAGAACAATGGATGGTATATCAGAGTTTTTGAAAAAGGAAGACGCAGATTTCTTACTTTTGCAGGAAGTTGATAAGGATTCAACACGTTCATATCATATAGATCAGTCTAAAATACTGAGAGATACATTGCTTGGATATGACTCTATATATGCCGTAAACTATGACAGCCCTTATCTCTTCTATCCGCTGTATGATCCTCACGGAAAGTCCCTTGCAGGTATGCTTACGCTCTCAAAATACAATATGCAGAGTGCGGTGCGCAAAAGCCTTCCGATAGAAGAAGGATTTATGAAAGTATTTGACCTGGACAGATGTTATTCTGTATCGAGATTTCCTGTTTCAAACGGCAAGTATCTTGTTTTGTATACATTGCATTTGTCCGCATATACATCTGACGGAAGCATAGCAACAGAGCAGCTGGAACTTCTCTTAAAGGATATGCAAGGGGAGTATGAAAAGGGCAATTATTGCATTGCCGGCGGCGATTTTAATAAGGATCTGCTGGGAGACTCCTCTGAGATTTTCGGTGTGGACGGTAGTGAATACAGTTGGGCTCAGCCTATAGATAACGATCTTTTTGAGGGTCGCAACCTGAGCTTGATCGTCCCATTTGATGAGGATGACCCGACACCATCGTGCAGAAATGCCAACGGTCCTTACAGTGAAGAACAGTTCGTATTGACTATTGACGGATTTATTGTTTCGGACAATGTAAAAGTGACCGGAAGCAATGTATATGATCTCGAGTTCAGATATTCGGATCACAATCCGGTATATATGAATTTCATTTTGGAAAAATAAATATTTGAAACGCCCTTGATAATGTGATATAATCAAGGGCGTTATTTATGCGGATGTGGCGGAACTGGCAGACGCGCAGGTCTCAGACTCCTGTGGATATTGCTTCCTTGTGGGTTCAAGTCCCATCGTCCGCACCAATGTTAAAAAGAGTCGCGATTTGCGGCTCTTTTTAACATTTACGTAGAATTAATGGGACTTGAAGGACGAGCGGCACAGAGCAACAGTCCGGTGGACTGTTGTGACCGCGAGCGACCAAGCTACAGCTTTTTCTTTGCAATATTTTTATAAATATTTTTCTTAAAATCATTCTTTGAGTGAAAGAATTCACTTTCTGACTTTGTCAATACATTCTTCTGTGCAATCGCTTCTACTGTACAAATTAAATCAGCTGCTTGTGATAGTTTATATTGATTCGTCTCTATCTTCCTAAATTCCACATTAGAAAACATGGTGTTGAACACAGATACCAATATCTGCGCCAACTCAACCTGTCCATAATCGTAGTAAACAATAATTTTATCAAAGGATGAAAAATATGTATCCTTTGCACGAAGCTGATTTGCAATCTTTTTTGTCAGTTTATCTATATAAGCTAACTTTGATTTCTCTGCACAATCTCCCTGATTAATCACGGGGGCAGATGTAGTGAATATCCAGCAAACGAGTAAAATGATACAATGCATTAAACAACGCTTTTATTTGCTCTCTCAAATCATTTTTATAGACACTTTCACGCCTGATTAATGGACCTGTATGTATTGTATGCTCCGGATAACCCCAATTA
>CAZIHW010000120.1:0-4620 GCA_964539045.1 uncultured Eubacteriales bacterium | reverse complement strand
CCTTGCATCAGAGATAATTTATGGGGATGATTTTATCATCGCCTTGGAGAGTGATGAGCTTATCGTATAGACAAATAACACCGCCCGAACCACGCTTAACTCCCGGAATTCTGTTGAGAACGCTGAAGGCGTCAATATCTCTCTTGGAAGGATCGGCATGCTTTTTCATTTCTAGTGGATAGAGTGTTCCGCCGTCCTCTATAAGCAGATCAATTTCGCGCATATCTTTATCGCGGTAAAAGTAAATCGGTAGTTCAAGGATGCCCTTGTTATAATAACTCTTTATGATTTCCGATATGACAAAGGTCTCGAAAAACGCGCCTGCCATAGCACCATTCTTCAATACATCGGGTGTGTTCCACTTGGTGAGGTAAGCAGCAAGACCGGTATCAAGGAAATACAACTTAGGTGTTTTAATTGTTCTCTTGGTAATGTTGTTGGAATATGGTTGTAAGAGATAAACAATATTAGATGCAACGAGAATCGACAGCCAACGCTCTGCGGTAGGCTGGCTGATACCAACATCACGGGAAAGAGAAGCCATGTTAAGAAGCTGACCTGTGGATGCCGCAGTAGCAATCATAAACTTTGTGAATTTGACAGTGTCACCGATCTCAGAAAGTTCTCTTACGTCTCGATCAATATAGGTGCGAACATAAGCACCATAAAACATCTGCCAATCGAAGTCGGGATTCTCTCGGAGCTCAGGCATTGAGCCACGATGGATAGTATTCCAGACATCATCGTAAGAGATTGTGGGAAGGTTATTTTTTCGCTCGGAAAAATATTTTTCCGTGGGGATAAATGGAGTATCGCAATCAACCCCGTTCGTCTCCCTCAACGAAAGTCCAAGCAGTGTCACAAGACCAATGCGACCTGCGAGTGATTCGCTAACGCCCTTCATCATTTTGAATTGCTGAGAACCGCACATAAAGAACTGACCTTTTTTACGGTCACGGTCAAGATACATTTTGATTTGCTCAAAAAGAGTAGGTGCCTTCTGAATTTCGTCTACAAAAACGGGAGGCGGATTATCCTTAAAAAATGTACCGCTTTCTTCATCTGCACTCGCTCTTACGATAGGATCGTCAAGAGTGACCTTGTTGATATCTCCTGTTAATTTGTCAAGCATAGTGGTCTTGCCAACCTGTCGCGGACCGGCAACAAGAACAGCACCAAACATTTTGGACAGTTGTTCTACTGTCTTTTCAGCGTGTCTTTTTATATACATCAAGCAGCACTCCTTTCGGCTAATTTAATATTCAATATTATTATAGCCGAAAGTGAGAAAAATATCTACTCTAATTTAAGTTTCATTTAGAGGAAGTAATTTCGTGTCAAACTACCCTACTCGATTTGCTTACCAAAGAGGTCAAAATTTGGACAGCATAAAACAAAAGGAAATCCGCTAAAAATTAACGAATTTCCTATAAATATGGTCGAGGCGACAGGACTCGAACCTGCGGCATCCTGGTCCCAAACCAGGCGCGATACCAAACTTCGCCACGCCTCGATAAATAAAATTTTGTGACAAACGCAAGGTGTATTATAGCAAAGCTTTTTCTCATTGTCAATAAATTGTTTGCGGAGTATAATGTTACTTACAGCATTAGAAAAAGACGTGTTTAAAAGGAGATATCATATGTATAATGACAATCGACAGCCGTATGATCCAAGACGTGCGGCCGCTGCGAGAAGAGCCAAACGCGCCAGAGAAAGAAAGATAAGACGAACCATAACCTGTACTGTATTGGCAGTTATTATATTGCTCATAGCCGTGTTAGTATTCAAGGCCTGCTCAAATAAAGAGACAAACGTAAACAACGAGAAAGGCGCAGGCACATCTCAACAGAGCAAATCAAACAGCACGAAAGAAACCAAGCCTAAGGGAGACCCGAACAAGGCGGTCGCAACTGCGAAGATACTCAGCACCGGCGATGTACTCATACATCAAATGATTCTGGACAACTCCAAAACCTCATCCGGCGAATATGCTTTTGAAAAGCATTTCCAAAAGGTTAAAAAAACTATTGAATCAGCAGATTATTCCGTAGCAAATCTTGAAGTTACACTGGGCGGAAAAGACAAAGGATACTCATGTTTTCCGTGCTTCAATATACCGGATTCTATCACCGATGCGCTCAAATATGCGGGATTTAATTTCCTTGTAACTGCAAACAACCATTGCTATGACACATCCTTCTCAGGACTCAAGAGAACCGCTGAAGTAGTGAAGAAAAAAGGCTTCGGACAAACCGGAACACGTTCGGATCTGTCTCAGAAGAAGTATGCAGTTGTAGAAGTAAACGGTATAAAGATCGGTATAGTTAACTACACATACGAAACAAACACCGACCAGGCAGGTCGAAAGGCTCTCAATGGTATTCTGATGGCGGCGGAGGCAAACGAGTATGTGAATTCGTTCCACGAGAAAAAACTGGATAAGTTCTACTCGGAGATGGAAGAAAACATAAAGAATATGAAAAAAGACGGCGCCGAGGCCATCATGCTTTACATACACTGGGGAGTCGAGTACCAACTTTCGCAAAGCTCCACCCAGGAAAAGATAGCACAAAAGATGTGCGATCTCGGTGTGGATGTAATAATCGGCGGCCATCCCCATGTAATTCAACCCGCAACCACCCTCACCTCAGAGGTATCCGGAAAGAAGACCTTCTGTATATATTCCGTCGGCAATGCATTGTCTAACCAGCGCATTGCATATATGGGTTCAGCCTGCACAACGGGACATACCGAAGACGGTATTCTTGTATATACCACTTTCACAAAATACGGAGACGGACGAGTTGAACTCACCGGCGTAGACTATACTCCGACATGGGTGAACCGTTATGATTCAGACGGAAAATTTGTATATGAGATAACACCGCTGGACAATCTTGATTCAGTCAGCAAAAATAAATCAGAAGCCCAAAAATCCAGAGACCGTACAATTAAGATTGTAGACGAGGGATTTAAGGCATTTAATAACAAATAAAATAGGAAAATTAACAAAAATACAGGTAGCAGAATAAACTGTAATAACTTTAATTTGGGGGTTGATACAGTGGATTCTGCTACTAAATTCTTTTTAGGAAGTAATACGAACGAGGGCTTCTACTCGTGTTTCGATCAGCTATATGATCCTGAAGAGGACTGGAAAGCGTACATAATAAAAGGTGGTGCCGGGTGCGGCAAATCTACTCTCATGAGAAAGCTTGCCGGACAGCTGGAGGACAGCGGAGAAAAATGCCTCCATGTCATGTGCGCATCTGACCCGCACTCGTATGATGCCGTCATTTGTGAGAACCTGAAAACCGTAATGGTTGACGGTACTGCACCGCATGTCATAGAGCCCAGATATTACGGAGCAGTTGAAGAGATAGTAAATATGGGTGAAGCTCTCGACTCCGATGAGATGAGAAAGGATGCCGGCAAGGTCAGAGAGCTGTTTGAAGAAAATGCGCATTGCTACAGAAAAGCCACAAACTATCTCAAAGCAGCTGCATCGCTCATGAGAAACAGCAAGAAACTCCAAGACGAGTACATAAACTACGAAAAACTTTATAATTACGTTATACGATTTGCAAAGCGATACTTTGTTGAGGGCGAAGAACCGGGGAAAATACATTATCGTTTCTACTCGGCTATCACGCCGGAGGGCGAGATCACGTTCGGCCAAAGTATAACGGAAGAATATCCGCAAATAATAAGCATCGAGGACCCCATAGGCGCTGTGAGCGGACAGATACTGGATTGCCTGCTTACCTTTGCCCTGGACTGCGGAATAAACGCAATTGCCGGTATATCTCCGTATGATACCGAGGAGCTTGAGCAACTTCTCTTCCCCGACTACGGTATAGCCATTGTACATCAAAACGAGAATATTCCCGCAACAAGAACCATACATGCTTCGAGATTCTTAAACTCAGACGGACTGAAGCTTCACAAATACAGACTGGCATTCAACAGAAAAACATCTGCGCAGCTTCGTAAGGCAGCAATAGATTGCCTGAAAGAAGCAAAGAAGATACACGATGCAATAGAGTCTCTGTATAAGAAAAACATTAATTATGAAAAAATGGATGACATAGGTAACAAGTTATTGAAGAGGCTCGCGGACTCATAGTGCGGACTCATAATAAATATAAAGTAGTTACACGAAATGCTGCTCATTGTAAAATGTGTCAATAAAATAACAAAGTTTGTGTAAAATTTAACAAAACAATAAAAATGTGCCTTGTTTTTATTGATAAGCAAGGCGCATTGTGTTACAATTATTTCCATATAGGTTAGTTATATATAAACTAAAATTTTCAAATAGCGGAGGTAGAAAACATGGCACATAAGTATGTATACCTTTTCACCGAAGGTAATGCAAACATGCGTGAACTCCTCGGAGGTAAGGGCGCTAACCTTGCAGAGATGACCAACATCGGTCTTCCTGTACCTCAGGGTTTCACAATCTCAACAGAGGCTTGTACTCAATACTATGAGGACGGCAAAGAGATAAATAAAGAGATTATGGATCAGATCGATGAATATATCGAGAAGATGGAAGGCATCACAGGAAAGAAGTTCGGAGACAAAGAGAATCCCCTTCTCGTATCCGTTCGTTCC
>CAZIHW010000119.1:0-2001 GCA_964539045.1 uncultured Eubacteriales bacterium | reverse complement strand
ATTCTTCTTTTTCATTAACTGCTCGTCTATGTAGTCCCAACGGTATTCCGTAGAGGTCAGAAACTCATTAAAATCCTTTGAGTCTTCGATTACAAAACCCGTAATGCCGATTGAAAGAAGTATCCCGCTTATCGAGTCTATTGCATCGGTAGTAGTAGATATTTTTGTTTCGATCCAATTCATTGTTAAATCCTCGTGATTAAATTTTAATATTTAATAAATTATATACTATAATCGAATAAAAAACAAATACCTATCTTTAAAAAACTGTAATTTTATGGTACAATGTCCTCAGTTGCAATATATTTGCAACAAAAGCGGTAAATAATAACACTAATTATATAAAAGCCCAAGGAGAAACATATGTTTTTTTCGGATATCAAGCTTTCAAAAAAATCGGTTACATACGCGCTGCTCGCGTTGATTGTTTTTTCGCTCTGCATAAGACTTTTGGCCGGATATACCTATCTTCACAGATTCGATTTAAATTATTATATAGCATGGTCCACCGGTGTTCACAACGGACTGTTTGATGCATACGAACATATTTCGTCTCTTGATTATCCGCCCATGTGGCTCTTTCCGATGTATATCGTTGGTTTTTTCACTACAAACCCCGCGGTGCAAGCCGCAGAACCGTACTATATACTGGCTCTCAAAATATTTCAGATCATCTTTGATGTTGCGATTATCCCTATGATTTACTTTGTGGTAAGAAAGAAAAGTCAGATCGTCGGGATTTTATTGGCGGCAACGTGGGCAGTAAACCCTGCGGCTATTCTCAACAGTTCGTACTGGGGGCAGACCGATTCCGTTATGATATTTTTGCTTCTTATCAGTTTTTGGCTGTTGGAAGAACGAAAAATGGTGTCGGCAATGGTTTGGTATTGTATTGCATGCCTTACAAAGTTCCAGTGCCTGTACTTTGCTCCCGTGCTGCTCTTGTACCTGTTCTGTTCAAAATACAGTGTCAAAACGATTATAAAGGCAATATGCGCCGGGGCAGCAACGGTACTTGCGGTGTTTTTCCCGTTCATGCTTCACAGCGGTGTGCTTTTACCGTTTAAGGTGTATTTCGGCGGACACAATCAGTATACAGAGGCCACCCTCAACGCTTTTAATATCTATGGGATGTTTGGACTAAACCGCACAAGCGATGTAGAGCCTCTTTTAGGAGGAATTAACCTTAACCACATAAGTCTGGCAATCATACTTATCATTGTCTGCTTTGTCGTTTACCTCTACTTTAAAGCGCCTCAAAAGAGCTCGTGGCTATTGTGTTTTGTGCTTATGCAGTCTATATTTATGTTGACCACCAGAATGCATGAGCGCTATCAGATACCTGTTTTGATCTTCAGTCTTGTTGCTGTCGCTTGTTACGGCAGTTACCGACTTTTCGGTGTATATATTCTGCAAAGTGTCATGGTTTTTGCAAATGAAAGCCTGCTGCTTTTGAGGAACACTCACGGCTATGCAGTGCCATGGACGGGGTACTATCAGCAGATTGTGGTGATCTTGTCGGCGGTGAATCTTTTGCTTTATTGCTATACTGTTTATATTGCCGTAAAAGAAATGTATCAGCCTAAGGAGATGAGAGCAGATGCAAGCGTTTAAAAACAGTCAAAAAATAGGATTAGTCAACGATAAAGAAAAGTACCTTCAATCGTTTTTGTTGGCATTTTCTTGTGCGGTTCTGCTTCTTCTCCCGTTTGTTGTATACGACAAGGGATACTTTTTGTTTTTCGGAGATTTTAATGTTCAGCAGGTGCCGTTCTATAAATTAGCGCATGAAGCTGTGACAAGCGGGGATGTATTTTGGAATTGGTACACTGATTTAGGAGTCAATTTCATAGGGTCTTATACCTTCTATCTGCTGTTCAGTCCGTTTTTCTGGTTGACTTTACCTTTCCCGACAGCAGCAGTACCGTACCTAATGGCTCCCTTGCTTGCACTCAAGTTTGGAGTTATGTCTCTTACGGCATATACCTTTATTACACGGCA
>CAZIHW010000118.1:0-10477 GCA_964539045.1 uncultured Eubacteriales bacterium | reverse complement strand
TCAACGGGGTTATAATATTCTGCTTCCGGATTTGAAATCCCTTTATCAAACATTTCCGTAAGTCCGGCACAGGAGAAACAGCTTGCCATGTCTTCATCTAACAGGCGGATCTTATTCTTCTCCAGGAACAAGCTGTTAAACGTGTCATAATCCGCCGGAAGGGAAAGCCCCAGCGATGAGATCAGATTCTTGTTATGGGCTGTCACGATTTTTTCCCGAATTAATCCTCCGGAAACTTCAAAAGAGAAACTGTACTCCGAGCCTTGTACCAGTGCATCGCGATACTGCTTCCGCTCCTGCTCCAGTGTCGCATAAAGATGTTCATTAACCCCTTCTGAAAGAGGCACGCTGAAAATCATCTTAAATAATTTTCCCAGTTTCATCAGCGCTGCTTTTTCTTCTTCCGTCCAGTCATGGGGCGTAAAGCACTGGAACCCGACGGATCCGTCATAGCTACGCGTTTTCTTTCGAACAAACCCATAATGCATAATGCAGTCTGATATCTCATAATCCGTCAGCGAATCCACATTATACGCACAGATGGGGGCATCATCATACATATGAAGACCCTTTTCATAATCTTCCTCTGACAGTTCCAGATACACACCCCGGTTATCATACTTGGGGTCGCTTACACTGGCATATTTATATGTGAGTATATGGTCCCAATTGACTCTCTCCAAAATATATACTACATCAAATCCGTACTGCTCCCGCACACAGTCCAGCAGTTCCTGTACATGTTCACTTATATCGTCCGTCTCCAGCATAACTTCCATGAATCGGGCAATAGCATTGTCTACTCTCGTTTTCATAGGGCATTTTCTCCTTAATTTGTGAAATGATCACATTCCGGAATTATTCACAATAACGAACGGTATGAAGTTTGCTATGTAAAAGTTGTGAATAATTTTAACTTATTTACACCATTTAACACATTGTAACAAATTATTATTCATTTTTCCACTATTTGAAGAAAAAGGCCTTATCCACGATGAAGAAAAAACTCCGCCGGGAACCCCAGCAAAATCAAGGGTTTCCGGCGGAGTTTCATTTGCAAATTTTCCGTCTGTTAGCCTGACGGCGATAAATTCTTATTAAAATGGTTATTTAAGCTTAATCTCGTAGTGCCTGAAGAAATAAAAAGCAAACATTACGATTCCGATCAGAAAGATTAACTCGCCGATTCCTGTACCGCTATTTTCGGGGTAATAATAGTTAATTGCAAAATGAACCGGAGTTAATAATACGGCAATTACCAACCAAATAATGTTCACTCTAAGCAGGCTCTTTTGAGCTTTTGCTTTCTTATCCTGTAAATCAACCATATTCTGTTCTGCCTTTTCCTGATATTCTTCCATAGTAGTGATCCTTTCTCCACAGAACAGTTCGTTTACTGTGATACCTAATATCTCACATAATTCAAGCATATTAGAAGCATCCGGGAGACTTTTTCCGGTTTCCCATTTAGACACTGCTCTATTGGAAATGTTTAATTTTTCTGCCAGTTGCATTTGTGTAAGTCCCTTGTCCTTTCGACAAGATGAAATGAACTTACCCACCTTTTCTTGATTCATTTTCTCTCACCTCATCGAACATAGTGTACACAACTAAAGTCTTACAACGAAAGGAACCGGCAGTTGATATCAGGCATTTCTACATATGGTTGATTAAAAAATTGAATATCTTTAATGAAAATCTTTAATGTAGATATTTAATGCAGCTCTTTAATGTAGCTCTGCGAGATCATATATAAGTCTTTCTGTCTTTTCCCAACCGAGGCACGGGTCGGTAATAGATTTTCCGTATACGCCTCCGTCAGGTTTCTGGTTTCCGTCTTCTATATATGATTCAATCATGAGACCTTTAACCATTTGATTTATCTCTGCGGAATGGCGTGTGCTGTGCATAATTTCTTTTGCTATACGCGGTTGCTCATACCAGCGCTTTCCGGAGTTTGAATGGTTGGTATCTATTATAACTGCGGGATTTTGAAGTCCACTGTTATCATAGAGTTCGGCAAGCCTCTGCAAATCTTCATAATGATAATTCGGGACCGTACGTCCGTGTTGGTTTGCGCTTCCCCGAAGAATTGCATGTGCCAGAGGATTTCCCTTGCTGTTTACCTCCCAGCCTGAATAAACAAAAGTGTGTGGGTGTTGGGCGGCGGTAATGGAGTTCATCATGACATCGAGATCTCCTCCGGTCGGATTTTTCATGCCTACCGGGATATCAAGACCGCTTGCGGTAAGTCTGTGGAGCTGGTTTTCTACAGAACGTGCGCCGACGGCAACATAAGACAGCATATCTGAAAGGTAGTGGTGATTTTCCGGATACAGCATTTCATCAGCGCATGAAAAACCGGTTTGCTCCAATGCTTTCATATGAAGTTTTCTGATAGATATAAGTCCCTTAAGCATGTCGGGTGAGCTATTGGGGTCGGGTTGGTGGAGCATACCCTTATAGCCGTCCCCGGTTGTTCTGGGTTTATTTGTATAAATTCTAGGAACTATTATTATCTTATCTTTTACTTTTTCCTGAACTTCCCTCAGCCTGCTTATATAGTCGAGAACAGCATCTTCTCTATCCGCAGAGCATGGGCCGATTATAAGTATTAATCTGTTATCGAGACCGATGAATATGTTTTTAAGTATTTCATCGGTTTCCTTTTTTCTGTCTGCAAGTTCCTCAGTTATAGGATACATATCCTTTACAACCTGTGGGGACGGGAGTTTTCTCTTGAATTCTATGTTCATTTTACTTTTCTTCCTTCTTATCAAAAAATTCTCTTTGGTGCCTTGACTCAATCATTATTTTTCGGATTGATTCGGTATCATCATTTTCTATACTTTTGCGGAGCATATCAAATTTTTCTTCGAAAAGTCGCATCTGTTTGAGCAATTCTTCCTTGTTCAGAAGGAATAGCTCGCTCCACATTACATCGTTGATTTTTGCGATGCGTGTAAGGTCTCTGAATGAGTCACCGGTATAGTCGGCAAGACTTCTCGAATCCTTACAGATCATCAGCGAAACAGCTATGCAGTGGGTTAACTGTGACAGAAAGCCTATCATCTCATCATGCTCTTCCGGAGTCAATGCCGTAACAGTTTTGAATCCCAACACGTGCCCGAGCTGTTTGCAGGTCTCAATAGCTTTTTCCGTGTTTTTATCGGTAGGAGTCACGATATAGTTGGCGTCCTTAAAGATTTCCTTTGTTGCGTTTTCAACACCGCAAACTTCTCTTCCCGCCATAGGATGCGCCGCTATAAATTCAAGATCATCCCGCAGAATTTCCTGTATCTTGTAAACGATGCAAACCTTTACGCCTGTCACATCGGAGAGCAATGCACCTGATTTTATATACTGCTGGTTGTCTCTGATCCACTCCAAAAAAGTGTGGGGATAGAGCGCAAAAATAATCATATCAAATGAGGCTATATATTCAGGTTCGATATCAACCTTACCTGTCTTTATAAAACCGTTCTCTAAAGCAAATTCAATGCTTTTCGGATTTGCATCTATAGCTCCGACCTCATAGCCCGCTGCCGTTAACGCCTGTGCATAGCTTCCGCCCATAAGGCCCAGCCCGACTATGAGTATTTTTGTATCTTTATCAAGAATCACGGGTTACCTCCAGTCCCAGACTGCTCATAACATCAAAAAAGTCCGGATAGCTCTTCTTTACTGCCTGAGCGTCGCTTATGGTTACACTTGTTATCGCTGACAATATAGCGAGGGCCATAACAATACGATGGTCATTGTGTCCGCACAATATTTCCTGAGGCTTTTGCAATTTACCTCTTTCTACCCTTACCTCATTTTCAGATACAATGACATTTATACCGAATTTTTTCAGCTCCTCAGCCATCGCCGCCGCCCGGTCACTTTCCTTAATTCGCAGTCTTCTTGTGCCGGTAAACAGTGCGCCGTTTTTTGCGGCCGCAACAGAAAACAGCACAGGACCTAGGTCCGGACAGTCTGAAATATCTATAACCGCATTTTCCTCTTCAAGCTTTTTGAAAAAGCCTAAACAAGCCATATCTCCCTGAATACTGTCCTCATTAAGGCCGTCCACTTTTACTTGGGCTCCGAGCGCATTTAACGCAAACAGGAAAGCGGCATTTGACCAGTCACCCTCCACGCATACGTCCCTTGCTTCGTATTGCTGATTTCCCAAAACCACAAATTTGTTGGGTTCTGGTTCTTCTATTTTTATGCCGAACTTTTTCATGGAGTCTATTGTTATATCTATATAGGCTCTGCTCTCCACCGGCGGAATTACAGTGATAGTACTGTCTCCGTCAAGAAGGGGCAGGGCAAATAAAAGACCGGTTATAAATTGACTGCTTACATTGCCGACCACCGAGAAATTCCCGGGTTTCAGCTTTCCGGAAAACTCTATGCTTTCATCATTCATCGTTGCCTTGATTCCGGAAACCGAAAAGAGATCTTCGTAAACGCTGATTCCGCGCTCCATAAGACGTTTTGTTCCACTAAATACACAATTATCAAATCTGCTGACTGCCAGGGGTATAAGGAAGCGCAATGTACTTCCGCTTTCACGGCAGTTAAACACGGGTTTCTCGCAATCTGTTTTACAAGCTGCCTCATTAATACCGCCAAATGATACGGTATCGTCTGCAAATTTATAATTTACACCGAGTGATGAAAGACAATCCAGGGTTGCCAACATGTCTTCGCTGTTTGAGATACCCTTTACAGAGCATCGTTTGCCGGAGAGGGCAGCGCATATCAGCAGTCTGTGTGCATAGCTTTTGGATGGCGGTGCACTTACGCGCCCCTTGGCAATTCCTTGCTTTATACTTATATTCATGATTTTCTCCAAACAGATAAGTATATGTTTTCGGCGATACTATCCAGGTCGCCGTCTGCATTTATTTTGATATCCGCAGCTTCATTATACAGCGAGTATCGGTCATTAAAGAGCTTTTTCACAGCATCAATGCTCGAGGATAGCGGTCTGTCCGAAGTGGAAGTCAAATATTTTAAAGAGCGATCAAGGAAAACTATAATTGAATTCTTTTTCAACTCACGGATATTCATTGGGTTGAGTACGGTGCCGCCGCCTGTGGCAATTATTTTGCCGCTCTGTGATGAAACTTCCCTGACTGTCTCACTCTCTATGGCTCTGAACGAAGCTTCACCTTTTAACTCAAAATACTTTGATATGGGCATACCTATTTTATCTACAATAACATCATCGGTATCTATGAGTTCTCTCCCTGTCTTCTCAGCCAGATATTTTCCGATAGTGGTTTTTCCCGACGTCGGCATTCCGATAAGGGCTATATTTCGTTTTTCGGACAATACCGAGTTATATGCCTTTTCTATGAGTGCCGTATCTACATGAATATCCAGGAAAAGTGAGCTTGCATATACTGCCTGTGCCGCGAGCATATAAAGTCCTCCGACAGAGGTTATGCCTGCTTCAGTACCGTTCAGGACGAGATTTGTTCTCAGAGGGTTGTATATTGCATCGGCAATTCCGGTGAGTTTATTAAATTTAGTGATGTCTATCGGACAGCTTCCCGTGTTGGGATACATGCCGACAGGTGTTGTATTTATTACCACCTGTGCATCGCTGTGCAGGGTATATGCCTCATCATAAGTGACAGTTTTTTCTCCTGACTTGCGAGACACATGTATGATCTCTTTTGCCCCGAGATCTTCTGCAACGGCATGAGCTGTTTTAGATGTTCCTCCCGTGCCGAGGATGAGCACCTTTTTGCCTGCAACTTCAATACCGGCATTTTCAATGAGGGCTTTCATTCCCGCAAAGTCTGTGTTGTATCCATAGAGCTTACCGTTTCGGTTGACGATGGTATTTACTGCGCCGATATCCTGCGCAACCTTTGATACCTCGTCCAAATACGGTATTACGGACTGCTTATATGGTATAGTCACATTTATGGCTTTGAAGGAACGGTCTTTAAAAAAGTTATCAAGCTCATCGGGGGCCAGTTCGCATAATTCATATTTGTAATCAGCTATTTGCTCATGTATTTCACGAGAGTAGCTGTGAGTCAGATGTTCCCCGATTAATCCGTAAATCATGGTTTTATTCCTTTCGTGAACACGTCAGTACCGTATCTTTGCGCTATCAAGTCACAGAGCGCAATTGCTGTGACGCTGTCAATCACCGGACATATTCTGCGTATAATAGCAGGATCATGCCTTCCTTTTATGGATATCTTTGTCTCACAATTGCTGTTGAAATCAACGGTGGATTGCTCTCTGGCAATTGACGGTGTAGGTTTCACTGCGCAGTTGAAGAGAATCGGCATACCATTGGTTATGCCTCCGTTTATTCCGGCATTGTTATTGGTATTTGTTACAACCTTGCCGTCTTTAATAGCAAATTCATCGTTGCATTGGCTTGCCGTCAGCTTTGAAAATTCAAATCCCTTGCCGAATTCTATGCCTTTTATACCACCGAGGCTGAATATAGCATGGGATATTATACTTTCCACAGAGTCGAACCAAGGCTCACCTATGCCGGCCTTCATTCCGTATATGGCGGTCTGTGTGGTTCCGCCCACACTGTCAAGAGATTTGCCGGCATTTATGATGTGTTCAGAGATTTTGTTCGCACTGTCCTGGTTGAGGACAGGGAAGTCGGATCTCTTCAAAACATCGATATCTCCTTTTATATCCGAAAAGTCACGATCTTTTATTTCGCCACAGCTGAGTATATGGGTTCCGATTGATATGCCTATACCCTCGAGGGCAGGTATGAGAATACCGCCGGCAGCCACAAGAGCCGCGGTGACTCTTCCCGAGAAATGACCGCCGCCTCTGTAATCCTCGAAGCCATGGTATTTACAAAATGCTGAATAGTCGGAATGAGAAGGCCTTGCCGGACCGTAATTGTAGTCGCTGCTATTAGTATTCTCGTTTGGTATGACTATGCATATAGGTGAGCCGGTTGTTTTTCCTGAAAAAACACCGCTGAGTATCTTGTAGTTGTCCGGCTCACGTCTTGGTGTGTCCATTGCAGTCTGCGGTCTGCGTTTTGAAAGTTGGTTTTTTATGAAGTTTTCATCCACAGATATGCCGGGGGCAAGTCCGTCGATAACAACTCCGACTGCCGGGCCGTGACTTTCTCCGAAAATAGTTACCGCAATACTTTGTCCGAATGTATTCTTCATATTAAACTCTCCAAACAATCAAGTATTTCCTGTGGTTTCATGCATTGAAAACGAAATTCTCCTATTGTATCTACATAGACGACAGATATGCCGTCTTTTTGTCTCTTCTTATCGTGAATGATAAAGGGCAGGAGTTCAGAGGGTGTCTGTTTTATAGCAGTAGGTAAAGAGTACTTATCCAGTACCTTCTTTATACGCTCCGACGCCTTTGGACTGCTGAGAGGTAACATCCCCAATGCTACGCACTCGCCGTGGAGCAGCTCACCTCCGGAAAAACTTTCAACAGCATGTCCGATGGTGTGACCGAAGTTCAGAACTTTTCGAAGTCCCGTTTCTTTCGGATCCTGTTCTACCACTGCCTTTTTGATGAGAAGAGCTTTTTCTATTATTGTCGGAAGATCATCCTCCAAAGATGTGCTGTTCTCTATAAACTCGAATAATTCCTTGTCAGATGTTGCAGACATCTTAATTGCCTCTGCCAATCCTGCATGAAGCTGTCTCTCATCCAGGGTCTTAAGGACCTCAGGATCAATGATAACTTTTTTGGGCTGATAGAATGCACCTATGATGTTTTTTACTCCCTCAAAATCAATAGCTGTTTTTCCGCCTATAGACGAATCCACCTGAGAGAGCAAAGTCGTCGGGACATTGTAAAAATCTATTCCGCGCATATAACAGGAAGCAGTGAAGCCGCTAAGATCTCCGACTACACCCCCGCCTACTGCCACAACACAATCCTTTCTTGTGAAGTCGGCTTTCAGCATCTTGTCCAGCAGTTCCTTAAGAGTATCAAAGCACTTGCTGGCCTCACCTTGCGGTATAGTAGCTATAACGGCATCCTTGCATTGGGAGGCCACTGTTTCTGCATATTCAGAAGGTACGCCGCTGTCAGTGACAACCAGCACTTTCCGATCTAAATTTATAAGCTTCCCAAAACTTTTCAACGCTCCGTTTTGAAGTACTATGTCATAGGATAATTCTCCGAGATTGACAGGGATAATCATTATATCTCTCCTCAGTCGTTTTCATTATTGTAGAAGGTTCCCACCAATTTGAGCTTTGCACAAATAGCTGAGAGCTCACGAATCATGTCTCGTCCGTTTTCTGTATTTATGTTGCCTTCTGCCTCGATATAGAAGAAGTAGTTCCATTGAAGATCTTTCATAGGCCTGCTTCGAAGGCTCCTCATGTTGTAGCCATGGGCACCTATTATGTTAAGTGTTTGCGCAAGTGCTCCGGCCTCATTCCTTACAGTGAATACCAGGATGAAGCTTTCTTCATCACGGTTGTTGTTAGAAACCGGTCTGTTCTGAGCCCTTGAGAAGGCGGCAAATCTTGTTGTGTTGTTATTTATGTCATTTATGCCAGCATCGATGAGCTTGAGACCGAATATTTCGGCCGATTCTTCCGAAGCAATTGTTGCTATAGATAAATCTCCGCTCTCCTTTACATACTTTGCAGCCAAAGCGGTATTTGAATAACTTTCTGTCTCGAATCCATATTTATGTATATAGTTTCTACATTGCTCAAGGGCTTGCGGGTGGCTTACAACTTTCTTTATATCGCTGAGCTTTGCACCCTCATTTACAAGCAGATTATGGACTATCGGCAAATCGATGCTTTGGTTAACGTACAAATTGCCTGAGAATATGAGATCCATTACGGTTCCCACTTCACCTGCGTAGCTGTTCTCAAGAGGAAGAACTGCACAGTCATATTCGCCTTTTTCAACGGCATCATAAGCTGATTTAAAGTCTGAGCACGCAACGAGCTCTGCATCCGGAAACATTCTTTTAGCAGCAATATAAGCAAATGCGCCTTCTGCACCGGAATAAGTTACCCGCATACCGTTCATTATTTTTGATTGGTATTCGCATGAAACATCAATCGTGTTTTTCAGAAACTGAACATAATAAGATTCAATCTCTGCATTTTTAATGAGACTTCTGTTTTTATTTATGATCTCAGTTTCTCTTACAGAATCTCTTACCGAAAGACCGTGCTCTTTTTTGTATGCTGCAATTGACTCGCATTCCTTCATACGTTTTTCAAAGAGCTCAGCCATTTCAGAATCAATCTTGCTTATTTCTTTTCGGGCTAATTCAAGTTCGTTCATATATCACACCTCTGTATAAAATACTAATATTAGTTTCATATACTCCTCAGCCGTCAGGCTACTGTTTTTGAAACTATATGCCATAAACTGTATAGCATAAAAAAGCGGCTCCCAACCAAGGAAGCCGCTATAATGACAAATCGGCGCTATGTTAATAGCTATGCCAAAGCTTGCGTCCTTTGCTGGTTGTTACCCTTCATGCCGTAAAAGTAATAACAAAAAATGCAGTACGTAAAAAATCGTACTGCATAGGTAAAGGCAAAAGACATAGTTTTCGTGCAGAGGGCAGAATTAGAGACACGGTTGTCGGCAACATTAGTTGAACAAACAGCCATTCCGCTCACTCCTTACTTAAAAACTAGATAAATTATACTCATACACAAAAGTCTTGTCAATAGACAACTTTAATTGTATGTAATAGTAGTTTAAGTGTATGTTTTGATAATTTCTTCGGCCAATTCCCTTTTCGAAATGCAACGGTCCATGGCCTGCTTTTCCAAATACTTGTGAGCCCCCGCCTCATCCATCTTAAGTTCGCTTATAAGAAGCCACTTTGCTCTGTTTACGATGCGGATCTCTTCCATTTTTTCTTCTATGGAGAGGTTCTTTTTCTCAAATTTGCGGATGCGTTCCCTTGCACTGGCGAGCCATCGTATAGCTATCATCATATTGGCCTTAGACGTGGGCTTGGGCAATGTAAATACTCCATGCTCGGCAACTTTATCGTATATCTCATTGTGAATCTCAGAACGCACAAGAAAAAGAACGACTGCATTTTTTGAAGAAGATACATCAATAGCGAATCTTGTGCCCATATCGTCCGGCAGGGGAGAATTTATTAAAATAAAATCGTAATAACGCTCAGCTGTCTCCCGTTTTGCTGCGCTTATATTTGATACAACCTTAATCGGTGAATATGTAGAATCGGGAAGCATGGCAGCACATGCAGCGTTGAAATCATCAGATGCTGAGACGACAAGAACGCTGTATACACGCTCTTTCAAACTCATATTGCTTCCCCCCCTTGGTTTGCGGTTGTATCAGTTTTTTATTTGTTACAATAAGTATATATTTGTGCAGTGAGTATTTATCTGTTACTTAGATACTTATCTGTTACAGTAAATATCAATTATCGTATCCGGCAGGTGTTCTTTTATAAATGTGCTCTCACTTGCTGCTTTACAAGCTTCTG